>CAVJNC010000083.1:0-9737 GCA_963650905.1 Subdoligranulum sp. APC924/74
CGTCTGCGCCCAGTACGGGATTAAGAGACCTTTTTATTGCGTCGCTCGGCGTTTCTATAAGCGAAACTATTTCTTTTATTTCGGTCGCAAAAGCGGCAAATTCGGGATATTTTTCTTTTTGAAGTAAAATATCCGTATATGAGATATCGTCCGAAATATCGTTATGATATTTCCATTGAGAAAAATACATAATATCCGCCGTTAAAAGAACGTTTGCAAGGCGTTTTTTCATCTCTCCGTCCGCAGTTTTATACGCTTTTCTTAAACCGTCTGCGCGGGCGAGTAAAAACTCCTTGGTAAAATATTCGGGTTCGTTTGCCGTAAGCAAATGTTTTACGCCGAAAGCGTCGGTTATCGCCTCGGTATCGTTATGATGAAGAAGAATATGGTCGGCTACGGCAACGTGATAAGGACGATCGGATTTTTTGCCGTATTTACGTTTTACTTCGGCATAAGCCTTTTCCATATCCGTTATATACTCATAAACAACGGCGCCGTTTCCTTTGTAATACAAATTACAAAACTCTTTAACCATATTCATTACGTCGGTCTGATTATATTTCGACGGATTCCACATAAGTTTCGAGCAAACGTAAGTACGAATCAACGCCTGCCAACAATCGCAGAACATTTCGCCCGCCTCGAACGTTACGATGAGTTTTCCGAAATTCGCCATATACTGCAAATCGGGCAATAAATTAGTTAAATTCGCTATATACCAATGGTAATTATTGAAATTCGTTTCGTAACTGTAAAACAAAATTCTATCGTCCGAAACGACCTTTCTCCACCCTTCTATTGCATTGAAACACGAATCCGTCTGATTTTCTTTGTCAACGAAAGAATACGCATAGTTAGCCGAATCAATCAAAGCAAGTTCGACCATAATATTGTCTTCTACGTGTATAGTGGGCGGAATTTCGGTATATCCGTATGCATAAGTTACGATATATTTCTTTCTGCCGTCCGTAAAAGTTTTACCTTCGTTTTCGCACCAACGCTTAACTTCTCTTGCTATCTTGTTGCAAAAACCTATAACGACGTTAGTCTTGCTCGGCTCGGCTTTACATTTCGAACAAGAACAAAAAAACTTCGTATCTTCTTGCATAACGCCGAAATAATCGCACGACGGATGATTTTTTATTCTTTCTATAACGCCTTTCGTTACGAGATTTACCGTCTTATCGTCGGAAAGGCATATACTGCCCGAATTTGACGGATCCGAAACGGCGGTAGAACGCAAAACGAACGGCTTTCCGTCGTTATCGGCGCCGCCTTCGTATATTACGGTTCCGTCGGGTTGATTACCGAACGTTGCGAAATATCCTTCCTGATAAAGTTTGTTTACGTTATGCCCGTCGTTATAAAAAACATCTCGCATTCCGCCGCCGAACTTTGTGGCAGATTTTTCGTCATACCATAAGGTCATAACGCGCATTCTTGCAGAATACTCCGCGCTCACTTCGCCGTCGTGAGTCCAATACGAGCGAATATTAAAAACAGGGTTTTCGTCTTTTTCATACGTTTCGGGAACTACTATCCCCTTTTCTCTCAAATCGGGAATATAAGTTGCAGTAATCGATAAGAAACGAACCCCTGCTATGCTTTCGAGAAATTCATAAACCCCGTATAACGTTGCCCTGTCGGTTTTGCCGTATATATAAACAACGTTGTTTTTAACGAATGAAACGAATGCGTCGTCGTTTTTATTTTCAAAGAAAACGGATTTCTCTTCCGTAAAACCGATAGCAAACCCGATTTCGTTTTTATTTAATGCCCTTATACCGCTTTCAATCGCGCATACCGCGCCTGCACTTGCATATAAAAAGCGTGATAATTCACTTATAGCCGTACTTATCGTTTCAGAATGAAACTCATTTGAAAAGATTACGATTTTATTTTCCGATGTAATACGCATACGTTTCGTTCCTTAAAAAAATTGCGGTTTTTTTACCGAAGAACCGCAAACTTCGTTTTCAGGGATGAACCCTTACAGATAATTTTCCACGCACCATTTCTGCCCGTCGAATATCGCGTTGAACGTGATATCTTCGGCAACGTGCCATTCGTTACCGTTATTTATAATCGTTCCCGATTTTATGGTAACGGTTATTTTCTCGTAAGCCGACGCGCCGCTTATAGCCGCGTTTTCAACGTCGACAAAGAATCTGTCGTCCGCGCCGCTTCCTTTCAGCGTGCAATTAAAGGCGGTTTCGCCGTACTTGGCGGTTACCGTTGTGCTTTCGCTTGCCGTCCAGTCGGAAGTTCTGCGCGATTCGCCGTTTTCGCTTAAAACGATATAAAATCCTGCTTTCGTTCCGCTTGCCGCGCCCGTTAAAAACGCTTTGTTCTGCTTTTCGCCCGATAAAAGTTCGGAATCGGCATCGCCGCCCGTGATTTCCAACATTGTTTTGAACAAGGTCGAGTTATAAAACGTCCTTAATGCGCCGCAGGCATAACCGCCGTCGAGAACGGTTAACAGCGACGATATTTCGTTGCGCAGGGTAACAAAAGCGGAATAATCGTAAGTCTTTTTGCCAAGTCCCAGAACACCGCTCGTCGTATACGAACCCGTCGTGTCGTAAGTAAAGTATTCGCTGCCTTCGGATTCGGTCAAGTAGTATTTGTAGTTGGCAAAGTAAGAAAGTTCAACCGTAAACAATGCGCTTGCAACACGATTTTTATATTCTCCGCTTGCCGCTTCGTAAACGTTTTTAATTTTAGAAATGTATTCCGTTAAAAACGCTTTATCATAAATTTTATAACTGTTAGCGGTTAAATAATGCTTTACGCCTTGCGAATCGGTCGCAAACTGCCCGTCTCCGAGCGTATGGTCGGTGTCTTTAACGTAATATTCGAAATCCGAGACGTTGCCGTTTCTTATTTCTTCAAGCCTGTTTTCGCAAGCGACTATATAATCGTAAACGGCATTTCCCGCGGTTTCGCCAAAATAATATTTACAAAACTCTTTTGCAAGCGCGAATACGGAATTTTTATCCGCATAAGCGGACGGATTCCACATGATAGCCGAACCGACGTAGGTTCTTAAGGCCGCCTGCCAATCGGTATAAGCGATAAAATGATTGTCCTCGATTAACACGCCGTCGGACTTGATTGTGTTCTGCAAATACGATAAATTCGGCTGCATAAGCGAAAGATTGAGCGAATACCAGCCGTAATTGCCGAAATTCGTGCCGTAACTATAAAACCAAAGCCTGTTTCCGACTTTTTCTTTCCAGCCGTTTAAGCACGAAACAAAAGCCGCAAACTGCTTATCGCTTGAAAGTGCATAGCCGAGATTAACGTTCGTTATCGGGGCAAGTTCTATTACTACTTTTTCGTTTACCGCGATAGTCGGCGGAGTTTCCGTTACACCGTAAGCATACGTTACGACGAATATTTCGCGCCCTGCCGTCTTGTTTATCTCGATTGCAACGTAGTTACAGAAATCAACAAGCAAATCGCTTGCCGTTTTACCCGAGCAAAGCGAACAGGTACATGCCGTCGGATCGTAACCGTCTTCGGTTTTCACCGCAAAATATTTGCAATTACCATATTGAACGATAATTTTCTTCAATCCCGCGACGACTGCATTTCTCGTCGCCGTCGACGATAAACAAACCGTCCCCGAAACCGAGCCGCCGCCCGCCGTTATAAGCGCGTTAAGGTTATGCCCGGGGTTGTAATAATCGTTATACATTCCTCCGCCGTAAGGCGCGGAGAGGTTTTCGTTGTAAAAAATCGTCGTGATTCGTTTTCTCGCCGCAAAAATCGGATCTGCCTGCGTTTCGTTCGTCCAAATAGAGCGAATATCGAACGCGGGCGTTTCAAAAACTGAATCGTCTTCATTCAACCGTAAGGTCACGCCGCTCGGCACAACCGTTACGTCGGAGGAAATAAATTTCACTCCTAACACGTCCTCGATAAAATCATATACCCCGTATAGCGTTCCGCGATCCGAACCGCCGAATATGAAACACATTCCGCCGTTTATCTCGCGGGCGAAGGAATCGGCTTTTTCAGCCGATCCCTCTGCTACGTTGTTTTTAATTTCGGTTTCGCCTATCGAAAAATTAAGCGTCGCCGTATTCAGCATCCTTCCGTCAGTTATTATGTCGAGTAAGTACCTCGTTGTTTCGTATATAAACGATTGAAGTTCTTCCGCCGCCGTAATAACGGTTTCGGACGCGTCTTCGGGTATTAAAATTTTTGAGTCCGCGCTAATCCTTCAATCTTCGTCAAGCACCCAAGCCGAACCGTTCCATTCGAGAACGTAATCTTTTTCGAGAGTGATACCGAGTTTCGTCGTAGCGTTATAATAATCGCCCGCTTTAAAAGTGATTCTGTCGCCGACAACAGCCGTGCGATCCATAGTATTATCGATAAAGAATAATGCTTGATTACCATAGCCGCCGCGTTTAAGAGCTAAAGTCTCGTCGTTAAATTTCGCTCCGTCGGCAACGGTTATAAATACGTCCCAGTTTTGAGTTTCGAAACCGTTGGAACTACCGATGAACTCGAAGTTAATATATTGATACCCTCTCGTCTGATTTGACGAAATCTTTGCGCTCGCAAGGTCTTCCGCTTCTCTCCATGCGTATTCTCCGTTTCTCAAAGACAATTTGTAAGTTATATCTTTTACTATCGGATACTCCACGCCTTCGATTGTAAGAATCGTTCCCGCTTTTACGGTTATCGTATAAACTGTTCCTGCCGCATTTGCCGCGTTAAAAGCAGCCTCGTCGGCAAATACTTTTCCGTTGCTCGTCTTTATTGAAAGCAGATAATTTCCGGTAGAATTGTCGTCGCTGCCGTCCCAATCGCTTGTAACGAACCACGGATTGCTCATAACCTCGCCGTTCAACAAAACCGTACCGTTTACGGTTACGCCTTTATTCTGCGGAAGCGCAACGTCATTACCTTTCGCATCGGTAAGGTGCATTTCGAATTCATGCCAACGACTTCTGTGAACGGTTCCGTCAAGAGTATAGAGAGGATCTTCGTTACCGTCGTCTTCGCGCCAAGTATATTCTCCGTTTTTAAGAGAAAGTTTATAGGTCATATCTTCGGCTATAACGTAGTTTTTGCCATTGAACGTGAGAACGGTGCCCGCTTTAATCGTCAGTCTGTAAACGGTTCCTGCCGCTTTAGCAGCATTAAATGCAGCCTCGTCGGCAAACACTTTTCCGTTGCTCGTTTTAATAAGAAGATATCCGTTCAAATCACTCGTAACAAACCAAGGAGTCATTTCTTCGTCATTAAGAAGAACCGTTCCGTTTACGGTTATACCAAGTTCTTGTCCGCTTGTAGACAGGTCGATATGATTGCCCGCAATATTTTTAAGTTCAACGTCGAACGCGTACCATTTCATTCTCTTTACGTCGCCGTTTAACGTTACTGCGATATCATCACTATATTCGTGCGAGTCATGAGTGCAAGACTGCCATTTCATTTCGTCGCCGTCATAGTAGGTACAAATACCTATTTTATCACGGGTCTTCCATTCTTTTCCGTTATAGGTAAAGGTGGAACCGGCAGGAATTTCTATATAGAGCGTGGATTTAAGATAAGCGGCGTTTGCAAAAATTGCGTTAATTTCGCTTGTTTCCGTAGTTAAGAAAAGTTTGTTTTCTGCGGTAATTTTAAGGTCAAGACCGCCGTAAGCCTTGCCGTTAATCGTTATCGCTCCTTTGTACGTGCCGTCCATAACAACCCAATTGGCTGCGGGGATATTATCCTGTCCGACGGGCTGAACCCACAGATAAATGCCGATATAGCCCGAATCATTTTTCAATACTTCCGTAGAAGATATAGCGAAACCTTCTTTATCGATCATGAAATCGTCGGTATAATCATCGCCGTTGCCGTAAATTTCAAGCGTGTGAGTTGCGTTCGTATAGTCCGCTTTTTCCTTGGATATCAACTTATCGAACGTGAAGTTAAGTTTTGCGTTTGCAAAATCCGCCGCGGCAAAGCCTTCAACGCCGTTTAAATCCATTATAGGAATGAACTCGCAAGCCGGCGAATAATAGCCGATTTTGCCGCCGTCGTAAACGAGCGTGAGTTGTCTTTTCTGATTGTAATTCCAACCGTCGTTTGCGCCTTGATCGCCTTCGAGTTTACCCAAACCTAAAGCCGCCCAAAGTATGTTGTAATCTACTATCTGACCATAAGTAGCGTCTACGAGGGCGTAATTGCCGTCTTCAAGTTTTTCACGGAGCGATCCAACAAGTTCAGCGCCGAAACCGCCGTAAATATGGGCGTTGTAACCGTTATTGCCGCTGGTTGCGACTATTCTTATAAACTTATCCGCATTCGTTGCAGAAACTATATCGATAGTGATTTTTTCGATACCCGCGGGGTGATCGGACGGATTGTTGATTGCGATAATTGCGCTCTTCTTGCTCGCTTTCGTAAGATCTACCGTTATATCGGAAGAAATTTTTACGCCTTCTTCCAACGCTTTAACTGTAACATTTTCGCCGTAAACGCCTCCGATTTCGGCTTTGTCTTTATTATCCGCGACAAAGTGGAAACGGTTATAATCGGGAACTTCAACGGTCGATTCCTCGCCGACTTCAGAAGAAATATATCCTTCCGCAGTTGCTTTAAGCGTAAGTTTCGCTTCGCCTTTTTCGGTAAACAAAGCAGAAACGTCCTGTTCGTCCGTAACCGTTCCGACAGATACTCCGTCGATGAAAAGTTCGTAACCAAGACCTTCAACACCGGTATTCTCGGTATCGGTAATCGTTAAAGTAACTTTTCCGTTATTAACGGTTGCCGAAACTTTGGGCGCGGAAAGGAATTTGAGAACGACTTCGTTCGATTTTTCGTTATCGGCGGAAACAAACGTGCTTTTTGCCGCATTTTCTTTTACCTTAACGTAAAGAGTTATTTCTTTGTCGGTTTTCGCCGCAATCAGAGCGGAAACGTCGTCGCCGCTTGCAACGTTCGCTTTAAGTATTGCGTTATTCGCATATAAATCGTAAGTATAGTTAAGTTCGCTTGCAAACGTAACAACGCCGTTTTCATAAGCCAGGTTGGTTATTGCTTTATGCCAGGTTACGGTAATAATTTCCTTTGCGACGGTATCAAGCGTAACCGGATCGCCCGAATCACTACCCTTTATAACGAGTTTAACGAGCATCGAAGTTTTTTCGCCGCCCGCAAGCAACTCAGAAACGTCCTGATTTGCGGTGACCTTGGTTTCGGCGCCGTTCACCGAAAGATAATATTTATACCCTTCGACGGCGGTAAACGTAACTTTCTTGTCCGCAGTGATAGCAAAGTTAACGTTATCGACATTGAGCGCCTTAACGTTGACTACGTTACTTAATTCGCTCTTTTTGTATTCGTCGTTTTCTTTGCTGTAAACGGCTACGGTATGGGTTTTGCTCGCGCTCGAAACGAATTCCGAAACGTCGTATTTACCGCTCGTCTTCTCAACGTCAACTTCTGCTCCGTCGATTACGAATTGATATTCGAAACCGTTAAGAGCCGTAAACGTAGCGACCGCTTTCGTCGAAACCGAAAGGTCGGTTACCGCCGCGGCGTCTTTTTTGGTTTCCTGTTGTCCGCCGCCCGAAGAATCTCCTCCCGAGCTTTGGCTCTGGCTTGGACTGTCCGACGTAGACGAAGAATCGTCGCCATTGGAACATCCTGTTGCGGCAATAGCCATTACGATTGTCATAATAAACAGTAATAGTGCCGTCAATGTCTTTTTCATCTTTTTACCTCCTGAAAAAAATAATTTTATTATAAATAACGGTTAAAACCGTATTTATTCGCGTTAAATAAGACCGTATTTATTCGCGTGTTGGCTCATGCCGGGGAACTCGGAAATCAATCCTTTAAGTTCGTCGACGAAAGCGTCTTTATCTCCCGCCAAGCCGTAATAAGTTTCGTAATTGAATTTCATCGTCATCATAGGCGAAATCAGAACTTTTTTAAGTTCGGTCGTAAGCCTTTCTTTTTCACTTGCGGTTAACGTGTCGTCGTTCGCCACGGCTTGCATTTCGGCTTTAATTTCGCTCACGCTTGTTTCCAGAGCGCCGAGTTGCCAGAATTTAGCCTGATGAATCATATAATCGGTGTTATCCGCCACCATAAGGAAAAATCCAGAATCGAACTCGCTCCTGTCGTAATCGCAAAGCGCTTCCATTCTTTCGACGTAGTCTTTAACGACCTTCGCGCTTCTGCCGTAAGTCAGGGTTATAAATTCGTCTATAAGCGGTTGAACTTCCGCGTAAGGATCCCAGAACAAAACCGAAGCGACGTAAGTTCTTAAAGACTGCTGCCAATCGCCCGTATAAACCGCATTTTCAAACGTTACCATATCGCGGTTGAGATTTTCGTAAATATACACGATATTCTCTTTCAACGTTTTCAAGTTCGGATTATACGCCATTGCGCAACTAAAGTTCGAAGTATAGGTATAAACGGCAAGGTTTTTATTTTCGGCGCACAACCATTCCCATTTTGCAAGGCAGTCTTTATGGAACGCGCCCTGATTTTCGTCGTTTATGGCAAGCGTGTGATTGCAGCCGTCCATCGTGCAATATTCGACTATTACGTGGTCGTTAGGCACGACCGTATTGTCATAAGTCGTATATTTTCCGTCTTTAAGAAATACCGGGGCTTCCTGCGAATAACTGTAAGCGTATGTGGCGATTTTTATATCTCTGCCGTCGCCCTGTTCGCCTTTGTTATATGCGTTGATTTCATTCGCAAGCGCGTTCATCATACGCACGATATTCGCGCTGACGGCGCCGTATCTTTCCTTTTTCGCATGACAATCCTCGCAATCGCATACAACCGATTTGGTATCTTCCTGCATTATGCAGAAAATAGTTGCCGTCGTGTTGGTTTTTAACGAGTTTTTAAGCCCTTCGAGAAGGAGTTGAGCCGCAGTGGGTTGCTTGGTTCCGTCGGCGGCGGTTTTAACTTCGCTTATAAAAGTTCCGTCGTCGTTTATGCCGTCCGTCCAACAAATATCGTAAACGATCTCGCCGCTGACATCGGCGCTCATTCGGTTTCCGTTGATATCCGTTGCATACGCATTATCCGGAATATTGTCAAGCCCGAAATTTTCGGCACCCGATTTCATAAGTTGAATTACGTTATGTCCGCGCGCTTCGAAATCTCGATACATTCCGTAACCGTATTGCGGCGCCGACCAGTTCCAATAGGTTACCATACGCTTTCTTGCCGCATACAGCGCGTTCGTCTGCGCGTCCATGCTCCAATACTGGCGTTGATCGAACGCGGGATTTTTTACTATATTCAAAGGAATCTGAAGTTCAACGTTTTGTTTTTCGGGAACGTAAGTGTAATCCGCCGTTAAAAACCTAACGCCTACAAATTGTTCCAAAAACTCGTAAACGCCGTAAAGATTTGCTCTGTCCGAATTACCGTAGATAAAAATCATACGGCGAACAGAACTTAAAGCGTAAGCGTCTTTGCGAAGCCCGTCGTTCATATTTACGCCCGCCTCGGTTTTAAGCGTGGTTTCGCCTATCGATATAACTTTATCGAGCGGATTGTATTCTACGTTGTTATCGGTATAAACCGACAAAACCGCGCCCGTCGATTGCTTGATAAAATCGCGCAATTCTTCCGACGAAAACCTTTCGCATTCGGTCGCGTTTTCGGGTATTACGATTTTATAACCCGATAATCCCGATTTCACTATGTTTATGGTTTCATATTTAGTATCGTCGCCGCTGTCGTTTTGCTTT
>CAVJNC010000084.1:0-9686 GCA_963650905.1 Subdoligranulum sp. APC924/74
ACCGACTTTTCCGCAATAGAATAAATATTCTTGTCTTTGAATTGCCGGAAGTCTAAAATCGTTCATTCCGGAAGCAGAAGACTGAGTAAGACCGCATTCTTTCGCTCTTTTTATCGTTTTCAACACCGTTGTACGAGAACATTCACAAATCTTTGCGACTTGTGTTGTGGTGTTTCCTTTATAATGATACTCTAAAATAGCTCTGTAATTGGTCATTTTTACCCGTTTTTACCCTTTTTACTATGACTTTTCTTATTATTCATTATATCAAAATTTTATGCCCTTGTAAAGTGTTCAACTTTAGCGGAATTTACCTTTTTTTAACTATTTTTCACCCTAAAAAAGAGCAAAAACAGAGCCTGCATCTAAAAGATACAGGCTCAAAACCACGATATATGGCGTTTTTGTTTAGTTTCAACCCAAGATTTAGGACCTCGGGTTCTTGATGTTAGCCTGGGCGGCGGCAAGACGCGCGATCGGTACTCTGTAAGGCGAGCAGGAGACGTAATTCAAGCCGATTTCGTGGCAGAACTCGATGGACGAAGGATCGCCGCCGTGTTCGCCGCAGATTCCGCAGTGAAGGTCTTTTCTCGTCTTGTGTCCGAGTTCGACAGCCATCTTCATGAGTTTGCCTACGCCGACGGTGTCGAGACGAGCGAACGGATCGGATTCGTAAATCTTAGCCGCATAGTAGGAGGGAAGGAACTTGCCCGCGTCGTCGCGAGAGAATCCGAACGTCATCTGAGTGAGGTCGTTCGTTCCGAAGCAGAAGAATTCCGCTTCTTTCGCGATTTCGTCGGCGGTGAGAGCCGCTCTCGGGATTTCGATCATCGTTCCTACTTCGTATTTAAGGTCGACGCCGGCTTCTTTGATAATAGCGTCGGCGGTTTCCACGACGGTCTTCTTGCAGTAAGCAAGTTCTTTGACTTCGCCTACGAGCGGGATCATGATTTCGGGAACGACGTGCCAGTCGGGATGACGTTTCTGAACGGCGATTGCCGCTTTGATGACCGCTTTGGTCTGCATAACCGCGATTTCGGGATAAGTTACCGCAAGACGGCAACCTCTGTGGCCCATCATCGGGTTGAATTCGTGAAGCGAATTGCAAAGTTGCTTGATTTCGGCAACGGTCTTGCCCTTAGCCTTTGCCAGAAGCTCGATATCGGCGTCTTCCGTAGGAACGAATTCGTGAAGAGGCGGGTCGAGGAAACGAATGGTGACGGGTTGTCCCATCAACGCTTCCATAAGTCCTTCGAAGTCTGCCTGCTGCATCGGCTCGATCTTGTCGAGAGCCGCGACTCTTTCCTCAACGGTTTCGGAGCAGATCATTTCGCGGAACTTATCGATTCTGCCGGGGCCGAAGAACATATGCTCGGTACGGCAAAGACCGATACCCTGAGCGCCGAGTTCGGCCGCTCTCTCGGCGTCTGCCGGAGTATCCGCGTTGGTTCTTACGCCGAGAGCCTTATACTTGTCGGCGAGTTTCATTATTCTTCCGAAGTATCCGCTGTTGGGATCTGCCGGAACGGTCTTTATGATACGGTCGTAAATATTACCGGTAGAACCGTCGAGAGAAAGTTCGCTGCCCTCGCGGAAGGTTTTACCCGCAAGAACGAAATACTTCTCTTCCTCGTTCATCTTTATGTCTCCGCAACCGGAAACGCAGCAGGTACCCATACCTCTCGCTACGACCGCGGCGTGCGAAGTCTGTCCGCCTCTGACGGTCAAAATACCCTGAGCGTACTTCATACCCTCGATATCTTCGGGGGAAGTTTCGAGCCTTACAAGGATAACCTTCTTGCCCGCCTTGCCCTGAGCGGCGGCGTCTTCCGCGGTGAACACAACCGTACCTGCGGCTGCTCCCGGGGAAGCGGCGATACCTTTGCCCACGACGTCGTTCTTGTCGGCGTCTTTAAGGTCTTTCGCGTCGAAAGTGGGGTGAAGAAGCATGTCGAGCGACTTGGCGTCGATCTGCATAAGCGCTTCCTGCTCGGTGATCATGCCTTCGTCGATAAGGTCGCAGGCGATCTTGATAGCGGCGGCTGCGGTCCTCTTACCGTTTCTCGTCTGAAGCATATAGAGTTTCTCGTTTTCTACGGTGAACTCCATATCCTGCATGTCGCGATAGTGATTTTCGAGCGTTTTGCAAACTTCCTGGAACTGCTTGTAAACGTTCGGGAAGATTTCAGCCATCTTGGCGATCGGCATCGGCGTTCTTACGCCCGCGACGACGTCCTCGCCCTGAGCGTTCGTAAGGAATTCGCCCATAAGTCCCTTTTCGCCGGTGGCGGGATTACGGGTGAACGCAACGCCCGTTCCGCAGTTGTCGCCCATGTTGCCGAACGCCATCATCTGAACGTTAACGGCGGTACCCCAACTGTAAGGAATGTCGTGATCCATTCTGTAAATGTTCGCTCTCGGGTTATCCCAACTTCTGAACACGGCTTTGATAGCCTCGAAAAGTTGAACCTTGGGATCGGACGGGAAGTCCTCGCCGAGTTGCTTTTTATATTCGGCTTTGAATTGGTTCGCGAGAGTTTTAAGGTCGTTAGCGTCGAGTTCTACGTCCTGCGTAACGCCTTTCTTCTCTTTCATCTCGTCGATGAGTTTTTCAAAATACTTCTTGCCGACTTCCATAACGACGTCGGAGAACATCTGAATAAATCTTCTGTAGCAGTCCCAAGCCCATCTGGGGTTGCCGGACTTTTTGGAAAGAACTTCAACTACGTCTTCGTTCAAGCCGAGGTTCAAAATAGTGTCCATCATGCCGGGCATGGACGCTCTTGCGCCGGAACGAACCGAAACGAGAAGGGGATTTTCCTTATCCCCGAACTTCTTTCCGGTTATCTTTTCCATCTTCTCGATGTTCTCCATGATCTCCGCCTGAATGTCGGGGTTGATCTGTCTGCCGTCCTCATAATACTGAGTGCAAGCCTCCGTGGAGATGGTGAAACCCTGAGGAACGGGAAGACCGATGTTGGTCATTTCCGCAAGGTTAGCGCCCTTACCGCCGAGAAGTTCGCGCATTTTCGCGTTACCTTCGGTAAAGAGGTAAACGTACTTTTTCTTTGCCATTTAAAAATTCCTCCTGAATTAAATATCGCAAAAAATTTTATTTTTTCGATTTCTCTACTCCGCATTATAAAACATTTTTCGTTATTTTACAAGCAATTTAAGGTTGAAAAAGATTTTTTTATAAAATCATACGAAAAATTTTCACATTTCGTTCGCCGTGACGTTCGACGGAAACTTTCACGATTCGTTCGCCGTGACGTTCGCAGTAAACTTTAATGGTTCGTTCGCCGTGACGTTCGACGGAAACTTTCACGATTCGTTCGCCGTGACGCTACTCGTCCGCCGTTCGCTCGCCGTTCGTTTGCCGTTTGCTTGCCTTTTCTGCTGCAGGCGATAAATTGCCGCAAAAAAACAATCCCCCGCCATGAGAGATTGTCCGCTTGTTTATCCGCTTGTATACATAACTATTGTCGCGTGGAAAGTATTTCTATAAATTCGGGCAGGCTTTTAAGAGCCACGCCGGAGACTTTTTCTATGTAATAACCGAAAAGTTTCAGTCCGTTGCGACGTATTTTCGGTTCGACGTCGGAAAATACGCCCTCGGAAATATTCCTGACGTATTTATAAGTATCCACCGAAAAGCCGCCGTCGCCCTCTTTGCGGCAGTTCTCGCACACGCAGATTCCCTCGCGGGAGGACAGAAACACTTTGTTTTTTATCGGTCCGCCGCACCTGCCGCAAAAGGACGTGTTGAGCGCGAAACCGTTCTCGTTCACCGCGTCGGAAAAAAACTTCACGAGAAGGTCGGCGGGATTTTGCGTTCCGTAAGCCAGAGCCTTTAAAAACTCGGCGAGAATGACGAAATGCCCTTCCGAAACAAGCCCCTCGGGCAGAAAGGCGTTGGTGAATTCCAACGCGCAATTACCGGCGTAATACTTGTTTATATCGGTGCGGACGGGGTAAAAAGAATCGAACGAATTGATTTCGGTGATCGTTTTTCTGCCCGATTTTTCCGAAATCACGGCTTCGGAGAAACAAAAAGGCTCGGCGATCTGTTTCATTTTCGCGTTCGCTTTTCTCACGCCCCTCGCCGCCGCGCCGATTTTGCCTTTTTCGAGGGTGAACAAGGTCAGTATTTTATCGCTTTCCCTGTAATTCACCCCGAAAAGAGTTATTCCGTTCACCTTGTAATTCATACGTTCACTTTTTGCTTTTCAATTTTTTATACAACATATAATATCCGGGTTTGCCCGTTTTTTCGAACAGTTCCCATACTTTTTCTTCAGGCGTCTTCATACGGATAGTATATGCACCGTTTATCGACTTATACGCGGACTTTTAATATTTAATCGTCGTTATTTTCGCCGTAGCCGTAATCCCTTAAAAGCGCGTCGTTGTCGCGCCAGTTTTCCTTCACGCGGACATAAGTTTTCAAAAAGACCTTTGCGCCGAGAAAGCGTTCCATCGCCTCTCTCGCTATCGTGGAAGTCTCCTTAAGAGCCTTTCCGCCCTTGCCGATCAGAATGGCTTTGTGGTTGGGTTTTTCGCAGACGATATCGAGATCGACGTCGTAAATTCCGTTCGGACGTTTCTCGAATTTATTCACCGTTACGGCGACGCCGTGCGGGATTTCCTTATCGTAACCGACGAGAATTTTCTCGCGCATTATTTCCGCGATCATAAATTTTTCGGACTTGTCGGACACCGCTTCGGGATCGAAAACGTATTCGCTCTCCTGCAGATAGCCGAGTATAACAGTTAAAAGTTCGTTTACGTTTCTTCTCTTTCTCGCCGAAACGGGAACGACTTCGCTCACGCCCTCCGCGGCGGAAACCGCCACGAGTTCTTCGGGCAAAGCCTCCTTTTGCATTATGTCCGTTTTTGTGAGCGCGACGATGAGCGGCGCGCCTATTTTCGCGTATTTTGCAAGCAGATTGAGGTCGTCGTCCTTCAAACCGGCGTGTCCGTCGAGAACGAACAGGATAAGGTCGGTATCGCGCGCGGTCCTCTCCACAGTTTTCTGCATGCGCGAATTCAGAAGCCCTGCCGCCTTGTAAACGCCCGGGGTATCTTCGAAAACGATCTGATATTCGTCAGTCGTCAGAACGCCGTAAATTCTGTCGCGCGTGGTCTGAGGCTTGGGGGAAACTATGGATACTTTTTCGCCCACCAACGCGTTTACGAGCGTTGATTTTCCGGCGTTCGCTCTGCCTACGACGGCAACCGTTCCGCATTTCATCTTCGTGTTTTATCCTTTATCCGCTTATAGCGGATTCGTCTGTTTTATCGGTCTGTTATGTCGGTTTATCTGTTTATATCGAGTTCCCGCATGATTTCGTCGGCGAGAGCCGTCATTTCCTCTTCGTCCGCCTTTTCGATATGGTCGAAGCCGAAACAATGCAAAAACCCGTGAAGCGCGAGATAGCAGACCTCTCTTTTAAGGCTGTGACCGTACTCCCCGGCTTGTTCTTTCGCCCTTTCGAGGCAGATACAGACCGAGCCGATAAGCACGCTGTCCGTTTCCTCGTCCACGTCGTCTTTGAACTCTTCGCGGGTTATAACTCTGCCCTTTATCCCGTCGAGATAAGGAAAGGACAAAACGTCCGTAACCCTGTCCGTCCCGCGATAATCGTTGTTAAGGCGACGGATTTCCTCAGGAGAAACAAAATCGAGTTCTACGGAGAGTTTATCCGTCTGCCCGAGTTTTTTATAAACCGCTTCCGCGATCGCGCCGAAGTCGTAAGGCTCTTCGTCCTCTCTCAACACCAAAAAATCGTTCATGTCAGTCTCTTCTGCCTATTCTGAGTTTCGGATATTCCACTCTGTCGTGATAAACGCCGGCGAGCGAATTGGTTATCGTCTTTCTGATGATATCGATATCGGACATCGTGAGGTCGCACTCGTCGAACTGCCCGAGGTCCATTCTTTCCTCGATGATTTCTCTCACCGCCGCGTCCACCTTTTCGTGCGAACGATCGGCAAGAGTTCTCACTTTCGCTTCGCAACCGTCCGCGATCATTATTATCGCGGCGATTTTAGTCTGCGGCTTGGGGCCGGGATAAGAAAAGTTATCGATATCGAGTTCGCCCTCGGTATATTTCATCGCCTTGGCGTAAAAATACCTTATCGGCATCGTGCCGTGGTGTTGGCGGGCGACGTCCGCGAGAATCTGCGGAAGGTGATATTTTCTTATCAGATCGTAACCGTCCTTGGTGTGAGAACGGATGATATCGGTGGAAAGTTCGGGCGTGAGTTCGTTATGAGGGTTATAACCCTTCTGGTTTTCGGTGAAAAATTCGGGTTGTTTGAGTTTGCCTATGTCGTGATAATAAGCGCAAGCCCTCGCAAGCAACGGATTTTCGCCTATCGCCGTGGCGCAGGATTCCGCAAGCGTGGAAACGACGAGCGAATGGTTGAACGTCCCGGGGGCGTTATCGATAAGCGTTTTTATGAGCAACGACTTATGATCGGTTATTTCCATAAGCCTGTAATCGGTCAGAACGTTGAAGAACTTCTCGAAAAACGGCAGAAACGCCATCATAAGCACGACCGAAAGCATACCCGACCAGAGTCCGTCCAGAGCCGCCTGCCACGGTTTGAGCAGGAAGGTGTTGAAATCGAGAACGGCGTAACTGAGCGCGATCGGCACCGCGATTATAAAACCGGTGACGAAAACTTTCAGTCTCGAACTCACTCTGCCGACGATGTAAATCGCAAGCAGGCTCGTGGTGTAATTGATGACGAGCGCGGAATAAACCGAAACGTCCGCGGCGGAAGAAACCGCCAGAAACGCGTCCGCAAGGAAAACGTAAATGCAGTTCACGCCGTTGATGAAAATCGCCGAACGCTTGTTGATAAGCAACAACATCAGAAGCGTGCAGAGCGCGAACGGGCGCGACTTTACGTTGAGATAAAGCCCCGTGATATACATCGCGAGAATAGAAATTTCGATGATGATGAACACGAGATGGATGTTTTTGGAGCGGAGAATGAAATCCTTGTTCTCGTTGAAGAAATAGAGATAAATTCCCGCCGCGAGAAGCACCACCGCTATCGTTACGTAAAGCAGTTTGCTTATCGTTTCTTTCTTCGTCAGAAACTCCGCGGTGTCCACCTCGTCGCGGTATGCGTTCAAAAACAGCATGACGGCGTAAAGCAGAACGATTATGAAGGTGTGAAGAGCGAACAGGAGAATGGTTCTCGTGTAATCTTTCTTCTTCCATTCTATCGTCTTTTTCGATTGATAAAACATTAGTCCTTTTTTTCCTTATCCGAACGGCGGAATTCGCCGTCCGTTTCCTTTTCGTATGCTTTGATTATTTCCATAACGAGGGCGTGACGAACGACGTCTCTGGCGGTTAAAACCACCGTTTCTATTCCCTCGATATTTTTTAAAATACTCGTGGCGTGCTTAAGCCCGCTCTTTTTCCCGTCGGGAAGGTCTATCTGCGTGAGGTCGCCCGTAACGACGACTTTGCTTCCGTCGCCCATACGGGTTAAAAACATTTTCATCTGCTCTTTCGTGGTGTTCTGCGCCTCGTCGAGAATAATGAACGCGTTAGAGAGCGTTCTGCCCCTCATATAGGCGAGCGGAGCGATTTCTATTATGCCCCTTTCCATCAGTTTCACGTAATTATCCACGCCGAACATTTCCTGAAGCGCGTCGTATAAAGGGCGGAGATAAGGATCGACCTTGGTCTGAAGATCCCCGGGGAGAAAGCCGAGTTTTTCGCCCGCTTCCACGGCGGGCCTCGTAAGAATTATCTTCTCAACTTCCTTGTTTTTGAACGCCGAAACCGCCATAGCCACGGCGAGATAGGTTTTGCCCGTTCCCGCAGGACCTACGCCGAAAACGACGGTGTTTTTCTTTATCGCGTCGACGTATTTTTTCTGTCCGACGGTTTTGCATTTGATCTGCTTTCCGCGCGAAGTTATCGCGATGACGCCCGACATAACCTTTTCTATGCCTTCCGCGTTGCCCTCTTTGGCGAGTTCCACGCAATAGATGATTCTCGTTTTGTCGATAGGCTCGCCCGAGCGGATTATCCCCGCGAGTTTATCGATAACCGTTTCGGCAAGCAGAACGCGGTTTTCCTCTCCCGAAAGGGTTATTTTCGTCCCCTCGACGTATGCCGTAACGCCCGTTTCGCGCGTGATGATATTCAGATTTTCATCGAACACGCCGAGCAGTTTCGAGAGCGTGTCCAACGTTCCGAGTTCGACGTTTACTTTAATTTCAGCCACGTTTATTTTCCTTTGATTCGCAATCGCCCGATTTACGATATATATCCTGATTCGCGATATATCCTGATTCGCGATATATCCTAATTCGCGATCACCGCGTAAGTCATCGTAACGGTGTAAACGCAGGGCGCGGTCAACTCCGCGGATATCGATATCACGTCTTTGCCTTCGTATTTTTCGCGGGCGACGGCTTTCGCCCTGTCGCGGAATTTTTCCCCTTCGCCGCTCGTTTTATAATCGTATTTTTCGGTGACGGCTATCTCCACGTCGCCGAGCGATTCGGTCTCGTATCTCTCGCCGTTTTTTTCGAAATAACCGTCGATGAGCAGGTCGCCTTTTTTTACCGTATCGCCAACGGAAACGAGAGAAGTGCCGCTATAGCGCGATATTCGCCTCACAACGCCGTCGCACGGACTGATTATTTGCTTCTTTCGTTCGTTGAGCGGCAAGGTTTTTCCCGCCGCCGCGCGCGCTTCCACGCTCAGCGTTCTGCCCCGTTTGGAGACTGAAACGAACTCGAATTTCTCGCTCGATAAAGTTATTTTTCGCGATAATTCGTTCATATCGTCAGGGAAAAACTCCCCCGCGCGGACGTTTTCGGCGTTTAAAACGATCTCCGCTTCTTTTTTTAAAAGCGATCCGTCGCCCGTGAATTCGATTTTCCCGATTCGGTTGTCGTTTATCGCGGCGAAGGCGCAAATCAACGCGAAAGCGATAATAAGCCCCGATTTTTTCGCCGCGCGCGCCGCGAGAGCGAACTTGCCCTTATATCCTGTTTCCCTTATATTATAGCACATATTATCGGAAATTGCAAAAATTTTACGGCGGTTTGTAACGGGCGAAGTAAAACTTACGCTTTTTTTCGAGTATTTTACGTCGTAAAGCGGAACTCCGCGACGTTTAAACGCCTCCATAAACGCTTTTTTGTCGGTTTCGGCTCTCGCCTCGTAAACGCCGAGAAGCCCTTTTATTTTGTCGATTTTCACCTTATTGCCCCCTGTTTTTAAATCGCTCCGCATTTCGTTATTTCGCTCCGCATTTCATTATTTCGCTTCGGAATCTGAAATACGGATATCGGAAATCACTCCCGAAACCGCCGTTTCGCGCTCGCCGTAACAGGTTATTTTTAAGCGTCTGCCGACGACGGTTATCGCCTTTTTGCCCGCCAGAAAAATCACTTCGTCGTCGCTTATTTTAGCGATTTTTTTAACGCCGCCGATAACCGCGCCCTCGCAACCGAACAAAGTCACCCTGAACGGACAACGCGAAAGTTCGTTTTTCAAGCCTAAACATTGCAGAATTCCGTCGCCGAAAGCCATAAAAATACCCTCCAGGGATTCCATTCATCATCACTAATTACCGAAAAGGCGTCTTTTTAGCCACAGGTGATTGCGTTCGAACTCGGTCTTGCCTTGTGTTTTTGACTA
>CAVJNC010000085.1:0-2569 GCA_963650905.1 Subdoligranulum sp. APC924/74
GCTTTCGGGTTGTTCCCGCCCGCGCCGTTTATGAGGATATCCACCTTGCCGAATGCGCCGATAACGGTGCTATAGGCGGACTTTATGCTTTCTTTGTCCAAACAGTTACAACGAATCGCAATCGCGTTTTCGCCTATTTCGTTCGCGATTTTCTCCGCCGCGTCGTAATTGATATCGAGAAGCGCGACCTGCGCGCCGCAAGTCGCAAGAGCCTTCGCGAACTCGCCGCAAATGATTCCGCCCGCGCCCGTTATAACCGCGCTTTTTCCGCTCAGATCTATCTCAAAAGGTAAATCGTACATTTTTCTTTCTCCTTATTTCTTTGAGTCTTTTTGAACCGCTTCGAACACGCCCGCAAGATACGCCGCGCCGAGCGCGCGATCGAACAAACCGTACCCCGGTTTTGCGTTTTCGCCCCAGATGTTTCTGCCGTGATCGGGGCGAAGATATCCGTCGAATCCGTTTTCCTCGAGCGCGCGGACTATTGAATAAATATCCACGTTTCCTTCGGCGGTCTGATGCCCGTTTTCGTAAAAATCCGTATCGCTTGTGAACTTCAACTGGCGGAGGTGCGCGAAATATATGCGTTTTGCGTACTTCGTCGCCATTTTCGGCAAATCGTTGAATCTGCCCGCGCCTAAAGATCCCGTGCAGAACGTTATTCCGTTATGCGGATCGGGAACGGCGGCGAACAGTCTGTCATAGTCCTCTTCCCTGCCCACGATTCTCGGTAACTCGAAAATATCCCACGGCGGGTCGTCGGGGTGAATCGCCATATTCACACCTGCCTCGTTGCACGCGGGCATTATTCCGTTCAGAAAATATACGAGATTCTCGAACAATTTCTCGTGCGTCATGCCCTCGTACTCTTTAAGCAGTCCGTTGAGTTGCTCGGGCGAATAACTTTCATCCCACCCGGGCAAACGCAAGTTATGTTTATCCAACTTGTTGAAATCCGCTTCGCTGTATGAAAGCGAAGTTGATCCGTCGGCGTGCTTATAGTATAAATTCGTCCTGAACCAGTCGAACACGGGCATAAAATTGTAACAAACGCACTTCACGCCGACCTTGCCGCAGTTGATTATGTTCTGCGAATAGTTCGCGATGAGTTTATCCCTCGTCGGTTTGCCGAGTTTTATATCTTCGTGAACGGGAATTGACTCGATAACTTCCATTTCAAGCCCCGCGTTATTACAAAGGCTTTTCAATCGTTCGAGTTTTTCAATTTCCCAAACTTCGCCGACGGGAACGTCGTAAACGGCGGTGACAACGCCCGTCATTCCCTGAATTTGTTTTATGTAATTAAGCGGTATGCAATCTTTCTCGCCATACCATCGGAATGTAAGTTTCATAGCCTTGCGTCCTTTTCTCCAATCATTTATCGGAACTTATCCACATTATACTTTTATTATAAAGATTAGTCAAGACTTTTTATTAAAAAGCGCAAACAAACATTTTATTAAAAAGCGCAAACAAACGAAAAAATCGCTCACAGCGATTTGTTTTCATCGGTTTGAAATTTCGACCGGATAAAACCGCTCTTATCGTATTTGTTGCGGCTTCAATACGTTTTGATAAAAATCTATCTGAGTTTTACGCCGACCGTCGTATCGCAAATAATCTCCGATTTATCTATCATAACCGAACGGCCGTCCGCGGACACGCGAAGAGATTTGCCGTTTATCGTTGCCGATTCGATTTTCGCTCCGCAACCTACGTATTTTATCGTTAAGCGACGCCCGCCAAACGGCGAGGTTATTTCCGCGTCCGCGTATTCTTTCGGCACGCACGGCGTTATGACGATTTTATCCAAGGTAAAATTAAGCCCGAAAACCCACGAATAAACCGCGCGTTCTATCATCGCAACGCTACCCGTCAAAAACGAGAAGCCCGTTCTGCCGTAAAACGACGGAACCAAATGATAGCAGTTTGTTATCGCGTATGGCGCGGAACAAGTTTTTTCGGGCGAGTGTTTATCGGCATACAACGGCATCGCGTAGCCCAAAACCTCCGCTATTTGCTCATATCTCCCCGCTTTCGCCAACGCTCTTATCAAAAAGCACTGCGAGCCGTGATTGTATACGCTTGCGTTTTCGGCAAAATACGGCTGAAAATCTCCCGTTCCCATTTTGCCTATTCCGTCAATAAATTTACCTCCGAGCGGTTTTGAGAATAATTTATAACCGTCCGTGGTTTTTAAACCGGCGATTTCCGAGAAAATCGAATCTTCCTTTCCTTCCGCAACTCCGCTTATAACAGCGTAAGCGTTAGTCGGAATATATACCCTCTTTTCGCCGTCCTCGTCCTTTTCGGAGAACAACCACGTTCCGTTATCGGTATATACCGCATTGTAAAATTTTCCGTTATATGACGCCTTATTTATGGCGTTAATCAACTTATAGGCGGACTTTTTGTATTTCTCAACGTCGTATGCTCTGCCGATTTTACCCAGTATTTCAGCGAGGTATTCAAGGCACGTCACGAGTTGACAGGACACCATTACGCTCTCGCCTTTGCCCTTTTTGCCGACTCCGCTCAAACAGTCGAGCCAATCGCCGCCGCGCATTTT
>CAVJNC010000085.1:2807-9647 GCA_963650905.1 Subdoligranulum sp. APC924/74
TACCAACCGTCGCTTCTCTGCTTCGAGAAAATGTTTTCGATAACGTCTTTGCACATTCGTTTGTCGTAACAAAGCATGCCCTCGAAGTCGTTCGAAGCGTCTCTCACGCCGCGCATACCCGTCGGCCAACCGCGGTCGAGCGACGATACCCAGCACATTTCGAGGGGTAAAAAGCCGTTTACGAATTTATCAAACTCGATGTCGCCCGTTTTCACCGTCCTCACCGAGAACAACTCCGCATACTTCTTTCCGAGTTTTTTCAATTCCGCTTTTTGCCTTTCTTCATCGAAATACCCTTTCGATAATTCCGTTTCTTCCGCTATTTTCGTATCGGCGTCGGTCACCGAAAATACCTGCGTAAACGAATACTTTTCGCCTTTTTTCACCGTGACGGACGAAAGAGTCGAAACGCACTGCTTAAACGCATAAAGCGTATCTTCGGTTTTGCCGCCTATCTTGTCGGGCAGAACGCTGAAATTTTTGGTCGCCGTGGTAAGTCTTTCAAGGCTCAACTCGTGACTGTCCGCCTTGTCGCTTGAAACAATCGTCAGGTATCTTCTTTCTTCTTTTTTGCCCGCGACGCTGTATTTCGTGGTTAAAAAAACGTTTTTATCTTTCAGATATTCCGTTCTCGTGTACCATTCGGGCTTATCCCACGGAGCCATCAACAGTTCGTTGAGGTAAGGGAAGCAACACTTTAAAATCTTGTATTCCTTGTCTTTACCGCCGAGATTTTCGATTGCGACGTTCATTACAAAACGCTTGCCCTTTTCGGTCACGAAAACCTCGGTAACGACCTTCGTTTTCCCGAAAGTGAGGCTATAAGTCGATTTTTCGGGCAAAGATTCAATCATCACGTCGTCGGCGTTTAACGCTCCGAAGTTATCGAAAACCCTTTCGCCGTCAAAAATCAACGTTTTCACGGGCGAGCCGACTTCCCTTTCTTCTCTTTTGAAAGCGGCTTCGCCGACGGGCGGATTTATCTGAACGGTTACGATTCCGTACTGATCGACCTTGACGAGAATTTCGTCGTTTTTGTAAATGTATTCGTAGTTGCCCGCATCGGGTAATTTCTCTATTATGTATCCGCCGGGTTTGTCGCTGAATTTTCCGTATTTTTCCGTCATAAAACTTTCCTCTCTTTAATCGAGATTTTCTCCGTTCGTTCCGATAACTTTTTTGTACCAGTACGCGCTCTTTTTGGGAATACGTTCCATAGTCGCATAATCGATATAAACAAGCCCGAACCTCTTAGAATACCCGAGCGACCACTCAAAATTATCCGTAAACGACCAGTAAAAATAGCCCTTGACGGGGTATTTTTCGGCAATTTTTTTCATTTCTTCGATATGCCTTTTCATATAATCTATACGCATATCGTCGGGAATATCGCCGTTTAACGTTTTCCATTCCGAAAGGGCGACGCCGTTTTCGGACAAAATTATCGGCAACTTATACCTCTCGCAGTAATATTTCACAAGATATTTCATCGCCTCAGGCGTAACCGCCCACTCCATAGCCGTGAAATCGTCCGTCAGCGTAACGGGTTTTCTCCTCACCCCGTTTTCGGTTTTTTCGATATAAAACCCTCTGTATAAATTCGCGCAGAAGAAATCGAGATCGCTTTTAATTATCTTCATATCTTCCGCCGACGGATTATAATCGTATTTTTTGAACCATTCTTTATACTCGTCGGTAAACTCGCCTTTTATAACCGCGTCGGTAAAATAGCATCCGTCCCAAAAATCTCCCGTCGGAGAAAAATTGAGTTTTAAGGCAAGTCCTTCGTCCTCTTTTCTCATCGGCATCATCGGCGTAAAACACGGCGCGATACCGATATTGAGTTTATGTTTCGCGGCTTTTCTCATCGCCTTTTCGGCTTTGCCGATACACAAAAGCAAATTATGAGCGACCGTAAACGTTTCCTTTCTCGTAAGTTTTAAAAACGGCGCGTGATTGCCCGAGAAATGCCCCTCTTCCACGATGCACTGCGGCTCGTTAACGATAATATAATTATGTACCGTTTCGCCGAAAATGTCAACGACTTTTGAGGCATAAGAGGCGAACCAATCGCTTATTTCTCCATTGAGGTAGCCGCCTTTTTCATAAAGTCTGCGAGGTAAATCCCAGTGAAAAAGCGTTACCCACGGCGTGATATCCGCGGCTATAAGCCGATTAACGAGGTCTTTATAGAACTCAACGCCTTTCAGATTCACCTCGCCCGTACCGCTCGGAAATATACGACTCCAACTTATCGAAAAGCGATAGTTTTTAATGCCGAGTTTCTTTAAAAGGTCAACGTCCTCTTTATATCTGTGATAATGGTCGCAGGCAACGCTCCCGTTCATATCGCCGAGAACCTTACCGTTTGTAAACTTGCTGTCCCATATACTCTCGCCTCTGCCGTCCGCGTTTTCCGCGCCTTCGACCTGATACGCCGAACACGCGACGCCCCATGCAAAATCTTTCGGTAATTTAAAATTTTCTTCTTTATTCATATTTTTTTCCGCTTACACAATGTTTTTATTTTTTCTTCTCCGCGGGTTCACGCCTTTTTAGCCGAAAATTCCTCGTTTTTTGCAAAAACGCCGCTTACGAAATCGCTATACGCTTAGCCGCGTACATTGGAATTCGGCGGAGTTACCTTCAGAAACGTCGTTCCTGCAAAATCGCTGCCGGATTTCATTTTTAGCCATCGGAGAATCGAAATATTCTTATATCGACCGAGAATATTCCGCGATTGAATTATAAACTTCAAGGTTCCCGATATTCGCCTCGTTTTCTTTGCCGAAAAACGTCTTTAACTGTTCTGCGCCGGCAAATTGCGAACCCGAAGCGGTCGTTAAAACGGGGCGAATACCCACGATTTTCAAGCCGTTTATATAAATTTTCGATTTATCCGTTTCGTTATATAATTTACCGAGCGCGCTCGAGCGGTTGCGGTTAACCTTCTTATCCGTAGCGGAACTTTCGATTATCGTAACGTTTTCGATATAAAGATTATCGATTTCGCCTTGTTCGCCGATATTGCCGAGCAACGCCGAATTTGCCGTTTCCGAAGGCTTTTCACCGAGCAGAACCTCGATTTTTACGTTTTCTATTCTTCCGCCGTAAGCAGAAACGCACAAAAACTGCGAATTATCGTTTACGGCTTCGCCTTTCAGGTTAAGGTCGGAAATCTCGCCGTCGAAATCGTATATAAGTCCCGCGCCGCCGTTTGTTTTCAATCCGCTTATCGTATGCCCGTTTCCGCAGATTTTTCCGCTGAATCTATATCCTTTCGTGTTATAACCTATCGAATTTTCGACCGTCCACTCCCCGTCGAGAGTAATATCGCCGTCGATCAGATAATAAGCGCAAACGGTCTTTTTGACCGCGTTTTCCGTAAGCGCTCCGTTGGCGTTAAGCAAATCGCTTTGATTTTTAATTATTTCGGACCAGACGTTCACCTTTGCTATTACGTTTTGATCCGCATTTTTCGCGACGTAATAAACCGAATTTCCGCAGTCGTCCGCGCCGAATTTAACCGAAGATCCGACCGTATTTCCGAATTTATCCGTTACGGTTGCCCCGCTTAGCGAAATCGCGGTTTTTATATTGAAAGCCTCTGAAGCGTCGGCGTTTAATTCCTTGATTTCGCCCGAAAGCGAACAATTTTCGCACGTCGCGATTCCGTTTTCGATTTTAAACTTGTGTCCGGGCGCGTCGGTTTGAACCGTGAATTTCTCGCCGTTTTTAAGTTTATAAACTTTCAAGCCGTCCTGCTCGCAACCCGTTTCCTTTGCTATGGGATCGGTTTTATCCTCGTCAAGTCCCAAAAGCAACGCTTTGATTTTGTTTAAATCGTTTTGCCCGACGCCGATATCGAGAAGGTATTTCTCAATCCCGCCCGAAAGGTCGGTAACGTCGCCTTTGACGTAATTATTTTTGATATAGTCGACCATCGGTCCCCATGCGACGTAGTTAGACGAGTCGTTTTGCATAATGCCGTCGTCGCTGAATCCGCTGCCCGTGTCTTTACCGCGCAGACGCTTACCCTGCCCGCCGAACGAAGTAAGTTCGAAATCTTTGGTTAAATCGCTTTCGGAAACGCCGAGAAGTCCGCCTATAAGAAAGGCTACGGTTCCCGTTCTGTCCGCGCCCGCGTTGCAATGGAAATAGAGCGGATAATTATTTTCGTCCGCCAGAACCTCGAAAATTTGCTTCAACCGTGCTTGGTTGCTCTTCAATGCCGAATCGTACTGTACGATAGAAATCTGAACGTAATTTTTATCGGAGCCGAAAGCACATTCGATTTGTCCGCCGTTGTCGGTCGAATTTCTGAGATCGAGTTCGGTAACGACTTTTAAATCGTCACGGAAAGTATCTATTCCGCTCTGATTGAGTTTCGGTCCGCCGTTTCTTCCGTTAAGTTGCGCGCCGCGATATAAAAGTCCGTATTTTACTGTATCTCCGCTTTTCGTCGTCCAACCGCCCGCGTCGCGGATATTTCTTCCGCCGGAAGCGTTTATAATGCGCACAGGCGCGTTTACGGGCTTTATCGTGCCGCGTTCCACAAGTTTTCCGCGCGAATCCGTAGCCTCGTAATAATAAGTTCTGTCGGGATAAAAGTTATCCGATAACGAAATCTGCTTCGACGCGCTTCGTTTTTCCTTTGCGTTTTCCATTTGCTTGTTATCGGCGTAACGCAAAGTTATGGGCGCGACGCCGTTTTTTATCGATATCGAAACGGCAACCTGACTATCGTGTGCGGTGTCCGCGTAAGTATGCATTATATTATATTCGTCGCTTACGGTCGTCGCGTTAAGAAACGAACGAACGACGTCGTCGCACAAATCCGCAGTGTAAACGTTATCTTCGAACTTATATGAAGTTTCGTCTCCCGCAGAATCGGACGAATCGTCGGGCTCCGAAGCGCTTTGCGATTCCGGCGTCTTCTGAGATTCAGTCGTTTCCTGCGATTCCGGATTCTTACCGCTTTCCGACGAATCGGCGTTCGAGCCGCCGTTGCCGCACGCGAAAAGCGTAAACGTCATCGAGAGAGCGAGAATGGCGCACGTAAGTTTTGTCGCGATTTTTAAAAGTGATTTTTTCATTGTTTTCTCCGTTAAAAACTCAGCATTATTTTCGGATTAAAGATTGCGTTGCGAAATTTATAAAAATTGCGTTGCGAAAACCGGATATCGAAAAACGGGAAAATTCCGTCGCCGCTTTCGGTAATTAAAAATTCCCGTCGCCGCTTTCGGCAATTAAAAAATCCCGTCGCCGCTTTCGGTAATTAAAAAGTTCCGAATCACGGATAAAGAAACCCGCTTGTCCGTTATTGCCTGCTACTTTTCGGAAGCGAAAACGACCGGAATATACTTTTTGGCATATCTTCCGAGAATGCTCGTTTCGATAAGAATTTCGTTCATCGCGTTCACTTCTTCGCCCGCTTTTATTTTGATCTTAACTTCTTCCGACACGCAATCGGGCGTGAAAGGCGTCCAATGCGGCGCAAAAACGTCAAACGACGATTTGTCCGCTTCGAACCCTTCGGGCAACAAAAGTTTAAACCTTGCCGTGTGCGGCAAATTTCCGTATGCTTTCACGTTGTTTATCACTTTAAGCGATATGATTTTCTCTTCGTCCGGCGCGATTTTCAAACCGTTTTCGTAAGTTAAAACGGCGGTTATGCAACCGACTTTTTCGGAAAACGAGTTTTCTTTAAGCGAAAACAAAGAAGCGCGCATTCCGTCGGTCTCCTCCGCTTTGCCGTAAGGCATAAAGAGTTTTTCCTTTTCTTCGGCGGAAATCTCGGTTTTGTCGCAAAGTTCCACGGTTAAAGCGTTAGCCGAATTAAGTCGCAGAACTGCGGGTGCGAGCGAACAGACTCTGTCCGTCAGTTCTCTGCACGTTTTTACGGAAGGAAAGGCGATGCACGGATTTATCGTTCCCGTCACGATCCGATCGCCGATATATTCGCACCAGTCTTTCGGCAAACCTTTTTC
Organism: Subdoligranulum sp. APC924/74; assembly: GCA_963650905.1. Taxonomy (GTDB): domain Bacteria; phylum Bacillota; class Clostridia; order Christensenellales; family Borkfalkiaceae; genus UBA10281. The sequence continues at coordinate 8,798 of CAVJNC010000085.1, forward strand.
GCCGTAAATAATGCCCATTATCGAGCCTACGGTGCCGGCGGTGCAGTCGGTATCGTCGCCGCAGTTAAGAGCGATAAGCATCGACTTTTTAAAATCTCCGCCGCCGTAAAGCAAGCCCGTTACGGCATATCCCACGTTGGACGGAGCCTGAAACCACCCGTCGCCTATATCGGCGTTGGCTTCTTGAATTATATTTCTCGTTTCCGTCGGCGTTTTGCCGTCGTTAAAGCACTTTATTACAAGACGTACCGTTTGAGCCATGCGGCAGTTCTCGGGAATTTTGGACAGACCGATTTTTATGAGTTCGTTTACGTCGGAAATCGCGAACGCCGCGCTTTCGATCGCGGCAACGAACGCCGCGGCGTAAGTTCCCTCGCCCATGTCGTGATCCACCTTCGCGTCCTCTATGGCAAAGCGAACGGCAAGATCGGGATAACCGGGAGCCAGCGTCGCCCATATTTCGGTACGAATCCACGCCCCGTTGGAATGTTTCCACGGGTTATCGAAATCGCCGCAAAGGGGCGGAATTATGCCTCGCTTCATATTTTCGTTCGCGATGCCGTATTCGTTCCAGTATCCGCTTATAAACGACAACCAGTATTCGCCGAGCGTTTCTGCGGTTATGTTTTTCGGACCTTCCGATTCGACGGCGTGCAACCACACGAGTTGCAGATCGAGGTCGTCGTTCGGCAAAGCCTCGCCCGCGCTTGTAGAAAAACCCGTTACGTTTAAAATTTCGCGCTTGCCCTCGTAAGGTCCGCCTATCGTTCCGCCGATATTTTTGCCCGTCCAGCAGGCGTAAACTTTACTTTTATATTCTTCGAAGTTTAATTTCATAAATAAATTTTTT
>CAVJNC010000086.1:0-9616 GCA_963650905.1 Subdoligranulum sp. APC924/74
ATATAATTCATATGATATGTATATAATGCATAAAATCTGTTTTTATCTGCGGAGGAGAACGTTTTGCGAGTTATAAACGCACTGAAAATTGCGATAGGCAATTTCGGACTTGTATTTAAAAATCTGCTTTATAAAACGATAGTTTTCATAGTTTTCGCGACGGGCGTCTGGCTCACTCTGAAAATAAGCCTCAGACCGTTCATCGAAAATCTTCAACCCGTGATTCAGGACGTGTTCGGGATAATCAAAAGCCTTTTCGTCGGCGGCGGGGAAGTTCCGGCAACCTATTCCGATTCGCTTTCCGTTCACTTCGGCGAATTCGTTCAGTATCTTAAAGCCCATCTGGGCAGTATCGCCGCAACGGGAATCATATGCGCGCTGATAGTTTATCTTTACAGGTTTTTCGCGGGGATAAGCGACGCCGCTTTGATGATTCTGGTGGACGGGCATATGTCGAGTTTATCGCACAGAAGATATCTCGGCGTGATGTTCGAGAATTTAAGAAAAATAGCCGTTTATCAACTTATAGACGCGGTTCTCGCTATCGTTTACTATGCGCTCGTGTTCGTGGTGGAGTATTTTCTGGTCGGTTATCTCATCTCTTTGGCGCCTGCCGTCGTGTTGTTCGTGGCGGTTTGCGTGCTTGTGTTCGCCGCCACGTTATATTGCACCTGTTTAAGTCAGGTGATGGCGAACATGATTATCGGCGGAACGGGAGTCAAGGAATCTTTCGCCAAAGGGCTTTTCCCGAAGAGAAAATATTTCTGGAAAATGTTCGCGGCTTACCTTTCGGTCATCATCGCTTACGTTTATCTCGCCGTTTCGTCGGCGGTGTTCACTTTCGGCGTGGGAACGGTCGTAATTTCGTCTTTTTACGCGCTCATGAGAGTCGCGATGAGACTGGTCGACTATTATATAATTCACGTCAAAAAATATTTCATCGATTACGACAATATCATCATTCCGAAGGAACTTCGCGAGAACGACGAGCAATTGTTGAATAAAGTCGACATTTAAGCCGATAATCGATAAGCGGGCGGGCGTCGGTTAAAATTAACCGACGCCCGCCCGTTGCATATTTTCAGAAATATTATTATCAGAAATCCCAGTCAGGAATAAAACTTTCGCTTGAAGATTTCAATTCCTGCGCGAAGTAATTTTTTATGCCCAATCCGAGGAGATATTCGTAAACCCTCCGATATTCCGCCGCGGTTATCGGGCGTTTCAGTTCGGGGAATTTATCGTGTTCGCCGAAGGGAGTGTATTGCGCCATCAAGGAAAAATACGCTCCGTTTTTATTGTTTTCGGCAAACCAATCGACGATTTTTTTACTGTCCGGCACGCAGAGCGGCATAATCATATGCCTTACGATAACGCCCGTTTTCATCATCCCGTTTTCGTCGAACGTCGTTTTTTTGGAGTTCATCATAAACTTCACGGCGCTCGCCGCAACTTCGAAATAATCTTTCCGCCCCGTGTATCTCGCGGAAATATCGGGCGAAAAAAACTTTAAATCGGGGAGATAGATATCGACGAACGGATCTATCAGGTCGAGCGTTTTCTGCGTTTCGTAGGAATGAGTGTTATAAACGACGGGTATTTTCGGACGGTAAATTTCAAATGCTTTCACGATTTCCTTAACGAAATGCGTCGGCGTGACGAGGTTTACATTGTGAACGCCATTATCCTCGAGAATTTTAAAGATATCCGCAAGTTCCGCGGGCGAGATTTCCTTTCCCCGTTCGGAACGCGAAAGAGTAAAATTCTGGCAGAACACGCATCGGAGCGAACACCCCGTGAAGAAAATCGTTCCCGAGCCGTTTTTTCCGCTTATCGGCGGCTCTTCGAACATATGGGGGTAATATTTGGCGATGCGCATAACCGATTTTTCGCCGCACGCCCCGCGCGTTATATCTCTGTCCGTAACGCAGTTTTTCGGGCATAGCCCGCAAGTTTCTTTCATTTTTTTGCCTCGAAGTGCCGATTTGCGGTTAAAACGTTTCTCTCAGTTTTTCAACGGAAGCGTACAATTCCTTGACGCCCTTGAAAACGCCGTCGTCATCGGCGTATCCGCGGGAAGAGAGGTAAGACGACGCTTCTAAGGTGAGGTCGCCTTTATAATCGATTTTCTTCAGGGCGTTCACGACTTTCGAAAAATCGATATTCATCGAAAAGGGAATCTGATGACTGTCGTGTATCAGGTCGTTGTCGTGAATATGCAGACACTTAACCTTGTCGCCGAGCGCGACGAGCATTTTTTCCGCGCTCGTGTTAAGCCCCGCCATTTCGGCGTGACCGATATCCACGCAGGCCACGAGAAAGTCGTCGTTTATTGCGTCGAGGTGAGCCTTGAAATCGGTTTCGTCCGAACAGGCGGCGGGCGATGTTTTGCCGTCCGTCAGACTCCACATGTTTTCCGCCGCTATTTTCACGCCGCATTGTTTTGCGAACGGCAACAATTCCGCGTACATCTCCGCGTTTTCCGCCGCGGATTTATAGTTGTCGGGGTGAATCACGCAGATTTTTCCGCCTGCGATCGCAGTCAGTTCTATCGATTTTTTATATAAATCGCGTATTTCTTTGCAACAGGTGGGGAACGGCGCGTGCGACTGATTGCAGAAAATGCCGTTATCCTCGCCGATTTTTTTCAGTTGTTTTGCGAACTCGGCGGCGTTATCCTTTGAAAGCGGATGCCCGTTGCGAACGTTCGCGACGTTTGTCTGCCAGTCGTAATCGACCATTTTGAACATAGAGAAGTCCCACGCGTCGAATCCCGCTTTCGCCGTGAATTCGACCGCCTTTTCTTCTCCGACTATAGCGGCTATCGAACCTATTTCCGTCGATGTTTTATACATATGATATCTCCTGCATTCCGTCGCGAAATCGCGGCGTATCTTTTTTTACGATCATATATATTGTAACACATACGATTAAATTTGACAAACGTTTAAAAAGGTGGTATATTTTATAACGACCACAGTCAATGACCACAAATACATTGAAAGAGGTTTTGTTATGAACAAATTTTTCACCAGCGAAAGCGTTACCGAAGGGCATCCCGATAAGATCTGCGATCAGATTTCCGACGCGGTTCTCGACGCGATCTTAGAAAAAGATCCTATGGCGAGGGTTGCCTGCGAAACTTCCGCCACCACGGGGCTTGTCCTCGTCATGGGCGAAATTTCCACGAAGTGTTACGTCGACATTCAGCAGATCGCGAGGGACACTATCCGCGAGATAGGTTACGACAGAGCGAAATACGGATTCGATTGCGACACCTGCGCGGTGCTTACGGCTATTCACGATCAGAGCGCGGATATCGCCCTCGGAGTCGATAATTCGCTCGAACACAGAAAAACCGGCGACGAAGCCGACCGGTTCGGCGCGGGCGATCAGGGGATGATGTTCGGTTACGCCACGAACGAAACGGAAGAATATATGCCCATGGCTCTCACGCTCGCGCATAAACTCACGAGGAAACTCACCGAAGTGAGAAAGAGCGGTTTATTGCCTTATCTTCGTCCGGACGGAAAAAGTCAGGTCACCGTGGAATATGAAAACGGCAAAGTGAAGAGAGTGGAAGCGGTCGTCGTTTCCTCTCAGCACAGCGAACGCGTTTCCTGCGAGGAACTCAGAAGAGACATAAAAAAATACGTCATCGAAACGAGCATTCCGAGCGGATTGCTCGACGAAAACACCAAATATTTCATCAATCCCACCGGCAGATTCGAAATCGGCGGTCCTCACGGCGACAGCGGGCTTACGGGCAGAAAGATAATCGTGGACACTTACGGCGGAAGTTGTCCGCACGGCGGCGGAGCGTTTTCGGGCAAAGATCCCACGAAGGTTGACAGAAGCGCGGCTTATATGGCGAGATATATCTGCAAAAACGTCGTCGCGGCGGGGCTTGCTGACGAATGCACGCTCGAAGTCGCCTACGCGATAGGCGTTGCGAAGCCCGTTTCGCTTTTCGTCAACACCAAAGGCACGGGCAAACTCCCCGACGAGAAGATTGCGGATATCATTTCCGAAGAATTCGATCTGCGTCCCGCGGCGATAATCAAAACGCTCGATTTAAGGCGGCCTATTTACAAGGCTACCGCCGCTTACGGGCATTTCGGCAGACCCGAATTCCCTTGGGAAAAGACGGACAGAGTCGATGATCTTAAAAAATACTTATAATTTTGTTATGATATTCACGCGGCGAGCCGTTCGGCTCGCCGCGTCTTATAAACGGAATTCCCGAAAAAATTTTTGTTTTATCTGCGAAAATCGCTTGACAACGGCGCGTTGTCAATGGTAACATAAAGCCGAAAAAAGAAGGAAACCGTCTTTTTTAGAAAGGAAACCGTCTTCTTTAGATGGAGAACGTCTTTTTTTAATTTTTAAAGGAGCGACGATCGGTCGGCAGACGTTATGAAAAATCGTTTTGAAATTTCCATGCGAATGTTTTCGTCCCGGGCATTTATGCGCGGGCTTATTGCCGATCGCTTTTTTTAACGCTTCGGATAAATAAGCCTTTAACGTAAATTTTTGCCCGAGACTTTTTTAAAGTTTCGGGCTTTTTTTGTCGTCATTGCATTTTTTCCACGCGGATTGAAGTGTAATGCCCGTTTTTAATACCATAGGAGAGTTTCTGATGATAGAACTGATAAATCTATGCAAAGTTTACCCCGCGAAATCGGGCGACTTCACCGCGCTCGGCAACGTGAACCTTAAAATCGACGACGGCGATGTTTTCGGAATAATCGGTTTGTCCGGCGCGGGGAAAAGCACCCTCGTGCGATGTATAAATCTGCTCGAAAAACCCACTTCGGGCAGCGTCGTTATAGACGGCGAGGACCTCACGAAAGCGAGCAAATCAAGGCTTCGCGCCATACGCAGAAAAGTTTCGATGATTTTCCAGCAATTCAACCTTCTGCAACAGAGAAACGTTCTGAAAAACGTCGAACTTGCGGGCGAAATAGGCGGCGACGCCGACAGAAAGCAAAAGGCGATCGGACTTCTTCGGACGGTGGGGCTCGGCGATAAACTCGATGCTTATCCCGCCGAACTTTCCGGCGGACAACAACAAAGGGTTGCCATCGCCCGCGCTCTTATGACCGATCCGAAAGTGCTTTTGTGCGACGAGGCGACTTCCGCGCTCGATCCCGAAACGACGAAGTCCATTCTCGAACTTCTGAAAGAACTGAACAAATCGCTCGGGCTTACGGTGGTGATTATTTCGCATCAGATGCCGGTGATAGAATCGATATGCAACAAGGTGGCGATAATAGACAAATCGGAAATCGTCACGCAAGGGGCGTTGCAGGACGTGTTCCTTTCCCCGAAGGAAAAAATCGCGAAAAAACTTATTTATTCGGGCAAAATAAACGCCGGCATAAAGGGCGAAAAACTCGTTAAACTTATGTTCGACGGCTCGACGGACAAGCCGATAATAACGAATATCGTTCAGGAATGCGACATTCTTCTTTCGGTGTTTTATGCGGAAACGAAGGTGATAAACGGCGTAACTTACGGACAGATTATTTTCAGACTTCCGTATTACGACGAGGATATAAAAAAACTTTGCGATTATCTCGACGAAAAGGGAATCGATTACGAGGAGGTTGAAAGCGATGACTTTTGCTGAAATAGCGACGATGACGGGCGAAACGCTCGCGATGACCGTGATTTCTACTTTGTTTGCGTATATTCTCGGTTTGCCTTGCGGCGTGCTTCTGAACGTGACGGGCAAAAACGGACTGAAGCCGCGCAGGTGGCTTAACCTTATCGCGGGGCTTATCGTGAACGTTCTGCGTTCGGTGCCGTGCCTTATCGTTATAGTTCTGTGCATTCCGTGGACGAGGGCTTGGTTCGGAAAGGGAACGGGCGAATGGTTCACGATAATAATACCCGTAACGTTGTGCGCGTTCGGATTCGTTTCGCGAATGGTGGAGCAGTCGCTCGCGGAAGTTCCCGCCGGCGAGACGGAAGCGGTAAAATCGCTCGGCGCGACGGATTTTCAACTCATAACGAAGGTTTTGTTGCCGGAAGCGAAAGTTTCGCTCATAACGGGCGCCGCCGTGACTATGGTGAACGTCCTCGGGTATACTTCGTTTGCCTATAACGTCGGCGCGGGCGGGCTTGTTTCCGGAGTGTACACGTTTTATTCGAGAAACACCGGCGATTATCTTTCCTCGCTTTCGTTCTGGATACTCATAGCCGTCGTGGTAGCGATAGTCCAACTCATTCAGGAAGCGGGACTTAAAATAGCGAAATCAATCGATAAAAGGAGATTATTGAAATGAAAAAATTGTTTAAATTGTTCTGCGTCGCAACCGTTTGCCTTATAAGCGCGTTCACGGCGTGTTTTGCGGGCGGTTGCTCGGGTAGTTCCGCAAACGAAATAAGCGTTTGCGCTTCCTCGACGCCGCATGCGGAAGTCCTTGAGGGCATCGTAAAAAGCGAACTCGCAAAGCGCGGTTACACGCTTAAAGTGACCGTTCTCGACTGGACGATGCAAAACGACGAGGTCGCGAACGGCGATTACGACGCGAATTATTTTCAGCACGTTCCCTATCTCGAAACGTATACGGGAAAAACCAAACTTTTCGCCTCGTGCAAAGTGCATTACGAGCCGCTCGGAATTTATTACGGAAAAGCGGCGGCGGGAACCGCCGTCACCGACGGCAAAACGTTCGAAATCTGCGACGACGTTTCCAACGCGATAAGAGCGTTTCAACTTCTCGAACAAAAAGGCGTCATAAGCAAAGCCGCCGAGGGCGAAAATTATCCCGTGAACGACGCGGGCGACGGACTTAATATCGGCGCGGCGAGCAAAACGTGGACAAGTAAAGATAAAACCGTCACGGTTACGCTCGTCGCCGAAAACGTTCTCGTGTCGTCCATGAGCGATTACGATTTCGCGGCACTCCCGTGCAACACCGCGTATACGAGCAATATTTCGTCGGACAAGCGCGCCGCAACGGAAGACGATCCCGCGCAGGTCGCCGCCAAAGCGAACGTTATCGCGGCGAGGCTGAACGATTACAAAAACAACGCCGACTACAAAGCGAAGATAGACGCGCTCACCGAGGTTATGCTTTCAAAAGAAGTCGCCGATTTCTTTGCTGCAAATTATCTCGGCGCGATGACTTGCGATTCCTCCACGCAGATCGATTTAAGAGGCAAAATAGTCTGAAATATTCGTTTGTAAAGCCGACGCTTCGAAGTCGAAAACTTCAAATCGAACGACAAACAAGCGGCTATAAGTCGATTAACTTGTAATATTTATAAATAACCGCCCGTGTTTTTAACGCGGGCGGTTGTATTTTGGGGATATGTATAAATTTGATGACGAACGGAATTATTAATTTTCTTTTTTCCAGATAACGGGCGTTGCGCCGTCCGTATCGTAGTGCCAATAGTTGCCGTCATAAGCCGTGCCGTCCGAATTGAGCGCAGGCTCGGTCTTGCTGTAATAATACCGCGTCGCGCTTGTTAAATAATTATTAGAGCCGTAGATTGATATTTTATCCCATTGTTCCGCAGAGCCTTTATAGTAGACCGTTTTAAGTCCGCCGCAATATTCGAATGCATAATTACCGATAGAAGTTACACTGTCGGGAATCGTTATGCTTGTAAGTCCGCTACAATAATAGAATGCAAAATGACCGATAGAAGTTACGCCGTTACCTATTGTTAAGTTTGTAAGTTTGCTGCAACCACTGAATGCACAATCACCGATAGAGGTTACGCTATTTGGGATTATTAATGCGAAAAGAAAGCACATCTCTACCGAGATATACTTATTGCATAGTAGTTGCAAACTGTTTATTACATTATATGGCGAGGCTATTATAGCATTTTATTGTCGGCTTTGCAAGTCTTTTATAATATTATAGATTAAAAGTCGCCTTTTACTTGTTTGATCGCAGAGCGGGTTTGTGTATGATTTATAAATGCAATTTTTCAAAATGCCGGTCCATAAGTCGATAAATAAGCAAAACGAGCAGTCATCAGACCGCTCGTTTTACTTTATCTCGTTTTACTTTATATCATTAAGAGGATTCTTTTTAAAGGCCTTTTTATCTGAGGTAAACTTTTGGGTTCGGATTAACTCAAATGCGGCTTATAAAGCGCCATGTCCGCATAGGAAAAACCGCCCGCAACGCGGGTGGAGGTCGTTTTATGACAAGATTTTATTCTGTTTTGCTTTTATCTAAAGAGTTGTTCCCTTTTTCCATATTTTCCGCCTTAAATTCGCTCGGCGAAACGCCGATGATTTTTTTAAATCGAACGCTGAAATTCGGCAAATCGTTAAACCCGCAGGAGTAAGCAGCCTCGTTTACAGAACGACCTTGTTTTAACAGTTTGCAAGCGTTTTCAATGCGGTAGTTCACAAGAAAATTTATAGGGGTAAAGCCGGTAACATTTTTATAAAGTTTTATCATGTTATATTTATCCATTGCAAAATGCGTCGAAATATCGTCAAGGCTTAAATTTTGAGTATAATGTTCTATAATAAAGTTAGTAATCTCACTGCAAGTTTGCTCTTGCGGGGTAGTGTAGTTTTGTTCCTGCAAGGGAATTTCAGATGCGAACTTGTATAAAAGTTCATAGCCGAGAGAAAGCGTGATAAGCTGACTCGCGCTTGTTTTCGTTTTGGAAGTTTCTACTAATTTTTGAAATATCGAAACGATATTTTCGTCATATAGGTTATGTATCACAGGGTTTTCGTCCGAAAGTCCAATGAGTTTCAGAAAATTTTCAAAACCGCTCCCGTTAAAATGTATCCAGTAGTAGGTGTACGGATTATCGGGGTTAGCTTTGTAATAATGCTCTTTATCTCGCGGAATCAGAAAAAGGTCCCCTTTTTTAACTGTGTATAGGGTGTTGTTTGTCCAAAAAGAACCTTCTCCGTCAAAGACGTATTGAATACAAAAATCATGCCTTTCGCCTTCCTTATAGTCAAAGTATTGATTAGGATCCTTTTCTGCAAGCCCGATTTTTGTAATCATAATGTTTGAAAAGTTTAAGGTTGAAATGTCCGTTTGGTATGCGTCTATGGCGGCGCGCGGGTTGTTTTGGTAAAACTTATTCATGAAAGCAAGTATACGACATAATTAAATTTTTGTCAATAATAAAAAAGAAAATTCAACAAATTCGGGTTTTAAGGGTTAAAAACGCCGTTGACCTGCTTAAGACCAAAGAAAATTTACCAATTTTGCAAAATAAAAACACAACTATAAATATTTACATTTATTAAGTCAGCATGATAAAATAAAAACAAAAGATAATAGGTATAGCCGGAAGAACAGGACATGTCCTGTTTCCCTATCTCCGATAGGGAAACATCTCTTATCGGCAAGGAGAAAAACGGATGAATAAAATACTTAAAAAAATTGTGGCGGTTATCATTGCCATAACTGCCGTAATGAGTTTTGCGGCATGTGGCGGCAACAAGGGCGATCAGGAAGAGGTGGACCCAACAAAAACCACGCTGAGAGTTTTTAACTATAAGGCAGGTTACGGTGACGCATGGCTTTCCGCAATCAAGACCGCTTTTGAGACCCGCTATGCGAACGTAAGTTTTGAAGAAGGGAAGACGGGTGTTCAGGTTCTTTGCGACAGC
>CAVJNC010000087.1:0-5575 GCA_963650905.1 Subdoligranulum sp. APC924/74
CCGCCGTACTGTGAAACCCGAGAAAATACATTCTCTGTTTTTCGTCCGTTATAAGGGCGACGTCATAGTTTTTAAAATTCATATCACGCCTCATTCGTTTATTTATTTTAACACTTTTATCCTTTTCAGTCAATAAAATTTAACGGTAAAAGCGTTAATTTTTCTTGTTTTCCGCCGTATTTTCATCGTCAGCGGATTTTTTCGCGGCGTTTACCGTCTGCAACGGCGCGTAACGATAACTCATTTTTCTGAGATTTTCCGCGTTGATTCTGTCGATTTCCGCCTTATATCTTTCTACTTTTCTTAATTGAGCGGGCTTGATCGCCAAATGCCACAAAGCGAAGAAAATCGCATACGCGCCGAAAATCGACGTGTAAACGATGAATTTCGTGGTGCTGTAAGGCGTCTCGGTGTTTCTTAAAACGATGAACGAAAGCAGAATCACGGCGTAAGCGAGAGCGAAAAATATCAACGTTATAAGGAGCGACACGGAAAGAGCCTTGCACATATCCGTGATTTTCGGAATCTGCAAAGCGTAATAATTCCTCTCGCCCAGTTCTTTCTTCTTTCTCTCTTCTTTCGCGTTGAATTTTGCGGTCGTCTGTTTCTTTTTGTTGTATTCGTCTCTTATCATTCGTATCTCCTCTCAAGCATATTTTTAAGGAACCGCCCCGTGTAACTTTTTTCGTTTCCGGCAACCTTTTCCGGACTGCCCTCCGCGATGACCGTTCCGCCGCCGTCGCCGCCCTCGGGACCTAAATCCACGATATAATCGGCGACTTTTATCACGTCGAGATTATGCTCGATGACGATTATCGTGTTGCCCGAATCGCGGAGCCTGTTTAAAATCCCGATAAGTTTATCCACGTCGTAACTGTGAAGCCCCGTGGTGGGTTCGTCGAGAATATAAAGCGTTCTGCCCGTGGAGCGTTTGGCGAGTTCGGTTGCGAGTTTCACCCTCTGCGCCTCTCCGCCGGAAAGCGTCGTCGCCGGTTGACCGAGTTTTATATATCCGAGACCTACGTCCTGCAACGTTTTGATTCTGGAATAAATCCTCGGGATGTTTTCGAAATATTCCACCGCCTCGTCCACCGTCATATCGAGAACGTCGGCGATGTTTTTGCCCTTGAATTTGACCTCGAGCGTTTCGTGATTGTATCTTTTGCCTTTGCACTGCTCGCACGGAACGAAAACGTCCGGCAGGAAGTGCATTTCGATTTTGATTATTCCGTCGCCCTGACATTTTTCGCATCTGCCGCCGGCGACGTTGAAGGAAAATCTGCCCGCCTTGTAACCCCTTTCCTTGGCGTCGTTGGACGCGGCGAAAAGTTCTCTGATATAGGTGAACGCGCCCGTGTAAGTGGCGGCGTTCGACCTCGGCGTGCGGCCTATCGGCGACTGGTCGATCGCGATGACCTTATCGAAATAATCTATCCCTTCGATTTTGTCGCAATCGCCGTAACGGATCTTCGAGCCGTTGAGTTCGTTGGAGGTTATCGGCAACAGGACTTCGTTCACCAGCGAACTTTTGCCGCTGCCCGAAACGCCCGTAACCGCCGTAAACAGTCCCACGGGGAATTTCACGTTTATGTTTTTAAGATTGTTCTGCCTTGCGCCGAAAACTTCGAGCCATCTGCCGTCGGGTTGTTTTCTCGCGAGCGGGATATCGATTTTACGTCTGCCCGAAAGGTAATCGCCCGTTATCGACCGCGGCTCTTTGCAGATATCTTCCACGCTGCCCGCCGCGACAACTTCGCCGCCGTTCACGCCCGCTTTAGGGCCTATATCGACGATATAATCCGCCGCCCTCATCGTGTCTTCGTCGTGTTCGACGACGATTACGGTGTTGCCGAGGTCGCGGAGCCTTTCGAGCGTTTTTATGAGTTTTTCGTTATCGCGTTGGTGCAAACCTATGCTCGGCTCGTCGAGAATATACAACACGCCGGTTAAGCCGCTCCCGATCTGCGTGGCAAGCCTAATTCGCTGGGCTTCGCCGCCCGAAAGAGTTCCCGCGCTTCTCGAAAGAGTGAGATATCCGAGCCCTACGTCCGTGAGAAATTTAAGGCGAGCCTTTATCTCCTTAACGATCGGCGTGGCGATTATGCTCTCCGTTTCCGAAAGGACGAGATCGTCGATGAAATCCGTGATTTTTACGACCGGCAAATCGCAAAGTTGCGCGATGTTAAGACTGCCCACCGTTACGGCGAGCGCTTCCTTTTTAAGCCTTAAACCGTGGCACTCCGAACAGGGCGAATTGACCATATACTTTTCGATTTCGCTCTTGGTGTAATCGCTCGTGGTTTCTCTGTATCTTCTTGCGAGGTTGTTTATTACGCCCTCGTAAGCCGTTTCGTAACTGCCGCTGAACGTCCGCGAAGCGTAAGTCGTTCTTATCTTCTCGCCGTTCGTGCCGTATAAAAGAATGTTTATTATATCTTTCGGCAAATCTTTGACGGGCGTATCGAGGCTGAATCCGTAATGCTTTGAAAGCGCGCGGAAATACATTTCCGTCATTCTGCCCGTATCGAGATTCCAACCCGTGACCGTCATCGCGCCCTCGCGGAGCGATCTGTTCGGATCGCCGATGACGAGTTTTTCGTCTATCCTCTGCGTGTAACCCAACCCTTTACACTCTGGACACGCACCGAACGGATTGTTGAACGAGAACAATCTCGGCTCTATCTCTTCTATCGAAATTCCGCAATCGGGGCAACTGTAATTGGTGGAATACAGCGTGGTTACGCCGTCGCTCTCGATCGCGACAAGCCCCTCGGCGAGTTTGAGAGCCGTTTCCAGACTGTCCGTAAGGCGTTTTCTCATTCCGTCCTTGACGATAAGCCTGTCCACGACCACCGAAATGTTGTGTTTTATGTTTTTTTCGAGTTTGATTTCTTCCGACAAATCGAAAACCGAGCCGTCGATTTCTATTCTCGCGTAGCCGCTTTTGCGGTAACTTTCGATTTGCTTGGAATATTCGCCCTTCCTGCCGCGAACGACGGGCGCGTTGACGAGAATTTTCTTTCCCTCGCCCATTGCCATGACTTTTTCCGCGATGGAATCGACCGTGGTTCTTTCAATCACTCTGCCGCACTTGGGACAATGCGGAACGCCTACTCTCGCGTATAAAAGTCTTAAATAGTCGTAAATTTCGGTTACCGTTCCCACCGTGGAACGCGGATTGTTGGACGTCGTTTTCTGGTCTATGGAAATCGCGGGGGATAAGCCCTCTATGCTTTCAACGTCCGGTTTTTCCATTTGCCCGAGGAACATTCTCGCGTAACTCGAAAGGCTTTCCATATACTTTCTCTGCCCTTCGGCGAAAATTGTATCGAACGCCAGCGTGGATTTTCCGCTGCCGGACAGCCCCGTGAAAACCACGAGTTTATCCCTCGGTATGTCGAGACTGATGTTTTTAAGGTTGTTTTCCTTAGCCCCTTTTATTCTGATGTAATTCAACATATTATCTGCTTTTAAGGTTATTTCAGGCTTGCTCTGAGCCTTTGTTTAAGTTTCGCTATCGTATCGCGCAGTTCGATACATTTTTCGAAATCGAGATTTTTGGACGCGATTTTCATTATCGCCTGCAGTTTTTCGATTTCTTCGGGGATATCCTTCGCCGCAATTTCCTTCGTCGGATCTGCTTTTTTCGATATTTCGAGCGTGTTTGTTATCTTTTTGATTATCGTTTTGGGAACTATTCCGTGTTTTTCGTTATATTCCTGCTGAATTTTTCTTCTTCTCGCAGTTTCATCCATAGCGCGGCGCATCGAATCGGTGATTACGTCCGCGTACATTATAACTCTGCCCTCGGCGTTTCGAGCCGTTCTGCCTATCGTCTGAATGAGCGCGGTGTCGCTCCGGAGAAAGCCCTCTTTATCCGCGTCGAGAATAGCCACGAGTTTCACCTCTGGCAAATCCAATCCCTCTCTTAAAAGGTTTATTCCGACAAGCACGTCGATATCGCCGCGGCGGAGTTCCTGAATTATGTCTATCCTTTCGAGCGTGTCCACGTCGCTGTGCATATAGCGGACTTTTATCGACTGTTCTTTCAAAAAGTCGGTAAGGCTTTCCGCCATTCTCTTGGTGAGCGTGGTGACGAGAATTCTGCCTTTTTCGGCGATGACTTTGCCGATTTCGCTCTGCAAATCGTCTATCTGACCTTTCGTCGGGCGGACCTCAACGAGCGGATCGAGAAGCCCCGTGGGGCGGATAACCTGTTCCGCGTCGTTATCCGAAACGGAAAGTTCGTACTGCGCGGGCGTGGCGGAGATGAATATCGTCTGCCCCACTCTCGAATCGAACTCCGCGAACGTGAGCGGGCGGTTGTCGTAAGCCGACTTAAGACGGAAACCGAAATCGACGAGATTCTGTTTCCTCGACCTGTCGCCGTTATACATGGCGCGGATCTGCGGAACGGTCATATGACTTTCGTCGATGAAAGTTATGAAGTTCTTGGGGAAATAATCGAGAAGGGTGAACGGCGGATCGCCGGGTTTTCTTCCGTCGAAGTAACGACTGTAATTCTCCACGCCGCTGCAATACCCGATCTCCCGCATCATTTCTATATCGTAACTCGTGCGCTGCAAAAGCCTTTGCGCCTCGAGAAGTTTGTTCTGTTTTTTGAGAGCCTCCACCTCTTCGCGCATATCGGTTTCGATACGTTTTAAGGAGTCCTCCATTTTTTCGTCGCCCACGGCGTAATGGCTCGCGGGGAAAATAGCCGCGTGCGACAAGCGGGATATCGCCTTGCCCGTTACGAAATCGCACTCGCTGATTTTTTCCACCTCGTCGCCGAAAAACTCGACGCGGACGTAAACCGAATCGGAAGAAGCGGGAAAAATTTCGACGACGTCGCCCCGAACGCGGAACGACGCCCTCATAAAGTCCGCGTCTTTCCTTTCGTACTGACGGGAGACGAGTTTGCGCATGAGTTCGTCGCGGTCGAGAATGTCGCCTTCGCGCACGGAAATGGCGAGGGCGAAATATTCTTCCGGCGCGCCGAGACCGTAAATGCACGAAACGGAAGCGACCACGATAACGTCGCCGCGTTCCGCCAGACTGCACGTCGCGCTGTGGCGGAGTTTATCGATTTCGTCGTTTATCGAAAGGTCTTTTTCTATATAAGTATCCGTCGAGGGAATATACGATTCCGGTTGATAATAATCGTAATAGGAAACGAAATATTCCACCCTGTTTTCGGGAAAAAACTCGCGGAATTCGTTACAGAGTTGCGCCGCGAGGGTTTTGTTGTGCGCTATGACGAGCGCGGGGCGTTGAACGTTCTGAATGACGTTCGCCATGGTGAACGTTTTTCCGCTGCCCGTTACGCCGACGAGAACCTGTGACCGAAGCCCGTCCTCTATCCCCTCGGTGAGGCTTTTTATCGCTTCGGGTTGGTCGCCCGTCGGCTTATATTCGGAATGTAATACGAATTTCTTTTTTTCCATCGTTAAAATGAACCGTAAATCACGTTAAAATAAACCGTAAAGAATCCTCGTGACGAGAAACGCCGTGACCGAACCGAGAACGGCGAGCAATATTTTTATCGCTATTCCGTTGACGAGTTCGCGTCTTT
>CAVJNC010000087.1:5585-9582 GCA_963650905.1 Subdoligranulum sp. APC924/74
CAAAGCAATTTACGCCTCGGAACGAAGCAGAGCGTTTCCTCGCCGCCGTTTAAACATCTTATAAGGTCGAAATAACCGTCGAGCGAAAGCGAATTGAGCGTTTTTCTCAGTTTCGGCAAGTCCTTTTTATCCATTTTGCAGGCGGATAACAGACTTTTTTCGGGAACGAGAAAACTCTCCCTTTCCGCGCTCGCCGCGACGACGGCTTTGACCACTCTTCTTTCCGTTCTCGTCAGCATAGCAGAGCAAACACCGCCGTTCCCGCAAGCGCGCCCGAAAAACCGCCGAGAAACGCAATCATAAATCTTAAAAATTCGCTTGCCGTACCGCCGCCGTCGGGAACGGATATAACCTCCCTAGGGGCGGGCTTTTCGTCTCTGCTCGCCGTAAGGCTTTTGCCGAGCGGCTTTAAAAGCACGACGTCGTTATCCGCGTATTTTTTATCGAGATAACCCGCCGCCGCGAGCGAATCGATATAAACGTTTAATTCTTCTTCCGTAACGGTTTCGCCGCCGCACGCGCCGAGAAGTTCTTTCTTCGGGAATAACACGTATTTCCCCTTGCACTCCTCTCTTATGCGCGACAACAAATTATACAGATTATCTTCCAAACCACTCCCGAGCGAACGCTCTCATCAGACCTTGCCGATTATCCTGTTCCGTCTGTTTTATACAGGCTATAACAGCCGAGCCCGTCACGGCGAAAATAAACGCGAGAGAAAGAGCGATGCAGACTATCGACAAGACGATCGCCCATTTCAACGGCTCGGATTTGTGAACCCGATATCTTTTCGCGCCCATAACGAGCGCGATTATTCCGAAAACTATCCCCGCGCCGTAAAACACTGAAAACATAAGCCCGAAAAGCGCGAGAATAAGCGGCGTTCTGTTATATTTTCTTCTCGCCAGATATTCGCCGTATTCCGCAGCGTATGCGGCGTCGTTTTCCGCTCTGTATCCGCCGTCGCGTTCGCGGAATTCGACTTTTCGTTCACCGTGTCCGCCGTCGCGTTCGCGGAGTTCGCCCGAAAATTCTCCCTCGCGGATTTCTTCCGCGTGAGTTTCGGGTTGCTGAATTTCCTTAGTTCCGGACGCTTCCGGTTGCGGAATTTCATTCGTTCCGGACGTTTCGGGTTGTTCCGCCCGTTCGTTATCGGCGGAAAATGCTTCGCTGAATTTATTTTGTTCAAAATCGTTCATATTTAAACCTTGTTTTATGTTTCGTATATATTATACCGCAAACGTATTATACCACAATCGCGATAAAATATCTACTGTTTTATTAACGGCTTGTTATTGATTTGCGTAAAGATCGTAATATCTGCCTCTTTTCGCGAGAAGTTCCTCGTGACTGCCCTCTTCCTCGATCACGCCCTTGCTTACGACGATTATTTTGTCGGCGTGGCGGATGGTGGAAAGCCTGTGAGCGACGATGAGCATCGTGCCGATATTCATCATCTTTTCAAGCGAATCCTGAATGAGGATTTCCGTTTCGGTGTCGATATTAGCCGTCGCTTCGTCCAGAATCATTACTTCGGGGCGATGAATTATCGTCCTCGCGAACGAAAGCAACTGCCGTTGCCCCGCGGAGAAATTGTTGCCCCTTTCGCGGACTTCCTCGTCGAGTTTCGCGGGGAGTTTATTGATGAATTTATCGGCGTTTACGTAGCGGCAAGCCTCGTTTATCTGCTCGTCCGTGAAAGATTCCTCGCGGAGAACTATGTTGCTCCTTATCGTTCCCGAGAACAGGAAAACGTCCTGCAACATCTGCCCGAAATGCTTACGCAAAGAGGATTTTTTGATGTGCCTGATATTTATTCCGTCAAGCAGAATTTCGCCTTTCTGAATGTCGTAATTTCTGCAGATAAGCGAGAGAATGGTCGTTTTGCCCG
Organism: Subdoligranulum sp. APC924/74; assembly: GCA_963650905.1. Lineage (GTDB taxonomy): Bacteria > Bacillota > Clostridia > Christensenellales > Borkfalkiaceae > UBA10281. The sequence goes on from CAVJNC010000087.1 coordinate 7,477, forward strand.
AACCCGTCGCGCCGACGAAAGCGGCCGTTTCGCCCGCGTTGACCTTGAACGAAACGCCTTTAAGCACCCATTCGTTTTCGACGTAAGAAAACCACACGTCCTTGAACTCGATTTCGCCTTTCACTTCGCCGAGTTCTATCGCGTCCGGCTCGTCCTTTACTTCGGGGTCGATGTCCATAATCGTGAAGATTTTTTCAGCCGAAGCGAACGCCGACTGCAGGAAATTGAACTGCTCCGCAAGGTTCTGGATGGGGTTGAAAAACGTGGATATATACATATAAAACGCGACGATTACGGGGGCGGTCATCTTCTGCCCGAGGAAGGACGCGTTGTCGAGATAACCCTTCGCGCCGAGATAGAACAGGCAAAGGAGCGCGCTCGCGTAAAGCATATAAACCGTGGGGCGGAAAATTCCGAAGACGAAAATCTCGGAAAATCTCGCTTTGGCAAGCGCGGAGTTTTTCTTGCTGAATTCTTCCTTTTTACGCTCTTCGCGGTTGAAAATCTGAATTATTTTCATTCCGGAAAGGTTTTCCGAAAGGAAGGTGTTCACAGAAGTCGTTCCGTCCTTGATTTTGCGGTAAGCCATTCTCGAAAACTTTCTGAAAATAACCGTGAACAACACGATGAACGGCGCGAAACAAAGCACCATAAGCGCGAGTTCGTAGTTTAAAAGAAGCATCGCCACGACTACGCCTATGATGACGAAAACGTTCTTCGCGAGGTTGACTATCGTACTCGTGAAAAGCATCGAAAGGGCGTTCGTGTCGTTGGTTACCCTCGTGACGAGAGTGCCGACGGGAATCGCGTTGAGTTGCGCGTGAGAAAGACTTTCGATATGACCGAACAAGTCCTCTCTTAACTCCGAAACGATTTTCTGCCCCGTCTTCTGCAGAATGATCGCCTGAAAATAGGAACAGACGAGCGAAACGACGAGTACGCCCGCGTAGAGCGCGACTTTAAGGAACAAATCGTTGAGCGTGAAACCGCCCTGCTGAACGAGTTCCTCGATGTTCGAAATTATATAGGGCGAAAGTATGTCGTAAGAGACGGTGAAAAGCATGAGAACGAACACGAACAGAAAACTCTTCCAATACGGCTTGGCGTAAGCAAGAAGTCTGCCTATAAGTTCTTTATCTTTCATTTTTCTGTCGAATCCGATAGCGGTTTTCTTATCCTTTATGGAGAGAAAAGCGACTATGAAAACAACCGATAAAACGCCGATTATCGCGCCCGTTAAAAGAAGGGGATAATATTCACGCATTTTCGCTTTCCTCCTTCTTTTTCTTGTCTTCGATGATCTGAAGTTCCACCGTCTTTTTATATTCGGGGCAGGTGTTCATAAGTTCTTCGTGCGTGCCGACGGCAGCCACCGAGCCGTCCTCGAGATAAATCATTTTATCCACTCCCTTAACCGTGGATATTCTGTGCGCGATCGAAATCGTGGTTTTGCCTTTTCTCGTAAGGCGTAAGTTATCGAGAATGATTTTTTCCGTTTCGGTGTCGACCGCGGAAACCGCGTCGTCAAGAATAAGCACGGGCGCGTTTTTCATCATCGCCCTCGCTATGGATATTCTCTGCTTCTGTCCGCCCGAAACGGTAACGCCCCTTTCGCCGAGCACGGTCCGGTATCCGTCGCGGAAACCGACGATGTTTCCGTCCACGTCGGCGAGTTTTGCCGAGCGGACGACCGCGTCGAGACTTACGTCGTCCGAAGCGAACGCTATGTTGTTTTCGATCGTGTCGCTGAAAAGGAAGTTATCCTGCGGAACGTAAGCCGCGTTCTTTCTCACCGACTCTATGGTTATGTCGTTCACGTCGTTTCCGTCGATGAAAACGGTCCCGTCGGGAACGTTGTACGTTCTTAAAATAAGGTCGGCTATAGTCGTTTTGCCAGAACCCGTTCTGCCGACGATGCCCACGTTTTCGCCCGCTTCGATTCTGAAAGAAACGTTCTTCAAAGAGGGGATTTCGCTGCCCGGATAAGCGAACGTGAGATTTCTGAATTCTATCTCGCCGCGCGCGTTTTCAAGCGGTTTCGCGCCCTCTTTATCCTTTACGTCCTGCGAGGCGGAAAGCAATTCGCTTATTCTTCTGAGCGAAGCC
>CAVJNC010000088.1:0-9378 GCA_963650905.1 Subdoligranulum sp. APC924/74
GCGATATTTGCCGATACACAAGCGAAAAAAGATTTACAAATAAAAAAATTTATGGTATAATGCGTTTTACTTATATTTATATATAAATATCCGTTGTATATAAATATCTGTATATTTTTTGTTAAGGAGTTAATTATGGACACAGACGCAAAACCCCCTCCCGGAAGTCAGAATATTACGGTTTACGTAATCGTTCTGATTGCCTTGCTTGTTTTATCGGCATTCTTTTCGGCAACCGAAACGGCGTTTACTTCCCTCAACCGCGCGAGAATGAAAGTTCTGGCGGACGACGGAAACAAATCGGCGAAAAAAGCCTTGCATTACGTTGAAAATTACGACAGATTGCTCTATACCATTTTAATCGGAAACAACATAGTCAATCTTACGTTCGCAACGATTTCGACGTTACTGTTCACGGCGGTTTTCATAAATTCGGCGAGCCTCGCGGCGACGATGTCGACGGTTATTTCGACGGTGACGGTTCTTATCTTCGGCGAAATCACGCCCAAAACGCTCGCGAAAGAATTCCCTGAAAAGGTGGCTATGTTCGTAACGCCGATCATCGGCTTTTTCACGATAATTCTCTACCCGCTGAATATGATTTTCACGGGTTGGAAAACTCTTCTGAAAAAGATTTTCAAATTCAAGTCGGACGACGTTATAACCGAAGAAGAACTGCTCACCTACATAGAAGAAGCGAAGGAGGACGGTACTCTCGACAACAACGAAACCGAACTCATCTCGAGCGCGATCGAATTCAACGACGCGGAAGTCGGCGACATACTCGTTCCGAGAGTCAACGTCATCGCGGTGGAAGAGAACACCCCGATGAAAGATATAAGGCTCGTGTTTTCCGAACACGGTTTTTCGAGATTGCCCGTTTACAGAGGCTCTATCGACACGATCATCGGAATGATACACGAAAAAGATTTTTTCGCGGCGTATACCGCGGGCGTGACAAACATCAAAGGAATCGTCACGTCCATGGCTCTCGCCACCGAACATATGAAAATCTCCACGCTGCTTCGGAGCATGCAGAAGCAGAAAGTGCATATGGCGACCGTCGTTGACGAATACGGCGGCACGCTCGGAATCGTCACGCTCGAAGATATTCTCGAAGAACTCGTGGGCGAAATATGGGACGAACACGACGAAGTGGTGGACTACTTCACCAAACTCGACGACGACCATTATCTCGTGGACGGAAACGCCGAACTTACGGAGTTCTGCGAAATTTTCTCGCAGGAAGAGGACGAAGAGAGCGATTCCAACACCGTAAGCGGCTGGATAATTGAGCGTTCGGGCGATATTCCGCCGATAGGCTACTCTTTCGATTATAACAATCTCACGGTGACCGTGACCAAAAGAACGTTGAAAAAAGTTCTCGAAGTCAAAGTGGAAATTCACCGCGAAAACGAAGAGGAAAGCGAAAAAGAATAATTTTCTAGGCGGCGTTAATCATGACCAAAAAACTGAACGAGTTCACCGAAGAAGAACTCTCGAAACCCGAAGTAAGGGCTAAATTCGGCTTTAAAACAGGCGTCGCGGGGATAATCGTCAACGTCGTTTTATGCCTTGCGAAAATAATTTCCGGTTCGGTCGCGGGGGCGATTTCTATCGTTTCGGACGGCATCAACAACCTTTCCGACGCGGGCAGTTCGATAATCACTCTGTTCGGGTTCAAACTCTCCGAGAAAAAACCGGACAGAGAACACCCGTTCGGCCACGGCAGAATGGAATATTGCGCCGGGCTCGGCGTTTCGATAATCATTCTGGTCGTCGCGGCGGAACTGTTTATAACCTCCGTCGAGAAAATCGTCGCGTGGGAAACGGTTACCGAACAATCGTCGGTCGCGCTTGCGATAACTTTCGTTATTCTCGCGCTTTCGATCGCCGCGAAGTTTTATCTTGCCGTTCTCAACAAAACGATAGGCAAAAAAATCAATTCGGTGGCGATGCTCGCCACCGCCGCGGACAGTATTTCGGACTGTCTGGCGACGGCTGTGGTTCTCCTCTCTTCCGTTCTTTCGCTTTTCGTGAAGAACGTTCCGTTCGACGGTTTCGCCGGCGCGATGGTTTCTTTGTTTATCGCCGTTTCGGGAATAAAATCGATAAAAAGCGTCGTGGACCTGCTTCTCGGCGAAGCGCCCGATCCCGCGCTCGTCAAAGGCGTTGCCGATTACGTTCTCGATTTCGACAAAGCGAAAATAATCGGTATTCACGACCTTATGATTCACGATTACGGCCCCGGCAGAAAAATCATCGTTCTTCACGCGGAAGTCCCCGCCGAGGGCGATATTCTGCAACTTCACGACGTGATAGACAACGCGGAGCGCGGGCTTGAAGAGAAATTCAACTGTCTGGCGACCATTCATATGGATCCCGTGGTTACGACAAGCCCGAGGCTCAACGCGATAAAGGAAGAGTGCGTGAAAATCGTGAAAGGAATAAACCCCGATTTCTCTCTGCACGATTTCAGAATGAACGAGGGCGACACCCACGCGAACGTTATTTTCGACCTCGTGACTCCGCCCGAAAACAAGATACCCGCTCGCCGGATAAGAAAAACGGTGAACGAAAAACTCAAACTTTACGACGAGAAACTCAACGCGATAATAACCGTAGAAAACTCGTTCGTATAGCCGAGAGGGATTCGAACCACATAAGTTTTAACGGCGCAAAATTTGCAAAATCCGCGTTAAACTCGCTTATAATACGACAAGTATTATCGCGTTCGTTTGCCTTGATTTTCCTAAATTTATCGCCGTTAAAATGCGAAGCACCTTAAAGCCGTATTTTTTAGGCGGTTGTGACGAAGATTTGCGCAGACGTACTGGACGTACTTCAAGCAAAGATTTGCCGCAACAGGCAAAAAAGATGGCTTTAAGGCTTGATGGGGTTCGAATCTCTCTCGGCTAACCGCCCGACGGCATATTCAAAGCACCCGACGGCATATTCAAAGCGCGCGTCGGAACGCGAGGAGGTTACAATGAAAACATTTATAACGTTATGCCTGCTGTTTATCGTAGGCGGCACATGCGGTTGGGTGATAGAACTCTTCTTCCGCAGATTCGCGCATAAAAAATGGGTTAACCCCGGGTTTCTGGCAGGTCCGTGCCTGCCGCTGTACGGAACGGGCGTGGTTTTCCTTTATATAATATGTTCTTTCGATTACGGCTTTATTCAGAACGAAATTCTGCGAAAAGCGTTCGTGATTCTGCTCATAACCGTCGTTATGACGCTCATCGAATACATAACCGGACTTATTTTCATCGTGGGGCTTAAAGTCAAACTTTGGGACTACTCCAAACGCCCGGGAAATATTCAGGGCATAATTTGTCCGTTGTTCACGTTTTTCTGGGGCGTTATCGGCGCGGCGTATTACATTTTCATTCACCCGTTGCTGATAAACGCGGTCAACTGGCTGAGCCTTAACGAGATTTATTCCTTCTTTATAGGAATTTACTTCGGGATTTTCATCATCGACGTTTTCTATTCGTTCAACGTGGTGCATAAAATCCGCTCGTGGGCAAAGGAAAACAACGTGGTCGTCAAGTTCGAGGAATTCAAACTTTCCATCAAACTCAGAACCGAAAAAATCAAACAAAAATACAATTTCCTTCTTTCGTTCAAGAGCAAGAACGCGCTCAGCGACGAACTTAACGATTACAATTCTCATTCCTCCGGACAACCGACGGACTGACGCGAATTCAAACCTAAAACAACGCCCGGGGCGTTTCGGTTAACGAAACGCCCCGGGCGTATTATTATATTACGTACTTTTACTTTTGAACCGCATCGAGCCCTAATATGTAATTCGCATCCAAATCTAATTCTTTGCATAGTTTAGCAAACGTATCGAGTTTCGGCAATTTACTCGTCGTTTTATACTGCGTAACCATTTCCGGAGATACCCCCACTCTCCTCGCGATTTCGATCGTCGACAAACCGCAAGTCTTCAATTCCTCGTTTAACCTTTCTTTTATAATTTCTTTATCCATACCAACATTGTATAACTATTAGTTAGAAAATGCTTGACAACTAGCCATTAGTTAGTTATAATTACATATGAAAACAATATATGTATTTGGAGTAATCAAATGAAAAAGAACAAGTTGAAAATTATCGTTATCGTGTTTTTATTACTTTTGTCAATGCTTTTATCTGCCTGCGGAAAACAAAACTCCTCGCATGAATCAGAATCTGTCGAAGATGAATCTCACAGATCAATGCGTATTGCGCTCAACGCAACCGATTATACTTACGATACGTTAATTGACGATATTATAAAATACTTCCGTTTCGAAAGCGACGGCAAATTCTACTTTAGAACTAATAATTATTCTGATGAAAGCAAATATCTGTCACAAAATATTTCCGTCGAAAAATTGATAGATAAGACTTTCATTGAAAAAGCTCAAAGCGCCGGAATCGGCGGTGATTTTATTTATTACCTCGCAATGCTGTTTCCCGCCTCATGGGAAGAACATAAGAAATTAGTTGTATGGAGTAATATTTGTAAAGCATATTACCCTTTATTTTTAACATACTTAGAAGAAGTTGACGATGACAACATAGAAGGTAAGGTCACAAGAACAATAAAAGCAAATTTAAGAGATCCCAACAGCTTTTATATGGATGAAGAGGAATATGTAAAATACAGTTGGGATTTATACTTGAGATGTTATAACGGAGATACTTCGTTTTACGTTGATAAAAACGGCAAATACACAGATGACGTATACTTCTATGTAAGATATCATGCTAAAAACGGATTCGGCGGATATAACTATTCCGGTGTTTGGCTTAGTTATTCTTCAGACGGACGTGTGGCGTATACCGGAAAGAGCGGCGGAGGCGGACAGTACGCCGAATACTATTCAGGTTATAATTTATATGGAGATAATCAGGATTTAGATTATGCAGGCACCGTATACGTTCACTACCGCACATAAAAGGAGAGGTTTCTTATGGAAAACGAATTTACAGAAAAAATTATCGCTTGCATAAAAGAATATAATACAAAGATTGCCGAAATCTCTGAGGCAAATACCGACAGAATCGAATTAAATTATAAAACAATTACACAAAACGGCTCGACACAGACGTTCAATTTTCTCATCGATATAAAACCCCGAAACGGCGATTTGGAAATTAAACTACCATATGTTGACAACAGGGTTAATTATGACGTTTTTGTCGATAGAATCAATCAAATGCTTAACAACAACACCCAAATATGCGGTGATATAACCGATTTGTTCAAACGCATGCAAACAATCGGGACATTAAAAGAAACGCCGATTATATTTGACGAAAAAGAAAGCGTCGTTTACTTTATCTCTGCGATAAATTTAAAAGAGGAAATCGAAGCTTTGCCTCCGGATTGCGTTAAAAATATTTTAGTAAGCAATTTTGAAAAAATTATAAAATGCGTAATGATTTTTAAAAAAGAATACGACAAAAGATTCTATGTCAATCTCTGAAACAAGCGAGCCTTTATTGCAAAATAACGCCCGAGGCGTTTCGGTTAACGAAACGCCCCGGGCGTATTATTATAATTTTATAATTTCCGAATTTCACGACGCGACGGCTATTTCCCGAGCATCGTGACTTTTTTTCGGTTTATCTCGATAATCCCGTCGTCGCGGAGTTTTTTGATTTCGCGCATCATCGCGCTTCTGTCCGCAAAAATGAGATCCGAAAGCCCCGTTAACGTTATCTTCAGATCGAAGCAATCGCTCCCCGCCTCGTCGGCGCAATTCCTGAAATAACAAAGCAACTTGTCTCTTAACGTTTTTCCGAGCAGAACGTTCGTCCGCGCGGCGAAATCGGCAAGCCTCTTTTGCTGACAACCGAGAAAGTTGACCAGAAATTCCGCGGGAAGAGTTTTAAAGTCGACGTTATGGATATCGGCAACCCAAACGGCGCATCTGGTTCTGGCGACGACAATGGTGTAATCCCTGCCGCCGAGTTCCTTCCCCTCGCAGTAACCGAACGCCGCGCCCGCAGAAAATCTCTCGATGAGCGCGACCGCCCCGTTTTCGTCGGTACGGATCGTTTCCGCAATGCCTTCGGCGAGATTGCAGAGTTTTCCGTCGTCGCTTCCGTAAACGAAAATCTCTTCCCCGCGCGAAAAAGTTTTGTATTCAAATTTTATCTTTTCCGCGACGGCGGATATCTCCCCGTCCGAAAGCCCTTCGAAAAGAGCGCATCGCGTCGGTTTCATAGGTTTTACCTTAAATTATCCTGTTATTCGTGTTCTTTTTTGAGTTCCGAAAGAATTTCCGCGAGAAGTTTTTCCGTTTCGGTGGGAACGGGCGGTTCGGGTTCTTTCGCCTCGGCCTTGGGTTGTAACTGAACGGGTACGAATTCCGGATGATAAGCCTTCATTCTCTTCACCCAGCGTTTTTCGGACTTGTTGAGTTCTTCGCCTTTTTCGAGTTTCTTTTCCGCCGCTTCCTTCATAATGGCGTTGACGTTGAGTTTTTCCGACGCGTGATTGATAACCTTGACGATCATGAACACGACGAATGCGATAAGCAGGAAATTGATGATGGACGAAATGAACGCGCCCCAGTCTATGTAAATGGAATTGGCGAGGTCGAGTTTGCCGTCCGCGCCGGTAACGCCGTGAAGAACGGTGTAAACGCTTTCGAGCGAACCTTCTTCGTTCTTTCCGTTGCAAAGCCAGATTATCCAGTTGATGAAAGGCTTCAGAATGCCGTTGGAAAGCGCGGTTACGATAGCCGTAAACGCTCCGCCGACGATTACGCCGACGGCCATATCGAGAACGTTACCTCTTTTGATAAAGTCCCCGAATTCCTTGATGAATTTTCTCATTAGTTTATATTCTCCTTTTCTTTATCCGCTTTTGCGGGACTCTCCTGAAGAACGCTCGAGCCGATTATCGGCAGAACGTAAGGCGGAATGTTGCAGTTCGCCGTGAAAGACGAAACCGCGGCGCGAAGGAACGGATAAAGCGTTTCGATCGCCTCTTCGATATAAACTCTCTGCTCCGCCTCTTTCTCGGCGACGAAATGCCCGAACATAACGACGTTGAGATTGAACGGAACGGGCGAAGAGATATCTTCGTTGACTCTCACCGAGAGATTGACGAAAAGATTCTTTCCGTTCTGCCCGAGTTTGCTTTCGATTTTCGGGATGATGCGGAACTGCGTGTCCGGCTTTATCGCCCCGTTGAATTTGAATTCTATTTCGTTAACGCGGAACGTAACGAGTTTGATGTGTTTTTCCATTTTTGACTCCCTTTTATGCCGATTTTCGTTTTTCTCGGAATAAGTCGGTCTATAAGCCGATTATCGCCCGTTTTTCACGCCGTTTACCAAGCGGGAAATCCGTGCGGAAAACAAACGGAAAGCAAGCGGACGATAAGCGGAAAATACGAGCCGTCCTTTGATTTCTATTTTAAAACAAAACTCTGTTTTTGTCAAATAAAAAGCCGAGCCGTCGGCAAAAGACGTTAAATTCTTTTGCCGTCGGCTCAAAATCGTTGATTTGAATCGACCGCCGTCGGGTTTTACCTCGGGCTTAAATCACATAAGCAATCTGCCCTGTTCCGTATCCACGACTTTATAAATTTCGATTTCCTTCAGCGTGTTCGCGTCGACGTAGACGTAATAAACCGAACCGTTGTAAGTTCCGATGAATTCGTAAGCGAGGGTTTCCCTGCCGTTCCCGAGAGGGATAACCGCGACTCTTTCGTCCCGAACGTCGAGTTTCACGTTTACTTTGTCGAACGCTTCGCCGATATCGTGCTTAGCCTTTCCGACGAGCCTGTCGGTGTGATTGATATAATAATTGTCCGCGTCGAGTCCCGTAACGGTTCCCGTTTCCATGCAAACGTTAATTTTGACGAGGTCGGGATACATTATCACTCCGTTTTCGGTGTAAGCGAAATTGAGATGTTCCGTGCCGCCGGAAGAATAATTCCAGACGCATTTCATATCTTTATAACCGAGTTTTTCAAGGAATTCGCCCGCTTTCGCGATACATTCCTCTTCGGAAAGTTTCGTTTCGCCGCATTCTCTGTATGCGTTGAACATAACGAGTTTGCCGCCGACTCTGGATATCTGCGCGTAAATTTCCCCGCCTTCCGTCATCGACGTGACGTTATAGCAGATTATTTCGCTGTTTTCGGTCATACCCGTAACCGACGGGGTAAGTTCGCCGTATTCCGAAAAAATCTCTTTGAACTTTTCAACCGCGACCGTTTCGTCGATTTCCTCGCCCGAAAGTCCTTTCACTTCTTTATCGTTCACTCCGTCGGAAAACGCTCCGTCGTAAATCATTTCGGGATAATCGACCGCGCCTTTTTCGAAATCGTTGAACTGCGCGATTATAATGTCGTTCGCGTTGTTGTCCTTAAGCAAATCGAAGTCGTATTCTTCGTTCACCCTTGCCGACAAAGCGGTGAGAGCCTCTTTCAGATCGGTGTTCACGTTATAGAGTTCCACAAGCCTTTCCATATCTTCATTGGTAAGCGTTTGTTGGTCTATAAGTCGATTATTGAGATATTTCGCATAATCGCCCACCTGATTTATATACTTGGACGCATAGTGTTTTGATTCGTCCATAACGGGCAGCGCGGCAAGCGAGGAATCGGCAAGATTGCTCTGTACCATCAGATCGCCGAGAATTTTCTGCCTGCTTTCGCTGTCGCTCGCGACGAAGAGTTTGGACATATTCGTCTCGATATTGTCCACGTAACCCACAAGGTCGTAAAACGCTCTTTCCGCGGCTTCCGTTCCGCCGCTTGTTTTGCCGAAACTTAAAACGTCGGTGAACAGCGACAAAGCCAGTACCGAACCGAGAACGAGAACGGAACAACCGAGCGAGATGACCGCGGCGAGCCATCCGCCCACGCCTCTCGAACGATTTTCTCTGCCGCGTCTTTCTCTCGTTTCGGCTTTTTTCATCTTTCTTTCGTGCTTCGCGGCTTGCTTCTGTCTCTTCATTTCCGCCGCTCTTTCGGCTTTCGCTTTTCTCAGTTCCGCTTTTCTTTCGGCTTTCGCCTTTTTCAGTTCGGCTCTTCTTTCGGCTTTCTGCGCCTTTATTTTAAGTTTTGCCTGTTTTTCCGCGGCAAGGCGTTTCTCTCTGTCTTCCTTGCTTTCGTTTTTCAGAAACTCGCGGCGTTTGATTCTTTCTTCCTTTTTCGCAAGACGCAATTCTTTCAGAGAACGACGTTTTTCTTTTCTCGCCGCCGCTTTCGCTTTTTTGGCTTCAATTTTTGCTTTTTTCGCCTGTTCTCTCTTCTTTTTCGCTTCGGCTTGCTTTTTCTTCTTCGCTTCCGCCGCGGCGTACTTTGCTCTCGCCTTTTCTTCTCTTATCCGTTCGTTGGTTTTCTCGGTTGGTTTT
>CAVJNC010000089.1:0-9297 GCA_963650905.1 Subdoligranulum sp. APC924/74
GTTCACGTCGATCGTCGTTCCGCCCGAGTTCTCGAAATACAAACGTTTTAGCGAAGACGTGTTTCTTAAGTAAAAGTCGATTCCGTCGAACGACTCGTTCTTATTTACGCTCCCGTCGTGAAAAAACGAAACGTAAAGCGAACCGTCTTTTTCGGAAAGCCCGCGAACGTCGAACGCGATCACGCCCTCTTTATTGTTTTTAAGATTCGCGCTGCGTCCTCCCCAGATGTCCGCGCCGATTATATCGGAAGCGAAATCGCCGCCGAGGTCGCTCAACGTATACCAGTTTTCGGTTGCGGATATAAGAGAAGCGAGTTTCGCCGTCTCCTCCGCCGTGAACGTACTCTTCTCTTCTTCGTCGAGTTCCGCGTATTTGCTTTCCGCAATGCGAATATTTTTAACTTCTTTCACAGTGTAAGCCGTATAATCCGACCTTACCGTCGCCGCGCTTATGAGTTCTTTTACGTAATCTTTTCTGAACAAAAGAAGTTTCGCTTCTAACTCCCCGAGAAGTCGCTCCTTATCCGCCACGAGTTTTTTAACGCCCGACGACAACTTTGCGTAACTTACCCTGAGGGCTTCCGTCGCAGACTTGTAATTCACGTTGAAACTTGTTATTTCGTCCGCGCCGGCAGGAAGGGCATTAAAGCCTTCTTCCCAGATTTTCGCTTCGATTTGCTCTAATTTGCTCAGATTTGTCACTTTGCCCTGCGAAGCCGCGCATAACGCCGCGAACGATTCTCTCACGCCCGCAACCGTCGCTTTGTCCTCCGCCGTGTAAGCCGAAGAATATTCTTTCAGTTCGTTTATTTTGTTTATAACTTCGTTATAACGCGTAATCGCGTAACTTCTGCCGATATAAAGCGCGCCTACGCTGTTTGTCGGAGAATTGACCGCGTCGTCGACAGATACGGCGTTAATTTCGGAAATCTCCGCCTGCGCTCTGAAAACGAGTTCTATCCAGCCGCTGTTCGCCGGCAAAAGATAACCGCCGTGAATGGTCACCTCATCGCCGTTTTCGTCCGCGGCGACGTCGTCGAACGTTTTCCAGTTGAAATAAATCGCGCGTTTTTTATCGGAATCGTTTTTGACTCTTATGCGGAATTCGTCGTATCCGCTCGCAATCGTCGGGGAAATCTCTATCGTCGTCTCGACGGCGGAGCCGTTGAAATCTATCTTTATCGCGCCCGTTTCGTCCCAATAATTTTCGCCAGCCGCGTAAGAAACCGTTCCGCCGTTGAAATCCGAAAACTGGCGCAATCCCGCCACTTCGTCCGCAAAGAGCGCGGTTCTCTTGCCGATATCTTCCATAGCGTTCACCGCCGCGAAATAAGCATCCGTCGCGGAAAACAACTTCGCAGAATTTTTGACTATCGCTCTGTAAGCCTGCGCGAATTCCGCATAACGACCGTAAAGACCGAGAATCGCGTCCTTATCATCCGCGGTCGGCTTGTCGCTCAGTTTATCTATATCGGCTTCGAGTTCACGCACTTTTTCAAGGCGTTCGTTTATTTCGTCGGTATAGATTTTGCCGAAAGTTATCCGCATATCGTCTACGTAATATACGGACTCCGTAACGTCGTTGAACCGCAGATTGACGCCGATAAGGTCGTTTTTGAAATAATCCGTTATAACGGGATCGAACTTCGCTTCGCATTTCGTCCAAGCGTAAGGGGCGAGCGTAAATTCTCCGTTTTCCATCTCGAGAACTTTATTTTCGTCGCGCATGAGGGAAAGCGTGACTTTCTTCTCGTCTTTCGAATCGTTATAAATTTCCACCGAAATTTTACCCAGTTCGTCCGTGGGAAGCCCCGCGAGCGCGGAACGATCGAAACGGGCGAGAAGTTCCGTAAAAGTGCCGCCTTCATAATAAATCCGGAGCGCGCCGTCGCCCTGACGAGGCGAGAGATCTTCCGTTTTTTTGTCCGTTTCGCCATCCTTTACCGCCGAAAGTTCCGCAAACTTTTCCGCGTCGACGATTTCAAGTTTTCCGAGCGGGGAATAATTCCAGACGTAAAGTTGATTCACGGCATACATATCCTTAACGGTATCGAAACCGTTATAAAGCATTTCGCCTTTATATTCCGTCGCGGCGCTCTCTTCTTTTCCCGTATCGTTTTTCCCGCAGGAACATACCGCCGCGAGAGATATCGAGAGGCATAACGCCGGAAGGATCGCGGAAATCAAATTTTTCTTTTTCATCGTTCCGTCCTCCTATTTCAAACAATAAACGTCGCCCGCGGCGATAATTCTTTCGGGCATCAGCGCGACTGAAGCGTCCGTGTTGGCAAACGAGAATCTGATCGCCGTCACGCCGGACAGAAATTTTTCGGTAACCGAAGTTCCGTCGATCGTTATATGAACTTTCCTGCTTTCGCCGGCTTTCAGATAAACGCTGTCCAACGTTATCGCCGCGCCGTCCGAACCGACGAGACGGACGTTGAATTCCGCCGCCTCGGTTCCGAGGTTTTCCGCCGTGAATTCCAACGCCTTCGCGCCCGAAAGCCCGCCCGTCGATATTTCGGCGTAAGGAGAGAATCTCCTCGTCGCGCCGGCGTCGGAACGACTTACCGAAACTATTTTAAGTTCCGCTCTTCCGGTCGTTCCGTTTATCGTCGCTTTGCTTTCTTCGGTAGTCTTCACGCTGCCTCTGCCGCCCGCAAAATCCGTAAGTTTTTCCGCCGCGCCGAACGTATATTCGTATTCGCCGTTCGCGGTTTTTATATTGAGTTTTCCGCCGTCTGCCGCAATCTCGTATTTATATCCGCTTCCGCTTTTCGTTCCGGTAAGCGTTTCTCCGTTAACTTCTGCCTCGCCCGAAGAATAAATAACGATCTTGTCGTTATCTCTCGAGACGAGCAAACCGTCGGCGGAATTCGCCGCGATTATTCTCTTATAAAGTTCGGTTTTTGCCGACGACAAAAGCGAATCGTCGGTATAATAGGATGTTCCCGCAAACAACGAATCGTACAAATCGGACACAAAATCGTCCGAATCGAACGAGACATTATATTTCCCGGCAAGTTTTTCCGTCGCCCGTTCGAAAACGCAAAGACTGTCGTAATCGTCCATCGAATCTCTGTACGCGGCAAGCCTTATGCTCGCGAAAGGATATTCGCTGCCGTAATACGCGCCCGGGTAAAGCAGAAATCCGTCGCCGCCGCAGTAACCCGCGCGCTCCGCGGTTTCGTAAACGTCAACAAACCTCCAAGTGTCCTCGTTTATCGCTTCGTACATGTTAACCGCCCAGTAAAGATAGCCGTTCACGCCGTATTTTTTCTCCATCCATCCGGAAATTCTCGAACCGAGATTAAAATCGTCCGTATGGAAGGTGGGATTCGGATAATTCGGCTTCACGCAGGTATATGCCCACAGATTGCCGTTCGCGTTTTCCTCTGCCGCCGCCTTATATTTCGCGCTCGTAGCGCCGTCGCCGAGAAGACTTATATACGGACAGAATACCGCGCGGGTGTTTTTCACCCACTCTTCGCGATAGGTGACGTTTGTAAATATCGCGGGGATATTCAGAATCGCATTTTCCACGCGGGCTTTGAAATCGTCGTCCATATTCCCGTATTCGGAAGTGTTCTTAACCGCGGAAAGAGCCTTTTCAAGCGTTTTGTCCCACTCCCCGCCGTTTTCGAACACGCGCTCCACCTCGCTTGCGACCGACTCGTGCTGATCCGCCTCGTCGAAATAGGTGGGATAAATATAAACGTAATCGATATACGGTTTTTCGGGTGTTGAAATCTTCGCTATCGCCTTGATATAGTCGACGATCTCGTCCGCCATGCTCCCGTTCGCGACGTAACCCGCTTTCATGTTTTTCGGAATACATATCGAATTGTAATTATCGTTTTCGAAAAGTCGTACCGCTTCTTCAGCGAATTCTTCGGGCGAATACGAACTTTTTATAACGTATACGTTCATCTTGTAACCGAGCAGAAAATCGACGTATCTTGCCGCGAGTTCATCCGAAGCCTCGTATTCTCCGGCTATCAGACTGCTTCTGTATACGAGGAAAGAGGACTGAAAAGTTCTTCTGCCTTCGTATTCCACGTCCCATACCTTAACGCTTACGGGAATGTCGAAACTCTCGTCGTCCGCCGTTAAGATGAATTTGCCCGTATAGGTTGCGGGAACAGTTTCGCGGGAAGTCGTAATCTCTATCGTTACGCCCTGATTTTCGCCCTTGCTCACCTTGTTTTCGCCGTAAGCCTTCGCCGTTTCGAGCGGCAGGAGCATATCGGGAACGAAATCCCCGGCAACGTAGTTTTTGTTAAGCGTGTCGGCTTCGTTTTTCACTTCGAGATATTTCTGGTGATAAACCGAAATATCCTCTTTCTTTAAAACGTTTCCGTTTCCGTCCGAAAGATCGGATAAAACGATATCGTAACTCCCGATATCCTTTTCTCCCGCAGTCAGAATAACCTGCGCGCCTTCCGTTTCGTTCTTCGTCATATCGATCGAAACGCTTGCGGAAAGTTTTTCGTAAGGCGCGTTTTCCTTAACGTTTCTCGTGACCTTAGCCGTGGAATACACGCTCCACACGTCTGCGTCGGTTTTATCTTTTTCCCCGCCGCGCGAACAACCGCTAAGCGCGCCGGAAAAAACCGTTACGGCAAGCGATAACGCCGTCATCGCGCAAAATAATTTCTTTTTCATTTTTACCGCCTTGATTTATTTTATAAGGATTATACGCCGAGTTGTTGTCTGAACGACTGCCAGTTCTTTTCGATATATTCCTGATTGATTCGCATAATATCCGCCGCCGACTTGCCTTTTAGTATCGCGTCCACAAGGTTCTTGTATTCCGTTCCGAAGCCGTTGGAAAAACATATGTTTAACTGATTAAGCATGAACATTCTCGATTTTACTTCCCTGTCGAACGTGAAGTCCTCTTCGGTAGCGGCGTTCACGCATTTTCTGAAATCGGAAAGAGTTACCCCTGCCTCGTATTCGCCGACGGGCGTTGCGGGAAGAGTTGCTCCGTTAAGGGTTTTGTAATATATATTAAGCCCTTTGTCCGAATACATGAATTTAAGGAATTCTTTCGCCTCTCTTATATGAGAACTGTAAGAAGGAACGTAAGCCTGATGATCTGTGCCGCCGGCCATATAGGAATAATGTCTCGCTTCGGTGACGATTTTTATATCGTCGTCCGTCGCATACGAGGGTTTTTCCGCCGCTTCGCCCGCGTCGATTTTATCCACGTACTTTATGATATCGGAAAGTTTCTTGTCCGCTTCCGCGTCGCCCCTGAACGAAAGCCTGTTCGCAAGGGAAGAGATGACGGGCGTTTTGATCATATCGATCGGCGAATTATCGAAGTTGGATGCCTCGGTCTCGAGCCACGAACCGTTTATCATAAACAACGCGTCGCCGTCGATAAAAAATTCCTGTTGCAACGAAAAACTCGACGAATTGTCTTCGCATTGATATCCGCTCGTCGTAATCAGTTTTTCGAGAACTTTCAACGCTTCTTCCTGCCCCGTGTAGGTATAGAGATATTGCGACAGTTCTCCGTCCGGATCCAACCCTTTCTTTAACTGCTCCGCCTTTTCTTTTCCTTCGTACTGAGCGAAGAATATGGTCGTCCACGCGCCGTAATATTGCCCTTCCAGAGCGTAAATGAACGGAGACGCGTCGACGTTTGACGCGACTACTTTATCGCAGAGAGCGAACAATTCGTCCGTCGTGTAAGGCACGTCGGCGTCCGTGAGATTCAACTCGTTCCACACCGAAAGGTTTCTCGTTATTCCGTAAACGCCACCCGCCCAAGGAAGCGCGTAATATTTTCCGTCTATCTCGAACACGCTCGCATAGTTGTCGTATATTTTGTCTTTTATCGTTTTGCCGGAGCCTTCGTCGACGACGGAATTCCACACGTCGGAAAGGTCTGCGTAAAGACAATCGTAACTTTGACCGCCTGTCGAAATCGATCCGTCGTATACGCTTTTCGCGAAGAAACCGCGCTTGTTGAAGAACAAATCGGTATCGCTCTTCAGAGATTTGATTTCTTCGTCGAGTTGTCCCTGCCCTGCCGAGCCCTCTTTAACTACGATTTCCACGTTTATGCCGGAACTCTTTTCAAACTCTTTAACCATCTCGTTGAGCCATTCCACGCCGTAACCGAGCCCGACCGCAGAAATTTTAAGATACCCGTTTTCGCCCTCTTCCTTATCGCCGCCGCAGGAGCATAAACTCACCGCCGAAACGATCGCAAGACAGACGCAGGCGATTCTCATAAGAAATTTTTTCATTATTGCTTTTCCTCCGAATTATATTGTAGTCGTTTTATATTATCGTCGTTATATTATCGTCGCTTTAAAGCGACCGTTTTCCCTGTTAAGGGGATTTCGCTTTGAATTTCATCAAAGCGAAAAAGGACGCGTCCTTTTTCTTCGCCGTTTTCTTCCGGAAAACGGCTTTTAGCCGAGCGAGATTCGAACCACATTAAGTTTTAACGGCGCAAAATTGCAAAATCGGCGTTAAACTCACTTATAATACGGCAAATATTATCGCGTTCGTTTGCCTTGATTTTTCTAAATTTATCGCCGTTAAAATGCGAAACACCCTAAAGCCGTATTTTTTGATGATTTTTGGTAAAGGCGAACGCCGACGTACTTGCCGTACTTCAAGTGAGAATTTGCCCAAAAGCGTAAAAAAGACGGCTTTAAGGCTTGATGGGGTTCAAATCTCGCTCGGCTAACCGCAGACTCGCGGCGTTGCCGTCACTCTTTGAGTCCGCCGAAATACACCTTTTCCATAATCGTGTTCTGGAACGCGACGAAAAGTATAAGAACGGGAACGAGAGAAAGCATAACGCCCGCAAAATATGCCGGCACGTTCGAACTGCCCGCGCTTTTTTCGCTTAGCGCGTAAGTTCCGTAGGCAAGGTTCGGATATTTGATCATATACGCCGCAGTTCCCTCGTAATCGTTCCACGCCGTGATAAACTGCATTACGAAAAGCGAAATTATGCTCGGAAGAACCTGCGGAAGCATAACCCTGAAAAGTATCTGATAGTGATTCGCCCCGTCTATTTCTGCCGCTTCCGCATACGAATGGGATATTCCTTTCCAGAACGCGTACATATAAAAGAAATACGTGCCGTAAAGCGCAATACTGACGAAAGAGATCGCGGGATTGTCGATAAGGCCCAATCTCGAATATAATCTGTACTGCGCGCCCTGCCCGCCGTATAACGGGAGCATTGCGACCAAAAGTCCTAAAACATATAAAAATTCGGTAAATTTGGAACGGTAATGCACGAGAACGTAACACACTATCGCCGTACTGAACCAATTGAGGAAAGCGGAAGCCGTTGTTCTCCACACCGAATTCCACAACATCATAATAAAACTGTTTTTACCGTCTATTTTCGTCCACTCGGTAAAAGCGGAAACATAGTTGCCGAAATCGGGAGAACTCGGAAAACTGAAAAGTTTAACGGCTTTGAGATCTTGCCTGAAAGTTCCCGCCGGTTTTATCGAAATAAGAAATCCGTACAGGAAAAAGAAAAGCACGAGCGCGGCGTATAACGCAAACAATACGAACGCAACGCCGAACACTATTCTCTGCGAAAGACTGCCGCGACTTTTTCCGCGTTTTTTTAATTTTATCGCCGCGCCGCCGGACGGGGCGGAAAATTTAAAACTCATTTACCGCGCCTCCTTTTCGTCTTTAAACAGAACTTTTTTAAGAACCAATACTATCGGGAAAGTAACTATCGTCATCATAAGTCCTACCGCGGAAGCGAAATAAATATCCTGAGTTATATTCGGCTCCACCGCGCCGGTCGCATAACCGTATAAAAGAAAAGCGAGAGTGGCGGTTTTGTTAGTGCCGCGAGTCATCGCGAGAATCGGGCCCGTAGAAGAAAGTATTCCCGCAAAAGAAAGGACTAAAATCGTGGAAATCGTGGGCCATATCATCGGAATGATAAGCCGAGTAAGTTCCTGAAACCAGTCGCACCCGTCGATTTTTCCCGCTTCCAGAACGTCCTCGCTGATTGAGTTCATCGCTCCGCCGAACACAACCATATTTCCGCCGAAACCGAATATCACGTTATAAATCAAAAGATAAACGATGGCGTTGTCGGTATAAAGCGGATATTCGTACTTCTTGCCGAGAGCGTTCATGACGGCCTGATAAGGTCCGCCACGATTAAGAGCATACTGAAAAAGTATCACGAGCGCGGAACTGCAGATTATGTTCGGCAGATAAGTTACCGTGCGGAAAAAATTGTAGCCCGCTATTTTCTTATATACGAAGTACGCCATAAGCAACGAAACGGGCAACACTATAAGCAACGCGACAAGATAGAAAAGCAACGTGTTCCTCGTGGCGATCAGAAGTTCCCCGTCCGACGAAAATTTTTCGAATATCAACTCGAAATTTCTCAGCGTGAACACAAGTTCCTTCTTTCCCGACGTGTATTCTTCGCGCTGAAACGAGAGAGCGAACGAATCGAGATTCACGTAAACCCAGAAAACAAGGAAGAAAATTATCGGCACGCCCAAAAGACTTAAAACGAAAAGATTCTCTTTGCGTTTTCGCATATCCTTTACCGCGCTCTTTTTTTTCGGTTTAACAGCCGGACATTCCACGAACAGATTTTCTCCTTGATAATTTCTTTTTTACGGGATAATTTTACATTTTCCGTAATGACAAGTCAATATCAATATGTTATGTATATATATGGTTTTGTTCGGTTTCAGGCTCTTGCATTATTCGGCTTCTCTGTCGTTTTATTATTGAATTTTCCGCATTTTTGCCGTATTTTTATTATATAAATAATGAAAAAGACACGTTTTTGACTATTATTTATTTAAACGGAACGCAGTCGTTAATTTGTAATAATATATATTTATGTTTTCACGGAAATTACGTTCGTCGTCGACGAAAACACGACGAAATAAATATTTTGTAAACGCGCGGGCAATCTCTTTATAAATATTTTTGTAAACGCACAGAAATATTTTTATAAAAGCACTGAAAATCTCTTTACAAACGAAAAAATTTTTGGTAGAATAACAAAGCAAGTTTCGGGGACGTAGCTCAGTTGGTTAGAGCGCTACCTTGACATGGTAGAGGTCATAGGTTCGAGCCCTACCGCCCCCACCACATCAAACCTAAAACGAACTTCTTGTCGGAAGTGAGTTTTAGGTTTTTTTACTTTTCAAAGATTACATTTCATAAATCGCCGCGTATCTTTGGCGCATTTTGATAAAATATTCGGCTCTTTGTCAAATGTTGGGGTGTAGTTATTAAAGAAATTTCGAAATAATATTT
>CAVJNC010000090.1:0-3766 GCA_963650905.1 Subdoligranulum sp. APC924/74
AAATGGGAACGAGACTTTTATCTGCATTTGTCGGCGGAGCGGTTTGCGGATTATCGCTTGCGTGTGCGCTTAAAACGAACGCGTCCACGGGCGGAGCGGATATCGTCGGCGCGATGATACAGAAGAAAAATCCGCACAAGAGCGTCGCTTCGATGATTTTTGCGGTGAACGGCGTAATTTTCGTGGTTTCGTTCTTCGTTTACGGAAACGATACGATTCCCGTTTTCCTTTCGCTGATTTATACTTTTACGGCAACGAAAACGTGCGATTATATAATGTACGGAACGAAAAACGCGCTCAAGTTCGAGGTGATAACCGAACACGCGGAAGAAATTTCCAAAGATATAATCGAAAAACTCGGCCACGGCGTTACGGTTACGCCCGCCGAGGGAATGTTCGAACACAGAAACAAAGTGCTTCTGATCTGCGTCATCAAGTCGCGTCAGATGGTGCAGTTTCAGGAAATAATCAATCGTTACCCCGAAACGTTCGCATACGTCGGAACGGTGAGCGAAGTAATCGGAAAATTCAATTCCGAAGGGAGAAAGGAATCAAAGAAGAAATAAAAAGATTTAAAAAAAAATTAAAATCGGTTTTTCGGAAAACTCTTCGCAAAAAATACGTTGCGGGGAGTTTTTTGTATAAAACCTACGCGATCGGTCGAAAATAATATCGGCATCCCCGAATATTACATATAATATATCAGGGGAACGCCGGTTGAGCCGCCGTGTCGGGCGGCAAAGTGAGGATCGATTATGATAAAGAGAGGCGAACTTTATTACGCCGATCTCAGTCCGGTCGTCGGAAGCGAACAGGGCGGCGTAAGGCCCGTTCTCGTCGTTCAGAACGACGTGGGGAACAAATACAGTCCCACGGTAATCGCGGCGGCGGTGACGAGTAAACTTACGAAGGCGAAATTGCCGACGCATATCGAACTCGACGCGTCCCTTTACGGACTGAGCAAAAACTCGGTGGTTCTGCTCGAACAGATACGAACGCTCGACAAGCGCAGACTGAAAGAACGCATCGGCGAATTGCCTTACGGCACCATGCGGAAGGTCGACGGCGCGTTGCTTATCAGTCTCGGATTCGCGGAGAAGGGCGGTATCGTCGGGGCGGAATGATTTTTAATCGGGTTTATCGGAAATGCGCCGCGCGAAAGGTTGAAAACCTTTCGCGCGGTTTCGGTATCTGCGGATAACGAACGGAAATTCCGTAAAAAGACTTTACAAAATTGTCCGGAAATGATAAAATGAGTTTACTAAACGTTTTTACACTGAAGAGGAAAGATATGCAGGACGTAGTCGAGAGAATCAAAAAATACAAACAACTGTTTTCGATAACGAGCGAGGAACTTTCAAAGCGCAGCGGAATACCGCTCGGCACGCTCAATAAAATTCTTTCGTCGTCGACGAAGAGCATTAAAACGGAAACTCTGGCGGCGATAGCCAAGGGGTTGGACGTCGGCGTGAGCGATCTCGTCGGCAGAGAAAAGAAGCAGGAGATTTATTCCAGATCGACCGTCGATCCGATTTTTTCTTATTGCCGAGTCGCCGCCGTCACGCCCGAACTCAAAGTAGGAGACGTGGAAAAAAACGCGCAGAGCGTTCTGGACGCGCTCGAAACCTATTCGGTCAAACGCGTTAAAGTCCTCGTTTTTCCCGAACTCACCCTTTCGGGCTACACCGCCGGCGACTTGTTTTATATGGACGCGCTTTTGAAGTCCTGCGAGAAATATCTCGTCAAAATCGTCGATTATTCGTTGAATTACGACACGTTGTTGTTCGTCGGCGCGCCGCTTATGAGGAACGGAAAACTCTATAACTGCGCCGTCGCGATCTGTCACGGCAAACTTCTCGGCGTTATCCCGAAGTCGTTTTTGCCCTCTTATAACGAGTTTTACGAGAAGAGACAATTCGCTTCGCCGGACGACGAAAACGGCGTTATAACGATAAACGGCAAGGAATATCCGTTCGGCACGAAACTTATTTTCAGAAACAGAAATCACCCCGCGATGAAAGTCGCCGCGGAAGTCTGCGAGGACCTCTGGGCGGTGAATTCCCCGTCGGAAAGGCACGCCGTCAACGGGGCGAACGTAATAGTCAATCTTTCGGCGAGCGACGAACTCATCGGCAAGGCGGAATACAGGAGAAGTCTTTGTTCGATGCAGTCGGCGAAATGCGTCTGCGCTTACGCTTACGCCGACGCAGGCAACGGAGAATCGTCGTCCGACATGGTGTTTTCGGCGCATAATCTGATAACCGAAAACGGTAAAATTCTTGCCGAAAGCGATTTATTCGGCGACGGGGTTGCCGTTGCGGACGTCGATATCGGCTTTATCGAACACGAAAGACTTAAACTTTTCAATTACGAGCGGCTTAAAGACGACGATTATACCATTATCGATTTCGCCGTCGCGTTGAACGTCGACAGGGTTGAACGCGATTACGACAGAACGCCGTTCGTTCCGGACAACGCCGCGGAACTTTCGAAAAGGGCGAAACTTATTCTCGACATTCAGGCGGAAGGGCTTGCGAGAAGAGTTAAACACACGTCCACGAAAACGCTCGTCGTGGGCGTTTCCGGCGGGCTTGACAGCACGCTCGCGCTTCTCGTTGCGGCGCGCGCTATGGATAAACTCGGACGAAAGAGGAAAGATATAATCGCCGTCAGTATGCCTTGTTTCGGCACGACCGAACGCACGAAGAGCAACGCCGAACTTTTAGCCGAGCAGACCGGCGTTACTTTCAGGGAAATTAACATTACGGAATCGGTGAGGAGTCATTTCAGGGATATCGGGCAGAACGAAAACGTCACCGACGTGACTTACGAAAATTCGCAGGCGAGAGAACGCACTCAGGTGCTTATGGATATCGCCAACAAAACGGGCGGACTCGTCGTCGGAACGGGCGATTTGTCCGAACTCGCTCTCGGTTGGGCGACCTATAACGGCGATCATATGTCGATGTACGGAGTCAACGCGTCCGTGCCGAAAACGCTCGTCCGTTACGTAATCGCTCACGTCGCGGAGGAGAGCAAAGGGAAAACGAAAAAGGTGCTGGAGGATATTCTCGCAACGCCGGTAAGCCCCGAACTCATTCCCGCCGAGAACGGAGAAATAAAGCAGAAAACCGAGGATATCGTCGGACCTTACGTTCTTCACGATTTCTTCCTTTATCATTTCGTCAGGTCGGGATTTTCGCCTGCGAAGATATTCAGAATCGCCGAAAAAACCTTCGAAGAGGAATACGATTCCGCAACGGTTTACAAGTGGCTCGAAGTATTCGTAAAGAGGTTTTTCGCTCAGCAATTCAAGCGTTCCTGTCTGCCGGACGGCGTAAAGGTCGGTTCGGTCGCGCTTTCGCCGCGCGGGGACTGGCGCATGCCGAGCGATTGCAGCGCGGACGTATTTCTTAAAGATTTGCGGCGCGTAAAGCCGTGATTGAAAATAAAATCGGATATTGACGTTGACAATCGGCATGCGGCGGAATTTGCCGTTTCCCGTGGGCGGAAATCCATATTCGTCGACCTGATGACCTGATGCGTTCCGCATCAAAACTGTCGTTTTTGCTTTTGTATTCCGCAAAAGCGGTCGCTTTATGAATAACTTCGGCATAAATACCTTGCAAGCAATATTCATGCTTCGTCATTGGCGGCAAGAATTTGCTTCGCAAATTAACGAACGGCGGCAACAAGTTGCCGCGTACTCGGCTTAATGTCCGCTCCATAGAAAAACACCCTCAGAAATGAGGGTGTTTTTCTATGG
>CAVJNC010000090.1:3776-9194 GCA_963650905.1 Subdoligranulum sp. APC924/74
GAATTTCTTAGCCGAAGGGGTTAATGGAGCGGGCGATGAGAATCGAACTCACAACCGAAGCTTGGGAAGCTCCTATTTTGCCACTAAACTACGCCCGCTTGTTTATAACCGTAAATTCTAACGTAAGATATTTTACTATATTTTTGTCTTTTTGACAAGCGTTTAGAGGCGTTTTTTAAATATTTTACGCAACCATATGCGGCTGTTATCAACCGCAGTCGGCTGACGGCTATCGTTGGCGGCTATCTGTTCATACAGGTTTTTATAATATCGATGAGTTCCGGAATGCTTTCCGCGCAATCCGTCATAACCCAGCGGTTGATAATCGCTATCAAACCGTTTATATAAAAGGAAACCAGATAAGATTTAACGTTTTCCGCCTGTCCGAATCTGTCTAAAATAGGGCTGAAAATATACTTGCACATATAATCATACGTGTTGTCCCACTTGAATAATTCATAGTACCTCAATGTCGTGCGGAAAAGCCGTTTGTTGTTTTTCACGAACGTCAGATAAGGTTCGAGATATTTCGGCGTAACCAGATACAATTCGTCCAACCGCGCCTCGCTGATATGTTTCGCGATGCCGCGTTCGCCCTCCGGAGTGTTAAAGTCGTCCGCTTCCCGCGTCTGCAAGTAAAAACTTTTCAACACGTACTGATAAGTTTCTTCCAGAAGGTCGGTCATCGTTTCGTAATGAAGATAGAACGTGGAGCGGTTCACGCCCGCTTTTTCGCAAATTTCTTTAACGGTAATTTGCTCGAAATCTTTTTTTGCGAGCAACAAAAGGAGCGCGTCGTCCATAAGGCACGCCGTGTTATAATACTTGCTCTCCGACTTGTTCATATTTTTCGCCCGCTCCCGATTTTGTCGGTTTTGCCCTCACTATTATAATAAAACATATGAGCGGCAAATGCAACCGCATTGCTTAGTTTTCGCTGATTTCTTTCGCGAGATACAAAATGTCGGCGGCGTATTTCTTTTTTCCGCTTTCGAGAATTTTCTTATAGACAGGGTAGTTGACCGAAACGCCCGCAATGCCTATAAGACCTATGATAATGCCTGAAACCGTCATCGTCGTCGAGCCGTCGCCGATTATTTTCATCGAAAGGCACATGCCCGCGCCGAGAATAAGAGCGGCGACGATGCCGAACGTGTACCCGAAAATCTGAGCAGGGCGTTTTGCCTTGGCGTCGAGTTTTTTGAGTTGTACGACCTTTCTCGTATCCTTGACCGCGTATTCGTTCGCGATCGCTTCCGCATAAATTTTGTCTGTGTTCATTTTTTGCCTCCTGAACTGTTTTTGTAATTGAATTATAACTCGCTTCGGGGAATAAGTGAACAACAAAAGGCTTGCAGGATGTCGATTTCTGCATTTTACGGCAAGATTCGCAGACGCGAGTGCGAACGACGGCAACAAGTTGCCGCGTACTCGTCTGATAAACGTCCGCCACTGAAAAGGCACACCGTTTGGTAACTGTGGTTTTTAGTTCGGGCGATAAGAGATTTTGCCGTTTCCCGCAAGCGGGAGCCCTCGGCAAGAATTTGCTTCGCAAATTGACGGACGACGGCGCATTTGGTTTGTTTATGTATATCGGGTTGTGGTTGTGCCGCGTACTTGTCTGATAAACGTCCGCCACTGAAAAGGCACACCGAATGGTGTGCCTTTTCTGTGGTGGGCGATAAGAGACTCGAACTCCCGACTTCTTCCATGTGACGGAAGCACTCTACCAACTGAGTTAATCGCCCGAAATATTAAATTTTAATCTCGTAACGCTTAATATTATATCAAAGAGGCGAAACATTGTCAACGTTCTGAGTGAAAAAAATTTGACAATTCTGAATAATTATGTTATAATGCAGACACTGAATCGATGATTTTTCGGAGAGTAAGCATAAATCGACATTTTTTCCGGCAGACCAACGGCGACTTTTGCGGCGGAAAACGATAACCCGATTTTCGGCGGTTACGTTTCCTTTGCGACGGGGCTTTCGGCGGCGGAATTTGTAAGAACGGACTTATAGGCTTATGTAAAGCGAATATAAGAGCGGGCTTATATATTATATTTTGTAAGAACGGACTTATAGGCTTATGTAAAGCGAATATAAGAGCGGGCTTATATATTATATTTTGTAAGAACGGACTTATAGGCTTATGTAAAGCGAATATAAGAGCGGGCTTATATATTATATAATGTTTATTACGCATACTCTTCGGGGTATGTTTTTTTTGTTCGCCGCAAAACCGCGGCAACCCGACAGACGATAAAACGGAGGTTAAAATGAGAATAGCGGTTATCGGAATAGTTATAGAAAAAGACAGAAGTTCGGCGGGACGCGTAAACGAGATTTTGTCGGAATACGGCGATTTCGTCGTGGGCAGAATGGGCGTGCCGGACCGTGCGAACAACGTTTACGTCATAAGCGTGATAGTCAAGGCTACGAACGAGATCATTTCGGCGATAACCGGAAAACTCGGAAAAATTCCCGAAGTCAAGGTTAAATCGGCCGTAACTTCGTGCGAAATACAATAATTTTACGCGCAGGTGGCCTTAACGCGGACGGTCTTACGCACAGATGCGCTTAACGCAGACGGTCTTACGTGAGGAATGGTCTTACGCACAGGCGGTCTTACGCGCAGGCGGTCTTACGCGCAGGCGGTCTTACGCACGATTTTAAACAGAGAAATTTGAAAGGAGATATTATATGAAAAAACTTTTGGCATTGATTTTGACGGCGATTATGGTTTTCGCCGTAACCGCATGCGGAACAGGCGAATCCGCAAGCGTTTCCGGTTCGGATCGGACCGTTGAAAAAACGGAAAAAACGTTTAAAATGGGCGTCGTCAACGGCGCGCCGGCTCTTGCTGTGGCGAATATCGCGGGCGGGTTCGATTATTCGGACGATACGAGCGAAGTGAAAACGGGCGTGGAAGTTCTCAAGGATGCGCCTTCGGTTATCGCGGGGCTTACCAACGGAACTTACGACATGGCGATTTTGCCGCTTAACCTCGCCGCGAAGCAATACAACGCGGGGAAACTCGGCGTAAAACTCGTCTCGGTCAACATTTTCAGCGTTTTATACGTCGTTACGAAAGGCGAATACAGCGCTCTCGACGACCTTAAAGGCAAGGTTATTTACAGCGTGGGGATAGGCGGCACGCCCGAAGTCGTTTTTAAAAACATTCTGACGGCGAACGGGATAAAATACGAAGATGAGGCTATTGCCGACGGCGATAAACGGGACGATACCGTATATTTCAACGTCGTTTCCGACGCGAAACTCGTTATGACCGCGCTCAATAAAGGCGACGCGGACTTCGCTTTGCTCGGCGAACCGGTAGTTTCTCAGGCGATAGCCAACACGGGAGCGCATATCGCGTTCGGCCTGGAGGACGAATGGAAAAAAGTCCATCCGAACGTAGGATTCGTTCAGGCGGGGCTTATCGTAAAGTCGACCGTTCTGGATGAATTCGGCGGTTATGTCGACGCGCTTCTGGCGAAAATGGGCAAAAACGCGGAATATCTCAAAGCCAACGCCGAAAAGGCGGTTTCCGACCTTAACGGAATCGGCGCGACTCTCCCCGCGCTCGGCGAGGATACGTTGAAAAGGTGCCTTATCGGCGCGGATAAAGCGAGCGACCGCAAGGCGGATATCGAAGCGTTTTTGTCGGCGTTAAATCCTGCGGATTACGGCGGAAAACTTCCCGAAAACGATTTCTACGCGAAGTAAGATTTCTGAGTAAAATAAGGAATTCGATACCTGATGAAAAAAAGTATTGAAAGTTCCGTTGCGATAGCGGTCGGGGTTATGTCGATTATTGTGTTCTGGCACGTTGCGGCGATTGCTTTAAACGACGAAATGATGATGCCCGCCCCATCCGCCGTCGCAAGGGAATTCATTGCCGTATTTGGCGAAAAATCCACCTATAAGTCGATTATCGGCACTTTATGGCGTTCAACGATAAGTTTTTTAACGGCGTTTTCGGTTGCGGTTTTGTTCGCGCTCGCCGCCAACGCTTCGCCTTTTTGCGAAAAACTGTTTTATCCTTTGATCGCATTCGTGCGCGTAGTGCCGGCGATGAGCGTCATTTTTCTGTGTCTCGTATGGGTGAAAAAGGACAACAGTCCGATAGTGATTTCGTTTATCGTGGTTTTCCCGATGACCTATTCCGCTACGCTTAACGCGATGAAAAATCGCGACAAAAAGGTGGCGGAAATGCTTAAGGTTTACGGCGTGAAACCGTTGAAAGTTTTCTTCGGCGTAACGTTGCCCGAGGTTTTCGACGGGCTTTTCCCCGAACTCGTTTCCGTCCTCGCGTTCAACGTTAAACTCACGGTAAGCGGCGAGGCGATCGCTTATACGAATTTCAGTATCGGCAGAGAAATGTACCGCGCGAACGCTCTCGATAACACGGCAAAGTTGATGGCGTTCACGCTTATCGCGGTTCTTCTTTCGATAATCATCGAACTGGCGGCTAAGGCAGTTTATAATCTTATAAAAAGGGGGTTGCGTCGTTATGGTCGTAAAAAATCTTTGCAAGAGTTATAAAACCGAGGCGGGCGAGACGATCGTTTTCGACGATTTCAACGCCGAATTCGCCGACGGAAAAGTAACGGCGATAATGGGCGGCTCGGGAATAGGAAAAACCACGCTGTTAAACTGCATCGCGAAACTCACCGATTATGAAGGGAAGATAGAATTTTCCGGCGACGCCGCTTACGTTTTTCAGGACGACAGACTGATTCGGGGAAAAACGGTTTTTGAAAACGTCGGGTTTGTTTTGCCCTTCGCCGACAGGGAAGAAAATAAAAAACGCGTTAAAAACGCGCTCGAAATAACCGAACTTACGGCAGAGGCGGGCAAATATCCGCAGGAACTGTCCGGCGGACAAAAGAAAAGAGTTTCGCTTGCCCGCGCTTTTGCGAGCGGCAGAGAAACAATGCTTTTAGACGAGCCGCTTTCGTCGCTCGATATCGGTTTGAAATTCAGAATTTTCGAGGTGATGAAAAGGTTGTTCGCCTCGCAAAAAACAGTGCTTCTGGTAACGCACGACGCGGACGAGGCTCTGACTTTGGCGAACGAGATCGTCATAATCGGAAAATCGGGCGCGGAATATCGCAAAGAGATTTCTTCCGACGTTTTCGAAAGAGATATCGCGGGCGAGGAGTGCAACCGGATAAGAAGAGAGATACTCGGATATTTTAAAAACGGAACTTTAGATTAAAAACCGTAAAATCAATAAAAACCGTAAAATCAAGCGAGCCGCCCTTGCCGAAAGGCAAGGGCGGCTCGCGTTTTCGTGTGCGTTAAATTTGCGCGTCTGTCCGCAAAACGGCTCGCGTTTTAATTTGCGTTAAGTTCGGGTTCTAAAATAAATGTTGGGGTGTGAGAAAAATACTTCAACATTTTTTTGGGT
>CAVJNC010000091.1:0-8935 GCA_963650905.1 Subdoligranulum sp. APC924/74
AAAGAAACCGACAAAGAAACCGACAAAGAAACCGACAAAGAAACCGACAAAGAAAGCGATAAAGAAACAGACAAAGGAACAGACAAGACGAATTTTTACGGAATACCCCGCCCTTCGCACGCCGATTATGTGAGATACGTCCTTTCGGGTACTCTCGATTTTTCGGGCGGGGGCGAGTTTTCGGGCAGGCTCACCGCGCCGTTCTGCGTTCTCGGCGGAATCTGCAAACAGATTCTCGAAGAGAATTTCGGCATAAAAACGGTCGCTTATTTAACCCGCGTCGGCAACGTTTCGGGCGAAGATTATTACGCCGCCTGCGACAAAGCGAATATGTCGAACGCATTCGGATATATCGTCGGGGAGTTGCGTGATAGTAAATTTTCGTCGGTTTCCTGCGGCGAAGCGATGATTGAAGAAATAAAAAACGCTAAAAGCGACGGCGACAGCGTCGGCGCGACGGTCGAATGCGTTACGACGGGTGTGAAAGCGGGGCTCGGCGGCGCGCTTTTCGGCGGGCTTGAAGGAAAAATCGCCTCCGTCGTTTATGCGATTCCAGCGGTGAAAGCCGTTGAGTTCGGTTACGGCGAGCGTTTTGCCGCGGAGCGCGGATCTTTCGCGAACGACGCTCTGAGATTCGACGATAACGGAAACGTGATTTTCGAAACCAACCTTTCGGGCGGGATCAACGGCGGCGTTTCGAACGGAGCGGATATCGTGTTCCGCGCTTCGTTCCGCCCGACTCCTACGATTTCCAAACCGCAGAAAACGGTCGACCTTATAAACAAGAAAAATATCGAAGTTTCTTTTCGCGGGCGCAACGACGTCTGCGTGGCGGTGAGGGCGATTCCCGTTGTGGAAAGCGCGGCGGCGATCGCTCTGCTGGACGAAATTCTCGCCGAAAGCAAATGAATAAAAACGGTAAATTGTCGGCGAAATTTCCGCCGGCGCGGCAAAATCCGAAGAAAAAAATTTTAAACCGCAAAGCGGAGTTGAAAATATGACCATAGACGAATTGAGAAAAAAAATCGACGAAAAGGACGACGCTCTTTCCGGAATTTTTGCGGAGAGAATGGCTCTTTGCAAGGAGATAGGCAAAATCAAAGCCGAGGAGAACAGGGCGATAAACGCGAGCGAAAGAGAGAACGAAATCATCGTCCGCGTTGCGAAAAACAAGCCCGAAGAGTTGGTTAAATACGTCGCTCTGTTTTATCGGAACGTCTTTTCGCTGAGCAAGGCTTATCAGAGCGAATTTTATGCGGAAAACGCGCTTATCGGCAAAAAAATAAGCGAATCCGTGAGAAAAAACGTCGTTTCGGCGACGATTGCGGCCCGCGCCGAGGCGGAAGAAAGAGCGGTCGCTTTAACGGCGTTCCCCGTTGCGGTCGTTACGGAATTCGGCAGCGACGAGGGGATTATCAAAGCCGTTAAGAGCGGATTGTGCGATTTTGCGATTCTGCTTTGCGACGAGGGCGACGGCTTTATGGCCGAAACGCTCGGTAAAATAATAGAAAACGACCTGAGCGTTGTCGGCGTGGTGGATTGCGAACGCAATTCCGACGGAAAAACTCCAAAAAACGCCGAAACTCCAAAAAACGCCGAAACCGCAAAAACCACCGAAACCGCCGAAATTCATAAAACGGCAGAAATCGCCGAACTTCACGAAACCGCAAAAACCGCGAAAGCCGAAAAAATCGGTTATGCAGTTCTCGCGGCAACGCCGACGATATTCGCGGGCGCGGACAGAGCGGCGGTCGTTCTGGAAATGAAAAACGCCGCGGGAAGTCTGCTTTTGCCGGCGTCTCGGCTCGCGGGGGCGGGGCTTAACGTCACGCAGATAAAAACGTTCGCAAAGGACAGGTTGAAAACGCTTGTTTTTATCGAGTTCGAGTGCGACGTTACGCAAACGGAAACGCTCAACGTAATCGCGGAACTCAGCGGTTCGTCCGAAAAATTCCGTTTTCTGGGCGCGTATAAACACACGTTGTAAACGACGAAACCGCATTAAATGACATCAAAAACATGAAAAAATATTATTTGCTCGGCGAAAAACTTTCCCACAGTTATTCCGCCGTCATTCATTCGTTTTTCGGGCTGGATTACGCTCTTTTGGAATTGCCGCCCGAAAAGTTGGGCGAATTCGTGAAAAAGAGGGAGTTCGACGGATTGAACGTCACGATTCCTTATAAAAAATCGATAGTTCCCTTTCTGGACGAGGTCGACGGAATCGCCGAAAAAACGGGCGCGGTGAACACCGTTCTCAACGAAAACGGCAAACTTATCGGCTATAATACCGATTATTACGGCTTGAAATATGCCCTCGAAGCGGCGAAAATCGAACTGAAAAGCAAGAACGTTCTCGTACTCGGGAGCGGCGGCGCGGGTATCGTTGCCGAAAAACTCGCTTCTGACGAAGGCGCGGCGAGCGTTGAAATCGTTTCGAGAAAGGGCTCGCTCAATTACGAAAATATTTACGATCGGCAGGAAACGCAGGTCATAATCAACGCCACGCCCGTTGGAACGTTTCCTTTTACGGACGGTATTCCGTGCGACGTGTCGAGGTTTAAAAATCTCGCGGGCGCGTTCGATTGCGTTTATAACCCTTTCCGCTCGAAGTTCGTTCTTGCCGCCGAAAAGGCGGGCGCGAATGCTTGCGGCGGATTGACGATGCTCGTCGCTCAGGCGGTATATTCCGAAAAAATCTGGGGCGAAACGTCGGATAAAACGACGGGAATTTTTAGCGAAACGGCGGGCGAAACGGCGGGCGAACCTGTGCGGGCGACGGACGGAACTGTTGGTAAAACGACTGAGAAAACGGCGGGATGCGAAAACAAAATCCGCGCGGCTCTCGGCGAAGTTTTAAAGCGGGAAACGAATATTACGCTCGTCGGAATGCCGAGCGCGGGAAAGACCACGGTGGGGCGGATTTTAGCGGAAAAACTCGGAATGAAGTTCTGCGATACGGACGAAGAAATCGAAAAAATCACGGGCGAATCGCCAGAAAAAATAATAGAAAAATACGGCGAAGAACGCTTCCGCGAAATCGAAAGCGAAACGGTAAAATCGCTTTCCGCGCTCAAAGGCGCGGTGATCGCGACGGGCGGAGGAACGGTTTTGCGGGAAGAAAACGTCGGAAAACTCAGGTCTTGCGGCGTTGTGATCCGGCTCGGACGAGATCTGAATTTGCTTGCGTTAAATAACAGACCGATATCGAAAAGTGTGCCTATAAGTCGATTATTCGAGCAAAGAGAGAAGTATTACGTCGCCGCGAGCGATAAGAAAATCGAGAACGACGGGACGGCGGAAAACACTGCGGAGAAAATAATAACGGAGATTTTCGGATGAGGGATAAAATGAAGGTGCTTGTGATAAACGGAGTTAATCTCAATATGCTCGGTATAAGAGAGCCGGAAATTTACGGCGACGAGTCTTATTCCGCGCTGAAAAAACACATCGCCGCCGAAGCGAAAAAAGCGGACGTGAAATGCAAAGTCGTGCAGAGTAATTACGAGGGCAAAATCGTGGAGATTATCCAGAAGGCTTACGGAAGGTTCGACGGAATAATCATAAACGCCGGCGCGTATACTCACACGAGCGTTGCGATTGCGGACGCGTTAAAGGCAGTCTCCCTGCCGGTCGTCGAGGTTCATTTGAGCGATATCGGCAGCCGCGAGGAGTTCAGAAAAAACAGTTTTATCTCGCCCGTCGCCGAAAAAGTTATCGTCGGGAAAGGCTTTGCCGGTTATGCCGAGGCGATCGGTTTTTTTGCCGCCCGAGCGGGTAAAGTCGGGGAGTAATTGAAATAAAAAGCGGGTTTTTGAAATAAATCGGAGATAAAATACGAAATCGGATATCGACGCGGCGGAAAAGACTTTGGCGGAAGCGGAAAAACTCAATCGAGGGCGGTGGGGTTCGTACTCGGAATACGTTGCCGAGGCGTGTCGCAGAATCGCTGAAAAATGCGAGGGTATGTCCGCGGCGCGGATATATATCGCTCATTCGTTTGTGATTCAGGATATAAAAACGTCAATCGGCAAGTTCGACGTTCACGATCGATCGTTGGGAAAAGACGCTCGAAATCAAAGATACGTTCGAGAGCAAGGCGGATTGTCCGATTTACGACCTTATCGATGTCAAAGCCGTAAAAGGACAAGGGCAATCGCGAAGAACGAGTAAAAATCTTGTAATATAAACGCCGCCCGAAGCCGTTTTTCAAACGGCTTCGGGCGGCGTCATTCATGTTGTTTTTGTTATTCGCGAGGTTAACGGTTGTCGGATTCCCCTCGGCTGAAATCGCCGCAGCAGGTGCATCCCTTTTGCGAGCAGGTTATCTTAACCGTGCCGAGGGAGCAGTTTTTACCGTGATAGTTGTGTTCGCATTCGCAAACGTCGCATCTGATACTGTCGTTTTTGTTTTGCATAAAAAAGACCTCCTTTAAAGTCCTTGTATATTATGGACAAAAGGAGGTTTTTTATACGTTTTAAAATCGGTTTTCGAATCGTCTGCTTAAAATCTGGTCTTTGTTTAAAATCCGGCTTTCAAATCCGGCTCGGAATTTTGCCGCAACCGCGCTTTCCTTCCGTTCAAAATTCGCCGTCGTTGCGATTTTTCCGCGATAGCGTTTTCGCCGCCGCGTTTTAAACGTTTTAAGCGTTTTCGTCGTCGTCGCGTTTTAAGCGTTTTAAGCGTTTTCGTCGCCGCCGCGTTTTAAGTGTTTTCGTCGTCGCCGCGTTTTAAGCGTTTTCGCCGTCGTTGATATAGAGAATACCGAGCGTGTTTTTTCCGCAGTGGCTCGAAACGGTGCAGCCCGCGGTCGTCTCGTAAACGTTTTCGAATCCGTATTCCGCAACCACGGCTCTTGCCGCCTCTACCATTTCGGGTTCCGCAACGCTGTGAGTTATGAAGATAACCGACTTATCGGGGCGGTTATATTTTTCGAGCGTCGCTCTGCAATATTTGGTTACGCAATCGGTCATCTTGCCGCGGAATTTCTCCGTGTTTTTCATCGTTCCGCCGAGAACTTCGATTTCCGGCCTTATGCGGAGAAGATTTGCGCCGAGAAGAGCAAGCCCCGAGCATCTCCCGCCCTTATAAAGGTAATCGAGACGTTCGATGATGAAACTCGCCTGAACGCTCGGAATGCGTTTTTCCACGGCTTTGACTATTTCCGCGGGATCGTCCATGGTCTCGGTGAGTTTTTTCGCGTAAATCGCTTCGAGCGAAATGCCCGTGGAAAGCGTTCTGCTGTCGACGACGTAAACGTTCTTAAACTTTTTCGCGGCGTTCACCGCGTTCGCATAAGCGCTCGACATATCGGAAGAAATATCGAAGTGAATGATCGCGTCGTAATCCTCGAGAATTTTGCCGAAATGTTCGGTGAAAGCGTCTTCGTTCACCGCGTTCGTTTTGGGAAGAGTTTTATTCTTGTCGGCATACTCGAAAATTTCGAGCGGGCTTACCTCGCCGTCCAGAAAGAATCTGTCGCCCATGGTAACGCCGAAACTGACTACGTGAAAGTCGTATTTTTCTATGAGTTCCTTCGAAAGGTCGCACGCGCTGTCGAGCGATATTGCAATTTTTTTCATAATGATCTCCGTTTTCTGTTTTTGTTTTTTCGGAATATGCGGAAATTTTTTCGCCGCATATATTCATATTATATATAATTCGTCGCCTTTTTTCAATTGTTTTGAACGAAAATTTTATTATTTTTTTATCGTCCGCGTTCCAGCGCGTTGTCGCTTTGCGGAAAAACGCGGCGTTAATCGGCTTATAGGCGGACGTTTCGTGTGTAATGACGTTGTTTGACCGGTTTTATCGAAAAAGCGGAATTCATAAGTTTTTCAGATTTATGGTTGATTTTAACACATTGTTGTGCTAAAATACGTGCGGAATCGAAGAAAGAACCGAAGAAAGAACCGAAGAAAACCGAAACAAGAGAATGATTTAAAAAATGAAGAACTACAAACTCACCCTCATCGCCTGTTACGTAGGGTACGTGATACAGTCGATAGTAAACAACCTTTCGCCCCTTCTGTTCGCGAGATTCTCCTCGCAGTTCGGAATAAGCGAAATTCAACTGACCTCGCTCGTCTTTATCAATTTTGCGATACAGATTCTCGTCGACTGTTCGTCGGCTTTTATCGCGATGAAACTCGGGTACAGAAAAAGCACGCTCGTCGCTCAGGGCTTTTCCGCCATCGGGCTTATCTCGCTCGGCGTTCTGCCGTTCGTTATGCCGCCGTATGCCGGAATTCTGATCGCGACGGCGTTTATGGCGATCGGCGGAGGCTTCGTCGAAGTGGTTTTAAGTCCGCTCATCGAGGCTTTGCCGCTCAAAAACAAGTCGGGCGCGATGTGCTTTCTGCATTCGTTTTATTGTTGGGGCCATATATTCGTAGTCCTTGCGGCGACGTTGTTTTTCAACACGGTCGGCATGGATAAATGGTATCTTCTGCCCGTAATTCTCGCGGCGTTGCCCGTTCTGAACAGTATATTGTTCGCGAAGTGTCCCATCGAAACGCTCGACGGCGACGACGATCCGATGACGTATAAACAGATTTTCAAAATGAAAGGCTTTATCCTTTTCGCCGTCCTGATGATAGCGTCCGGCGCGGCGGAACAGGCGATAGCGCAGTGGGCGTCCTACTTTGCGGAAATGAGCCTTAACGTAGGCAAAACCGCGGGCGATCTGCTCGGAACGTGCCTTTTCGCTCTGGGAATGGCGATTTCGAGGACGGTTTACGGAATGCTCGGCGACAAAATGAACTTAAAAGCGTTCATCATCGGGAGCAGCGCGCTTTTAACGGGCGCGTATCTTGTCGCGTCGCTGGCTCCGTCGCCCTACGTCGCTCTCGCGGGCATCGCGGCGGGCGGACTTTTCGTCGGAATAATGTGGCCCGGGGTTTATTCCCTCGCGGGCAGAGAATATAAGGTCGGCGGCACGAAAATGTTCGGTTTGCTCGCTCTTGCCGGCGACGTCGGTTGTACGGCGGGCCCCACTCTTTCGGGCGCGATTTCTTCCGACATAAGAACGGGTTTGCTCGTTTCGACGGTTTTCCCCGTCGTTCTTCTTTTAGGAACGATCGCTTTGAGTTTGCTTCTGAAAAAGTCTCATCGGGAAGAGAAAGCCACGCTATAAGCCGATTAACGGGTATAATCATAGTGTAATTTTCCGTCGGTCGGCGTCGGTCGGTATAAACGCTTTAAGTTTTTGTCTTAAAATTCGTCATAAAAATGCTTTAAACGGCGGCTCGGGCGAATAAAATCCCCGAAACGCGTTTAAAATAAAAAGAAAAGGAGAAAAATTATGGTAAACAGATTTGTGCTTAACGAAAAGAGTTATCACGGCGCGGGAGCCGTGAAGGAAATCGCCACGGTGATCGGGAGCGGGAATTATAAAAAGGTTCTCGTGTGTTCCGATCCCGACCTTTTAAAGTTCGGCGTCACGAAAAAGGTGACGGACGTACTCGACGAAAACGGAATTTCTTATGAAGTTTACAGCGATATCAAACCGAATCCCACGATAGAAAACGTCACCCACGGCGTGGAAGCGTTCAAAGCGAGCGGGGCGGACGTTATCGTCGCCGTCGGCGGAGGCTCTTCGATGGATACCGCGAAGGCGATCGGAATAATCGCGACGAACCCCGAATTCGCCGACGTTCGTTCTCTCGAAGGCGTCGCGCCCACGAAGCATAAGAGCGCGCCGATTATCGCCGTTCCGACGACTGCCGGAACCGCCGCGGAAGTCACGATAAACTACGTCATAACCGACGTGGAGAAAAAACGCAAGTTCGTCTGCGTGGATACGAACGATATTCCGATCGTGGCGATCGTCGATCCTGAAATGATGAGCACCATGCCGCCGTCGCTCACCGCGGCAACGGGTATGGACGCCCTCACTCACGCGATCGAAGGCTATATAACCAAAGGCGCGTGGGAACTTTCGGATATGTTTCATATCAAGGCGATAGAGATAATTTCACGTTCGCTGAGATCTGCCGTCAAAGGCGAAAAAGCAGGTCGCGAAGGAATGGCTTTGGGGCAGTACGTCGCGGGAATGGGCTTCTCGAACGTCGGGCTCGGCGTGGATCACTCGATGGCGCACACTCTTTCCGCTTATTACGACACGCCGCACGGAAAAGCCTGCGCGATTCTTCTGCCCGCCGTTATGGATTACAACAAAGACTACGTCGGCGAGAAATACCGCGACATAGCGATCGCGATGGGCGTTGAGGGCGTTGAAAAAATGACGAAAGAGGAGTACGGCAAAGCCGCCGTCGAAGCGGTAAGACAGTTATCGCGCGACGTGGGAATTCCTACGTCTCTTGCGGGAATCGTCAAAGAAGAAGATATCCCCGCACTTGCGCGTTCCGCTTACGAGGACGCCTGCCGCCCGGGCAATCCGCGCGAGGTAACCGTCGAGGATATAGAGGGAATTTATAAATCGTTGCTTTAAATTTTTACGATTGAAGTAACGGTCGGGCGACGGATTTTATAACCGATTGAGTTCGGGCGAAACGGAAACAAACCGGATTGCGGTTTGTTTCCGTTTCGCCCGTTTTTCTTTTTTACGGGCTTCCTTCCGGCGAATCCGCGAAAAATTTTTAACGCGTCGCAAAGTTTTCGTTCAAATCGGTTGACAAGATTGATTCATTATGATAAGATTAAAAGGCTTTAAGCGTTGTCGGGCGGAATTCGTTCGGTTGCGGCTTATTGCGGCGGGCGGCTTTAATATAAGCAAGCGGCTTTGATATAAGCAAGCGGCTTTGATATAAGCAAGCGGCTTTGATATAAGCAAGCGGCTTTGATATAAGCAAGCGGCTTTGATATAAGCAAGCGGCTTTGATATAAGCAAGCGGCTTTGATATAAGCAAGCGGCTTTGATATAAGCAAGCGGCTTTGATATAAGCAAGCGGCTTTGATATAAGCAAGCGGCTT
>CAVJNC010000092.1:0-8520 GCA_963650905.1 Subdoligranulum sp. APC924/74
TTTGCCGTTTTTCAATTTTTAGTCGTTTTTGCGGAACTTACCTTTACTTTTGAGTCGCGTTATAAACGCGGATATTCCGGTAGACCACGTTTTCGATATGCCCGTATTCGTTGCCGACGGAATATTCGAAATGGTGGAAAATGCCGAGCCCGATAAGCGTCGGACGATACGGTTTGCCGCTCGCCGGATAAGTTTCGCCGTCTTTTTCCTGATATTCGGGATAGCGTTCGTCGCCGGTGAATTCGAGATCCATATCCTCATAAGTAACGTCGCTTATCTTCGCGTAGTCCGCGCAACCTATGTGCAGAAAATCGAAATTCGTGCGGATGACCTTGCAACGGCGATAACGGATATCCGTGATTTTATCCGCGCAGGTTTCAAGCCCGATTTCCATCGCATGCCCCCAGTCGCACCAGAACACGCAGTTTTCGACCAGAATACGCTCGCAGTTCGTTCTCACTTTCCCGTCGCCCTTCACGCAGACGCAATCGTCGTAAGTGCGCATAAAGCAGTCCGAAACGCGCGCGTCGCGGCAGTTCTGCATATCGACGCCGTCGGAATTATATCTCCAGCAGCCGATGATTTTAACGTTTTCGCACACGAAATTATCCACGTTGACCGCCGAAACGTTGTAAAAAAGCGAATCGCGCAGGACACCGTCGATCGTCACGTTGCGGCAGTTACGGATCGAAATAAAGTGCTTCCTTTCCGCGTTCATCACGTCTTTTTGCCCGTCGCCCGTTTTAACCTCGAACAAAATTTTCTCTTTCGACTTGGAATTATCGAGAATTCCGCGCCCGCAGATGCGGATATTTTCGGCGTTTTCGGCAACGACGTTGCAATAAACCACCGCGTCCTCGTCCACGAAAAGCGTTTCGTTTGAGTGAAGGACGATTTCGCCGACGTCGAAAGCGCCGTGGCGATAAGCGATTACCTTTTCGCGGGGCGAAAATCCGTAAGTTTTCGGCTTATCGAAAAATATATGCAGATTTTGGTGTTCGTCGCCGAGTTCGAAGGAATACGCGCCGTGTTCGGCAAGCGTAAAGCGATATCCGTTTTCCGTGGTTTCGACCGCCGCGCGCGACGATATCGGGCGGACGATCGGCTCGCCATTTTTTTCGCTTTTTATTTCTACTGTGACGGCGGTTTCATTTTCAAAGCGGACGAAATACGATTTTTCGCGCTGAGAAATTTCTCTCTGATGCCCCGGCCAGCGGCGGTTGATGGGCGCGGCGGAAACGTAATGCTCGTAAACGCTCGCTTTTTCTCCGTTTACGGTAACGGCGTAAAACGCGGATTCTTTTTCGTCTTTCAGAACGGGTGTATTCATAAAATTCCGGTTACCTCCGATCGGACGTCGCGCCGCTTGCCGATAGTTTTTCACGCGATAAACGACGCGTCGCCCGCAATATGTTTCATTATACACCGAAAACTTTGCGACTTATATTCTTTTTTTAGCAAGATTTTATCTTTTTTTAGCCCCTTTGCCCGCGAACGGCGAAAAACATTGAAAGCGGCTCGCCCGTTGTGGTATAATCGAACCGGAATATAACCGCGCGATTTTAAAATCGTAGCGAGACCATGCCTGTCAAGGCGCGGAGGGATTATGACGGATATTCTTATTTTTTCGGGACGAAAAATCTCAATCCGGACGCGGCGGGGCATTTTAACAACGCCTCGATGAAAATAATCGGGCGGATCGCCGGAGAAAAAGCCGCGAAAACGAGGCGAAATTATTTTATGCGAAAACGCTTGACAATAATTTTTCCGTTTGATATAATCTATACGCTTTCAACGTTGAGCCTTTGGGCAAAGGAGGGTTGAGGATATGTCCACTATCAGAGTCGGTGAAAACGAGTCGCTTGACAACGCGCTTCGCAGATTTAAGAGAAAGTGTTCGAGAGACGGCATAATCGGCGATTTGCGTCGTAAAGAACACTATGAAAAACCTTCCGTCAGACGTAAAAAGAAGGCGGAGGCAGCGAGAAAAAGAAGCATTAAGGGCTGATTTTCTCAAACCAAAACGAACCGAACGGTTTTCCGTTACGGCAGACAGAGTTTTTTACACCCGAAGAAATCATCGGGTGTATTTTTTTGCCCGAAATTCTTATTGACAGGAGTGAATTCATAATGGCGATCGCAAAAAGCATCAAATCGGCGGCAAAAGAAGCGAAACAACGCTTGAAATCGAGATTCTGGGAAGATTATCGCAAAGAAGTGGCAAACGGCGTTAAAAAAGCCGAAGCGGAAGGGTTAGCCCCTTCGGGCGTGGAAAACTACTTCAGAAAAATGGTCGTGCGGACGGTGAACAAACCCGCCGGAAACGAAGAAGCGTTTTATAACGAAGTGAAAACGATGCTCGACGAAGAGGGGGCGAAGCCGTCCGACGCGCTCGACAGGCTTATGGACAAGAAACTGTTCTATTCGCTCGATTACGTTCAGCGCGAGCGTTATCTCTTCGTATTATCCGAAAAATATCTGGCGTGTCTTTCGCGTTACGACGAAGAACGCGGCATCGAAAAAAGCCTCGGAAGATAACTCCGTCGCCGATAAAACAAGGGCGTTCAAGACAAGCGATTAACAACGTAAACGACAGATAATCGACTTATAGCCGCTTATTAGGCTTGCGGAATAAAAAATATGCGCCGCCCGCTTTTGGCAAAAAGCGGGCGGCGCATAGCATGCCGGACAAGAATAAAACGAACCTCGGTCCGGCATACCGGACAAATTATTCGGAACGAAGGGCGATGACGGGATCTTTTTTGCTGGCGAGCCGCGAAGGGATAAGCCCCGCGATGAGCGTTAAGCACATAGATATCGCGATGAGGATAAGTCCGCCTTTCCACGGCAGCGAGGCGACGTCCGATATGCCGGCGAGCGAATGGATAATCAGGCTTATCGGTATATCGAGAAGCATCGTTACGCAAATACCCATAACGCCGGCGGCAAATCCGATGATGAGCGTTTCGGCGTTGAACACGCGCGACACGTCGCGTTTGGACGCGCCCAGAGCGCGCAGCACGCCGATTTCCTTGATTCTTTCGAGAACGGAGATATAAGTGATTATGCCTATCATTATCGAAGAAACCACGAGCGAAACGGACACGAACCCGATAAGCACGTAAGAAACGGCGTTGACGATATCCGTCACCGAAGAGAGCATAACGCCCATATAATCGGTGTATCTGATCTGCTCGTCGTCGCCGACGGAAGCGTTGTATTGCTCGATAAGGTCTTCGACGTAATCTTTGTTCTCGAACGTCGAAGCGTAAATACTGATCGTCGCGGGTTCGTTTTTATCCGCATAGCCGACTTTCGTAAGAACGGTTTCGTAATTCGAAGAGAGGAACGACGAACCGTCGAGCGCGCTGTGTTCGCGGTCCTCGAGTTGTTTTTTAACGACTCCCGCATTATTCATATCATCCATCAGAGCCTCGGTAAGCCCGTGACCGTAAACGATATTGCTCTGAATGGAGGTTGCTGAAACGCCTGCTTTAGGACGGATCACGCCCGCGATTTTAACTTTTCTGCCGTTCGCGGCGGCAAGCGCTTCGAGCGAATCCTCGTCTTCCGCCTGTTTATAATATCCGTTCTCCTGCTTCGCGTAAGTGAACGGCGTGGTAAGCAAAGTGTAAGAAAGCCCGACGAAATCGCCCGTTTTGAACGTGACGCCGTCGCTTTCATCGTCGCCGTAATCGGACGGGGACATATCGAATTGTTTCCTCAGGCCGAGCGCGGTGAGAACGTAATCGGGAATCTGGTTATAAGAAGAAACCACGAGCATTATTTCGTCGTCGCTGTCGAAGTCTATCCATTTTCCGTCGATAAGGTCGTACTGGCTCTTTATGAGAGTTTCGCTGTTTATCATTTCGCTCCACACGGGGAAAGAGAGGTCGGCTATATCCGACGTCGCGAACGGATTGGAAGTCTGGTCTTTGAAGATCTCCACCATCGCTTCTATCGGACTTTTCAGACGGGTGAATTCGTCGCCGGTGGTCGCGTCCTTGCCGTATACGGAGAATTTAACGTTGTAAGTATACTGCACGGCGGTTACCTTACTCTTATCGTAATTCCCGCCGTCGAGATAAATTTTGAACGATTTAACGTCGTTTTCCTGACTGTCTTTCTGAAATTGATTATATAAATCGCTTATCGAATCGTTCACCGTGATAACGTCCGTCTGAGGATATCTTTCGCCCTTACCGCTCTGAGCGGAATCGTTTCCGCTCATGCCGCTCATAATCGACGAATAATCGGCGTATTTTTTCGTTATCGTTATCGGGTAATTGGAAAGCGCGTCGCGCTGAACGGCGTCGATATAATTCTGGAAACCGTTGGAAAGAGAGAGAACGAGCGCGATGCCGATGATGCCTATGCTCCCCGCAAACGAAACGAGAATCGTGCGCGTCTTTTTCGTCAGCATATTTTTGAAACTGAGCGAAAGCGCGGTGAGAAAACTCATGGACGTTTTCTGCTTTTTATCCTTCTTCGCGGTTTTTTTGCGTTTTTTGTCCTGTTTTTCGTCGGACTGTTTGCTTAAAAGGGCTTTTTCCGCCCGCAATTCCTCGTCTGTCACGGGTTTGTCGTCCGAAACGAGTTCGCCGTCGAGCAACCTGATGATTCTCGACGAGTATTTTTCGGCGAGTTCGGGGTTGTGCGTGACCATGACGATGAGTCTTTCCGCCGAAATCTCCTTTAAAAGTTCCATTATCTGCACGCTCGTTTTCGAATCGAGCGCGCCTGTCGGTTCGTCGGCGAGAATTATTTCGGGATCGTTCACAAGCGCTCTCGCGATGGCGACTCTCTGCATCTGCCCGCCCGAAAGTTGGTTGGGCTTCACGTTGAGTTTGTTGCCGAGCCCCACTTTTTCGAGCGCTTTCTTCGCGCGTTCGCGGCGTTCCGCGGCGTTCACGCCGGCAAGAGTGAGCGCGAGTTCCACGTTTTCCGCAACGGTCTGGTGCGGAATGAGATTATAACTTTGAAAAACGAACCCTATCGAATGATTGCGGTAAGCGTCCCAATCTTTGTCGGTATAAAGTTTCGTGCTTTTTCCGTCTATCGTAATATCGCCCGAAGTGTATCTGTCAAGCCCCCCGATGATATTCAGAAGCGTCGTTTTTCCGCAGCCGGAAGGACCGAGAACGGATACGAATTCGCTTTTTCTGAATTTAAGGGTGATGCCTTTCAGCGCGGTGACGGTTTCGTCCTGCGTGTAATATTCTTTTACTACGTTTTCGAGTTCCAACATAATATTTACCCTGCCTCCCGTATTGCCTTCCGGAAATAAAACGAACATGGTCCGACGGCGTGTTTTCGACCGATACGGCGTTCCGCCCGCGCATTATACGTCAGGCATTAAGCCGCCCGCGCATTATACGTCAGGCATTAAGCCGCCCGCGTTATACGTCAGGCATTAAGCCGCCCGCGTTATACGTCAGTCATTAACCCGTCCGCGCGTATTTTCTTAGCCCGAAAGTTTTCCGTCGGACTCGTTTTATTTTCGGATAGCATCCTTATATGATTGAATTTTAGCATTAAAAACGGGATTAGTAAATTAAATAAACGTAATTTATGCCTTTTTTATTCGTATTTCATTATTTTAATTATAATTTCACAAAAAAAACGTTTTGAAAAAATCCCGATTTATGGTATTATAAAGAAAATGCGGCGAACGGTTTTAACTTGCTTTTTCGCCGCGAAAAAACGCAGAGAGGGCGAGCGGATGTTTTCGGTGCTTGTGGTAGAGGACGATATACCTACGAATAAATTGATGACGATCGTTTTGAAAAACGGCGGGTATAAACCCATACCTGCTTTTTCGTCGTCCGAGGCGTTGAAACTTTTCGAATCGGAAAAGCCCGACCTCGTGCTTGCGGACGTCATGCTCC
Source organism: Subdoligranulum sp. APC924/74 (assembly GCA_963650905.1). Lineage (GTDB taxonomy): Bacteria > Bacillota > Clostridia > Christensenellales > Borkfalkiaceae > UBA10281. Next base: position 5,889 of record CAVJNC010000092.1, read on the forward strand.
CCGACGTGAGCGGATTCCGCCTGACCGAAGCCATAAGAAGATGCAACGCCGACGTTCCGATAATAATCGTGACGGCAAAGCAATCTCCGTCCGACAAACATTACGGGTTTATGGTCGGCGCGGACGATTATATGACCAAGCCCGTGGACGAGGAAGAACTGTTGCTCAGAATAAAGGCGTTGTTGAGAAGATGCAAGTCGCCGTCGGAGCAAAAACTGCAGTTTAACGACCTATCGCTTGACTTTTCAAAGATGATGGCAACGGTGAACGGCGTACCGGTGGACCTCACGCAGAAGGAATTTCTGTTGCTTTTCAAACTGCTTTCCGCCGAAGGAAAGATATTCACGAGAAACGAACTTATGGAATCGGTGTGGGGCACCGCCGAAAAGGACGACCACACGCTTAACGTTCACATAAACCGTTTAAGGGAAAAATTATCCGGAGTGAAATCCGTCGAAATAAAGTCCGTGAGAGGACTGGGGTATAAGGCGGTGAAAACGGATGCGTAAAAAACGTAACGGCAAAGGCGAATATCCGGAACTCGTTTTCGCGGCGACAGTCTGCGGCGCGGCAAGTCTTTTCGGGTTTCTGATGTTCCTCGTTCTGGAAAAATCGGGCGCGATGGTTTTCAATATGCCGCTCGGCATATTGTTCTGCGCGTTCGTGTTCGCTTGCGTTTTCGCGTTGAGTTTCTTCCTTTTTTACGTAAGAGACAAAAAGAAACGCGAGTCGCTCAGAAGCATTTACGAAGCGGTCGATAAGATTTCCTCGGGCGATTACGAAATATATCTCGACGACGTTTCCGCGCGTTTTCGTCGGCCGGCGCAGGCTCTCGAGGCGGTCGCGCTCGCTCTGAAACGCTCAGAAGAAACGAAAAACGATTTTATAAACGACTTTTCGCACGAACTGAAAACGCCCATTGTTTCGATCAGGGGCTTTGCAAAACTCATCGCCAAAGGTCAACTTTCAAAGGAAGAAGAGAAAGAATACCTCGACGTCATCGTTTCGGAATCGGACAGACTTATCGACCTCACGGCAAGCACGCTCATGCTCGACAGGCTCTCAAACGAGCGACTGGACGTCGTTTATTCGGAGTTCGACCTTTCGGAAACGCTGAGAAAGTGCATACTCGTTCTTCAGTCGGCATGGGAGAAAAAAAATATCGAAGTGGAAGCCGACGCGGGCGATTGCATGATCGATTCCAATGAAGAACTGATGAGCCAACTCTTTATAAATATTCTCGATAACGCCGTCAAATTCACCCCCGAAGGCGGAAAAGTCGAAGTGAAACTCACCGAAACCAACAAAGAGGCGATCGTTAAAATAAAGGATAACGGAATCGGAATGGACGACGAAACCCGCCGCAGAATGTACGATAAGTATTACCGCGCGGAGAAATCGCGCACCACGCACGGCAACGGACTCGGGCTTGCCACCGTGAAGAGAATCGCCGAACTTCTCGACCTGAAGATTGACGTCGTTTCCGCCCTCGGCGAAGGCACGGAATTCACCGTGACTCACAAAAAGAAGAAATAATACTAAAACAAAAATAACGCCGCTCGGCGGTAAAAAGCCTTGATAAAATAACGCCGCTCGACAATAAAAACCTTTACAATAAAAAAATGCCGCACGGCAATCAGGCAATAAAAAAGCGTTTCCGAAGATTTTAAAATCCGAAGAAACACTTTTTGTCGGTCACATGTCGACAACCGAAACACCGATAATTCCGATGGTTTTTGGTAAAGGCGAACGTAGACGTACTGTACGTACTTCAAGCGAGAATTTGACAAAAAACGCGGAAATTGCGACGTTTTGACGGGTTCTACGCAATTGCCTGCGGCTAAGACGATAAAATCCGAACCCCTGTCCGTCATATAATAGTTTTTGTAAACTCTTCTTTCGTCAGACATATCAGAACCATTTTTTGAGCGCGCCGTCTATCCGGTCGGCAATCGCCGCCATACCTTTATCTCCGGGGTGGGCGCAGATGCCGGAATGTTCGAATTTTCCGTAAGCCTTCATCGACGCGTCCTCGCCGAGGTCCTCGAGTTCCACGAGCCTGCCCTCTCCCGCCTTTTTCCGTATAACGTCCGACACGGTTTTATTTTTCCAGAACGAAGTGGTGTAAATCACTTCGGCGTTGCCTTTGTTAAGTTTTTTTATGAGGTCGTCGAGCGCGCCCGAAAAATACGCGCCGTCGATCTCCGTTGAAACGTTCTCCGCCAAGCGGAAAATTATGAAATCGGGCTTGAAGCGGGCAAGGTCGTCAAAATTTTCCTCTTCCGCTCTGCCCTCGTTCGCCTTCGCTTCCCACGCGGCGGCTTGCTTAACGGCGAGGAAGAAGTCGACGTTTCTCTCCCGCCATTTTTTCATCAGGAGATGCACGTAATCGTTCTCTTCCGCCGATGCCGCCATACCGAAATCGTGATACCAGCCGATAGCGGGCAGAACGCCGTGGCGGGTGATGGAATTGCCGACGATGAGAATTTTGATTTTCGCGTTTTCGTCGCCGTAAAACCTGAGCGAATCGGAATTGACGAGTTGCCCTTTTGCGGAAACGGTATTTTCTTTTATTGCCCTTAATTGTAAAGGTAACGTCCATATATAGAAAGGAAAAGTAAGGTAGTCGAAG
>CAVJNC010000093.1:0-8426 GCA_963650905.1 Subdoligranulum sp. APC924/74
GATGATGATTGAAACCGACAAACAGCAAGAGAAAAGGCGTGGCATCACGCCACGCCTGACTCTGAACAATCCACACTTACTGAAAAATCCCTACGGAAAGAGCGGTTATGCGGGTGGATATTTACTGTCCGTTTTATTGTCCGGTGAGTTTTTAGTCGTTTTTGAAAGGAAGTCGGATTTGTTTCGGTCGGGTTTGTTTTATCGTTTTTTACCCGACGAACAAAGATTTTTCGGTTAAAACATAATTCCGGATTTGTTGCTCACGTCGGCGGCGATTCTTATGCGATTATCTGAAAAATCGAAGTCGATTTTTCCTTTTTTAAATAATATGCCGTAGGGATTGTCGGGATTCCGTTCGGCGCCGGGTTCTACAATCTTAAATCCGTGTTTTTCATTGCGGTTTCGATTTCGTCCGCCGTTGGTTTTACGGTAAGACTGAATACGTTTACGGCGGGGTAGGTAATAATATATTGCGCTTTGTCGGAGTAGTCGGGATAAGAAGTAATCGTATAAACGCATTCTCCGGGATCGGTTTGCGTTCCGTCCTCGTTTATCGTCGGGATTTTATTATATTGCGAGCCGTCATCGTCGGGATTTTATTATGCGGCGAGCCGTCATCGTCGGGATTTTATTATGCGGCGAGCCGTTATCGTCGGGATTTTGTTGTGCGGCGAAACGCCTTTACGCTTTCAGAACGAAATGATTTTTGCGGAAATCGATAAGCCCTTCGTTGCGCATTTTCCCGAGTTCGAGCGATAATCCGCTGCGTTCCACGGCGAGATAATCGGCAAGTTGTTGCCTTGAAAAAGGAATATCGAACTCATATTTCCCGAGCCGTTGCGCTTCGGCGGAAAGATAGGACATAAGTTTCGCTCGGGTGGTGCGTTGCCCCGTATGCGTGATTTTTTCGGCGAAGCGAAGATTTTTCTCCGCGAGTTCCCCGAGGAGATTATAAATGATACGGCTATGGCGCGCGCACGCCGACGGGCATGCGGTTAAAATCCGTTTTATATTCAGAAACATCACGGTTACGGGCGTTTCGGCGGAAACGCTTACGTCCGACGCGGAATCGGGCGCGCATGCGTAAGCGGTGGCAAACGTCTGCCCCTGGCCCGCCTTGGAAATAATGTTGCGGTTTCCCCAGACGTCCTCCTGGATAATCAGAACGCTTCCCGACAAAACGAGCCCTATCGATTCGGTTTTTTCGCCGACGCGCAGCAGGAACGCGTCCTTGGGGAAGTCTTTTATTTTTGCGTTCAGGCACGACAACATGTCCGCAAGTTCGTTTTCCGCAATGCCCGAAAAAAGTCGGGCGGATCCGATAATCGGTAAAAAATTTTTCATTGATTGCCTTTTTTGTTGAAAATTCAACAGACTTATTTGGTTAATTGTACTATAATACGTATGAAAAGTCAAGGAGGCAGTGATATGAAAAGAAGAATAATCGAAATCGATCAGGAAAAATGCAACGGTTGCGGGGCTTGCGCCGCCGCGTGCCACGAGGGCGCGATAGCCATGATAAACGGTAAAGCGAAACTTATGCGCGACGACTATTGCGACGGTTTGGGCGATTGTCTGCCCGCCTGTCCGACCGGCGCGATCACGTTCGTAGAACGCGAAGCCGACGCTTATAACGAAGAAGCCGTTATGGAAAACAAACGGAAAAAGATGCAGGAAAAGATGAAAAAAGAGGGCATGACGTTGCCTTGCGGTTGCCCCGGGACTCAATCGAGAAAGATAGAGCATGCGGATAACGGCGAAGCGGACGTTTCATACGTAAAGCCGGTCAGTCGCTTGTCGCAATGGCCCGTTCAGATAAAACTCGTTCCGCCGCGCGCGCCGTATTTCGACGGGGCGAAACTGTTGATCGCCGCCGACTGCACGGCGTATGCTTACGCTTCTTTCCACGAAGATTTTATAAAAGGGCATATAACGGTTGTCGGATGCCCGAAACTCGACGGCGTAGATTACTCGGAGAAACTGACCGAAATCATCGCCGGAAACGATATAAAGAGCGTGACGGTCGTCCGTATGGAAGTGCCCTGTTGCGGCGGACTGGAGCATGCCGCGAAAACCGCGTTGCAAAAAAGCGGAAAATTCATTCCGTGGCAGGTCGTGACGATTTCCACGGACGGAAAAATTCTCGATTAATAAAATACTCGATTAATAAAATACTCGGCTTGTGCCGATTAATAAAAAAGCCGATTAAAAAAAGTCGATAAAAAAACAGGATCCGCGCGTTCGTCGAATCCTGTTTTTATGTGAGCGGTTATCCTCCGTCACGGAGGATAACCGCTTTTCGTCGCGTATAAGCGGCGGGTAATTCATTGTGACGACGAATTATCAATAGTTTTCTTCGCGTACTTCGAAATAACTTTGCGGGTGATTGCATACGGGGCATACTTCCGGCGCTTTCGTTCCCACCGCGATATGTCCGCAGTTGCGGCATTCCCACACTTTAACTTCGCTCTTTTCGAAGACTTTTGCGGTCTCGATGTTTTTAAGAAGCGCGCGATATCTCTCTTCGTGGTGTTTTTCGATTTTTCCTACGGCTCTGAATTTCGCGGCGAGTTCCGGAAAACCTTCTTCCTCGGCCGTTTTTGCGAATCCCTCGTACATATCCGTCCACTCGTAGTTTTCGCCTTCCGCCGCTGCGGCTAAATTCGCTTTCGTGTCGCCTATTCCCGCCAGTTCCTTGAACCACATTTTTGCGTGTTCTTTCTCGTTGTCCGCCGTTTTCAAAAACAACGCCGACATCTGTTCGTAGCCTTCTTTTTTTGCGACGGAAGCGAAATAAGTGTACTTATTTCTCGCCTGCGATTCTCCCGCAAACGCCTCCTGTAAATTTTTCTCCGTCTGCGTTCCCGCGTATTTGTTTGCCGCCATTTCGTTTACCTCCGTTTTTCTTTTTTTCAAATTCCGGTTCGTTTCCGACGATTCGCACCGCAATCCTTAATCTGAAGTATAAGCCTTTTGACGGAAAATGTCAATACAAAAACGGTTATTTTCCGCGTTTTTCGCCGTATAACGTTTTTTCGGCTTACGCGGATGGGAAAATATCGGCTAAAATCCGACGATAAGAATTCCTTCGTTTCCCGCAGGCAATTCCTTTTTTATCGATCCTTTTTCGAACAATGCGGCGCCGCCTTTCGCTGTCGGGCAATCGTCGGATTTATCCTTGCATACGGAATTGACGTAAAGCACCGGCGCGTTTATTTTGCCTGCCTGTTCCGCATATTCGAACTTTATTTTATCGTTCCATTCCGAAGCGTCGTAATCCGTATAGACTGGCCACCAGACGATATCCGGCTTCAATTCGTTGAGGCGGGCGATATTTTCTTCGTACCAAAAATCTCCGCACAACCCGACGGCGACTTTTTTGCCGAGAAAATCAAACAAGTGAAATCCGTCGCCTTCACGGTATTCTTTTCCGGCGAAAGGTTCTTTCCATCCCGGGGATACCCGACGGTATAAATCAATAATCCGACCTTTTTTGTCTATGGTAATCTGCGAACTGAAAAATGCGTTGCGGTCCTTTTCGATGAAACCGAACGATGCCGCCACCGAATATTTTTCCGCCATACCGCATATTTCGCGGATAAAGATATCGTCGCGGGAAAGGCATACCGCCGAGTCGTGTCCGACGTCAAAATTTATGCCGTAAAAACCTTGAAGAAACGCTTCTCCGAAGATAACCGCGTCCGCCTTGCCCGCGCATTTTTCAAGCGTATCGGAAATCGTCGCTTTGTTGCGGTCGATATCCCCGTCGATAAAACCGACGGCCGCGAGAGCGTATTTCATTTTCGTCACCTCCGTCCGGATCGGAATTTCCGTCTATTCGTTCTTCAGAAACGGCAATTCGGGAATTTCGTTTCGTTCGATAATCGAAACGAGCATATCCGCAAAACCTTTCGGATCGCGAATCTGATACTGCATAGCCGTCGAACACGGGAAAATTGCCGGATGCGTATGCTTCCCGCACCGCGTCGCGATATTTATAATGGTCTTCCTCGCTGCCGAATTCGAAATAAGTGTTTTTTTTGAAACTCTTCGGGGAGCGGCGGAAAGGGCTTGTTCTCCAGACTGTCCGCAAGTTGGCGGCGCAGATTGCCGTATTTCAACGCTTTGCCCGCTTCGACGAAATAAGGTCTTATTTCCTTGTCGTCGCACCACATGATTTTGCCGAGGCTTTCGCCGTTTGATTTATAAAGACTTTTTATCGCGAAATATAATATCGGCGTCAGCAGTCTGCGCGTGAATTTGCCTGTCCGCGCGAATTGTCCGCCGTCGAAAAAGACGCGCGCAACGGGAATTTTCGTCTGCGACAAAAACGCGACGGCAAGATCCGCGCCGATAGACGACGCAACGACCAGAGCGATCCCGTTAACGCCGTTTGCTTTCAGAAATTCTTCGACCTGACGTATTTCGTCCGATTTCGAAACGTATTTCTGCCCCTCGCAATAAACAGTCGAGGTCGGCATGACGCAGAAATACTTGTCTTTCAGGTATTCGGCAACCCGCTCGCCGCTTCTTCCCGTAACGCCCGTCGCATGGAAAAACAATACCGCCGGAGCGTTTCTTTCTCCCATCGTTTCAAACAGCATAATAATTACATCCCGCGTCGCCGCGATTTTCGGGGAACCGCAGGCGATTATTTTCGGATTCGATTATATTTTAGCACGATTAAACGCAAAACGCAATCGGTTAGCGGTCTCTAACTGTGGATTTTCGATGATTTTCGATCGTTTGATAAATATTTTGCGTTTCGGTCGTTTGATAAATATTTGACGCAACGCTTCGATTTGCTTGAAAAAAAACGAAAAAGGTTGTATAATTTCTGATAGTTGCCTTATGCGGGGTTTTCCGATGGCAACTTACGTGTGCCTGTAGCGCAATTGGATAGAGTTTCAGATTCCGATTCTGACGGTTGCAGGTTCGATCCCTGTCAGGCACACCATCTTTGTAGTACGAAAAAGCTACAAAACATAAAAAGCACAAGATTTAGTAGACCTTGTGCTTTTTTGTTACTATATTTAGTGTTTTACGCACTTCGCGGAATATTTGAATTTAAGAGCTGCATTTTGACCTGTTTTTTGAAAAACAGGACTCGAACTGACGACTTCGTTTTAATCCCCGCCTAACACCCACAATTTAATACAAATCTTTTAAGAGAGAACAAGGATAAATGTTCTCTCTTTTTTTATGCCGTTTTGAGGGGCGATTTCCTATTTACGGTGAAAAAAATTATAATTAAAACAGTAAATCGAAAGGAGTTTTCAATGAAATATAAAGATTGGTTAGACGTATGGTTTGCGAACTACATAGAGCCTTCGTCTAAAACGAAAACGTGCGAAAGATATTCGGAGATTATCGAAAAGCACTTGAAGGTAAAGTTGGGCGAATACGAGCTTGAGGAACTGTCGCCCATAGTCATACAGAAGTATATCACCGAACTTATGCAGTCGGGCAATCTTACAACCGGAAAGGGGTTAGCGGCTAATTCCGTAAACGGGATTATTACGGTGATTCAGAACTCTCTGAAACTTGCGTATACGCTCGGAGAATTGAAAGAGTATACGGCAGACAAAATCAGACGACCGAAAACGAAAGAGAAAGAAGTATCCTGTTTTTCGCTTGCCGAACAGAAGAAGATAGAGCAGGCGGCGTTATCGAGTAAGAAACGGAAATTCATCGGGATCGTGATTTGCCTTTATTCTGGGCTCAGAATCGGAGAATTACTTGCGCTTACTTGGGCAGATATTGATTTCACGAAAGGAACGCTTACGGTGAACAAAACCTGCCACGACGGACGAGATGAAAACGGAAATCTCTGCCGGATCACGGACTTGCCGAAAACAACTTCTTCCAAAAGAATGATTCCGCTTCCGAAGCAGTTGCTTCCCGTTCTGAAAGAGTATAAACGAAAAAGCATTTCGGAGTATGTTGTGGAATCGGAAAAGGGCGAGCCGCCTACGGTGCGATCTTATCAGAGAACCTTTGAACTTCTGCAAAAGCGTTTACATATCGAGCGTAAAGGTTTCCACTCGCTTCGTCATACGTTTGCTACACGCGCGTTGGAGTGCGGAATGGACGTGAAAACATTGGCGGAGATATTGGGGCATAAAAACGCCACAGTAACGCTGAACAGATATGCCCATTCGCTTATGGAACACAAGCAGGATATGATGAATAAACTCGGTAAACTTTTCAATTAAAAAAGCCGTCTGTTAAAGCATGATATAATCCCCTTAGAGTAGACACATAAAAAACAAAAAGTTTTCGAGACTACAAAAAGGGGGTTATTTTATGCCGAGAAAAGCGCGGAAGAACAAGAAATACAGCGCAGAGTTAAAAATCCAAGCGGTGGAAGAATATCTATCAGGGAAGTGCAGTCAACGGGAGATATGCAGGAAATACGGAATTTTAGCGAAACGCACGCTCGAAGTTTGGATAATGTGGTATAAAGGTCATAGAGAATTTAAGGAACGCAGTAGAGCCAAAGGAGAAATCTATATGACCAAGGGAAGAAAAACAACGCAAGAAGAACGAGCAGAGATTGTTGCGTTCTGCATTGAACACAACAAGGATTACGGATTAACGGTAGAAACCTACAACGTGTCGTATCAGCAGATCTATTCTTGGGTACGCAAGTATGAAGAAGGCGGAGTAGACAAGCTCAAAGACAACCGTGGCAGAAGCAAACCAATAGAAGAAATGTCCGAGGTTGAAAAGCTTAAAGCTGAAATGAAAATACTTGAAGCAAAAAACAGACAACTTGAAATAGAGAACGAATTCATAAAAAAATTGCAGGAACTCATAGGGGGTGGTCGCTGACCGGAGTACGCCAAGAACACGTATACATAGTAATTGAATTTCTTAACACGCATAAGCATTATTCCGTAAAGGAAATGTGTATTGCGCTTGGTTTGAACAGATCCTCCTATTACAAGTGGAAGAAGAGAAAGCAAAGCAAAAGTGAACTTTTGAATGTGCAAATTGCAGAGTACGTAAAGGAATTCTACGAGGAAAGCAATGGAGTTCTCGGATACAGGCAGATGTGCATTAACATTAACCGAGAAAGGACCAATGAACTTCCACACAGAATTAACGTTAAGAGAATTCGCCGTATTATGCAGATACTCGGATTAAGATCCGTTATTCGCAGAAAACGCCCGGATTACGTTAAGTCTACGCCTGAAGTTACCGCAGAAAATATTCTCAACAGAGATTTTAAAGCAACCGTTCCGTTTGAAAAGTGGCTTACCGATGTTACCGAATTTAAGTACTACGTTGGTTTCGAGGTAAAAAAGCTTTATCTGTCTGCAATACTTGACCTTTACGACAGACGCATTATTGCTTACAAGCTCGGTGACAGTAACAACAACGAATTGGTTTTTACAACGTTTGATGAAGCAAGAAGTCTTTACCCGAATGCAAAGCCAATCTTCCATAGTGACCGAGGATTTCAATATACAAACAAGGTGTTTCATCAAAAGCTCGTGGATGCAGGTATGATCCAAAGCATGTCGCGCGTTGGCAGATGCCTTGACAATGCTCCGATGGAGGGTTGGTGGGGCATCTTAAAGTCTGAAATGTACTATCTTAAAAGGTTCACGAGCCGAGAAGAACTCGTTTCCGCTATTGAAGAATATATACGCTTCTACAATACTCGCCGATACCAGAAGCGTTTGAACTGTATGACTCCTTGCGAGTATTATTTCGCCACCTCTTCGTGACGAAAATCTCCCCCTGCTGCGCAGCAGGGGGAGATGAAAGAATCTTTTCATTTTGTAAATTCTTTTGTTTTTTTGCCTGTCTACTTGACAGGGGGCACATTAGCAATAGACGGCTCAAAGATCATATTTATTATACCATAAAACGGTAGTAAAGTCAATGTACCTTGCTTTCGCGCGGTTAGAAAAATAATAAAATTCGTAAATACTCTCGATAGGTGTCCGAAGTCTACGGTTTTGTTCACCTATTGCTTTAATAGGCGAACAAAATTCTGCAAGATAATTCACCTATCGGGAGGCATTGAATTGAATATTTTTCGGGTTTCGTTTATAGGTCACAGGGTAGTGGACGAATATCGACAAGTCGAAGAAGAACTTGACGAGGTAATCGAATTACTGCACCGTAAATATGGGTTTATAGACTATAACGTAGGACGAAACGGTGAGTTTGATGACCTTGCTACACAGGCTGTCAGACGATTCAGAAAAGAATGGGCGGAGTGGTGTGAACTTACGCTTGTTGAACCGTATCCCGTTGCGAACTTGGATATTATATCGAACTTATAAATAACCTTGCGGTTGAAGCGTATGCGAGAAAAGGAATTTATGAAACAACGGACTGTACAGGGCTTAATGCCGAGGATTTTCCGCTGTTTAACGACTTATTGGCGGTCTTACGGGAAAAGAACAAGG
>CAVJNC010000094.1:0-8422 GCA_963650905.1 Subdoligranulum sp. APC924/74
CAATATATGAACGCGCCAATACCGATGCTTGTTACGCTGCCGTCGTTCGGTATAACGCTGTTTTTGCACCCTGATATCAACGTTTTTGTTTTCGTTTCGATCAGACAGTCGCCAACGCTTTCATATTTGGGATTGTCTTTTGATACGGATATGCTCTCCAAACCGCAAGCCGCAAATGCAAGAGATCCTATATTTGTTACGCTTTCCGGTATCGTTATGCTTGTAAGTCCGCTACAAAACGCGAACGCCCCCTCGTCTATAGTTGTCACGCTGTCGGGTATGGTAACGCTCGTAATCTCGCTGCATTCATAAAACGCCCCAGCCCCTATGCTTGTTACGGGTTTTCCTTTGTATTCCGCGGGGATGTTAAGTTTTGTCCCTTCAAATGAGCCTGCTCCCTCAACGCTATAAGAGTTGCCGTCGGGATTCAATTCGTACTCCAATCCCTCGGAATATGCAACGTCGCTATCATCCTCGCTTGTCGATTCGGATTGCGATGTAGATTCGCTTCCGGATTCGGTTTCGCTTGTCGACTCGGATTGCGAGGTAGATTCGCCGTCCGCGTTGCTTTCATTCTCCGAAGCGGAAGCGTCGCTTGCCGGATTGCTCTCGGAAAAATTTTCGCCGTCTTTTTCCGGATTCGTCCCGCTTTCGCTTATACTCTCCGTAACCGGTACGGATTCGCTTTTTCCCGCGCTTTCGCTCGCTTCGTCGTTCTTTTTACACGCGATACTCAAAGTAAGCGATAAGAGAAAAACGATTACGAGAAGCATGATTTTGTTTGTTTTTTTCCATTCTGTTGCCTCCTTGAAATTTTTGTCGGACAGATCCCGTTCGTCGGCCCGAGCGGTTTTCCGACGTGATTTTTGCACAAAAAAAGTGCCGCTTCAAAGCAAGAAGCGGTCACAATGTAAAAATGCGCTTTCTCGCCTTGTTGGCACACAATTTACGTTAAATATTTGAAAAAAATAGATATTGTAACGCGAAAAAACACATTTCTACCGAATGCGCTCCATTTTTTCCAATACAATATTAAATTGTGTGCCACGTTCATTTTAACATATCGCATTTCCTTTGTCAACGTTTATTTTTACTTTCGCGTTTTTACTTTATAACGAGATTTTCGTCCGGCGCAGATCAGGCGAAAAGAGTTCCGATCATTCCGCGGACTTTTTCCTTCATGACCGAATAATCGAGATAATCGTGCGTGTCGTAAACGTATTCGTGCGCGAAAGCCTGAACGGAATTCATCGCCAGATGCACGCCCTCTTTCAAACCCTTCTTTTCAAAGCCGAGTTCGGCGAGTTTTTCGTAAATTTTCTCGGTGATCACGTCCTGCAACGCCATGAACTCGTTTTTCACGTCCTCGTCGCTCACTTCGAGAGCGTGAAGAGTGTTGTGAAGGTGGGCGTTTTCCTTATGCGTTTTTATCGTCGCGTCGATGAATTGCAGAATCAGCGCGTCGATATTCAGCGGCAGTTTCATTCCGCCGATTATTTCGTCGAAAGGTTCGGTCACCTTTCCGATATATATTTTAAGGACGTAAAGCAGAATATCGCGTTTGTCTTTGAAATAACTGTATACTATTCCGGTGGACACCCCCGCGCGCTTCGCGATTTCCTGAGTGTTGGCGTTGTAATAGCCGGTTTCGGCGAATAATTCGTAACTCGCTTCGATTATTTTCTGTTTTTTTTCGTTGGACCGCTCCTGTTGCGGTTGTCTTATCGTCTTTTCCATATGCCTATTATATAATATCCCGAAAAAAAAAGCAAGAAAAATTTTATGAATATGAAAAAACATTCATATTTTACTTGACAACGATGATCCCCCTTGCTATAATGAATGCGAAATTGAAGTTTTATTCACATTTCGAAATAAATCGAAAGCCATAGTACTGTCGCGGTCGGAAGCAATCGACTGCGGATAAGCGAAAAAGGAGAAAAGGTATGCCGATAGTTTTAGCGCCGACGAATCAACAACTCAGAATAGTCCGAATAGCGGCGGACGAGAAACTGAAAAAACATCTCGAAAGTCTCGGGATAACGTTGGACGGCGAAATTACAGTTTTAAGTTCGAGCGGCGGGAGCGTCGTGGTTAAAGTAAAGGACGGACGCATCGCCCTCGACGGCAACCTTTCGACGAAAATCTTCGTAGCGTAAAAACGCGGAGAAAGCGTAAAAAACGCGAAGAGAAAGGTTAATTAGCGGGGCGAAGCCCGAATCCGTCCGGATTCGGGCTTCGCCCCGACAAAAACGATATCAAAGATATAAAGGAGATATAAAATGGAGAAAACTCTCAATTTGTTCGAAGTCGGCGAGCACGGAACCGTAAAGTCCGTATCCGGCGAAGGCAAAATCAAAAGACGTCTTTTCGATATGGGAATCACTCCCGGCGCGGACGTTCTTATGAGAAAGAAAGCGCCTTTGGGCGATCCGATCGAGATCACCATAAGAGGCTACGAACTCACGCTGCGTAAAACCGAAGCGGTATGCGTCAATATGGAGGTAAGCGAATAATGAAAAGATTTGCCTTGGCAGGCAACCCGAACTGCGGAAAAACAACGCTTTTCAACAGTCTGACGGGTTCCACGGCTCACGTCGGCAACTGGCCCGGCGTAACGGTCGACAAGCGCGACGGCGTTTATAAAAAGTGCGCCGAACCTATTTCGATAGTCGACCTTCCCGGTATTTATTCCCTTTCGCCTTACACGCCCGAAGAAGTCATCGCGAGAAATTACGTTCTGGACGAGAAGCCCGATTGCGTCATCAACATCGTCGACGCGACGAACCTGGAGCGTAACCTGTATCTCACCACTCAACTTCTCGAAATAGACGTTCCTATGGTCGTCGCTCTCAACATGATCGACGCCGTTGAAAAAATAGGCGACAAAATCGACGAAAAAGCCCTCGAAAACAAACTCGGCGTACCCGTCGTGAAGATTTCCGCTCTCAAAGAAAAAGGTCTTAAAGAACTTATGGATAAGGCTTACAACGAGAGCAAGAAAAAGCGCGTGGGCGTTACCGTTCTGAAAGATTCTCCCCTCGCGCACGTCATCGGCGACGTGAAAATCGCGCTCGAAGGACAGAACGTCGCGAATCCGTTGTTCCATGCCGTTAAACTCGTCGAAAACGACGAAATCGAAGTGAAAATGCACAAAGAAACGGTCGGAATGGTCAGTGCGTTCAAAAAGACGTTCAACGACGACGTTTTCGGCAACGACTTCGAGGCTATGGTCGCGGACGCGAGGTATAAATACATATCCAAAAACTTCGCGCCGGTCGTAACTCATAAAAACAAAGAAAAATTCAAGACTTCCGCTTCGGATAAGGCGGATAAGGTGCTTACGCACAAGGTCTGGGGTATTCCCATATTCCTCGTCGTTCTGTTCCTTATCTTCCACCTTACGTTCTCCGAGAACCTGTTCTTCCTGAACGGATTCGGCGACGGCTGGATGCCTTCTCTTTCCGATAACGAAGCCTTCCTCGAAAAAGACGAAGACGGCAATATTTCTTACGAAGACGACCTCGATTATTACATGTCCGAAGACGGCGATTACGTTACCGTTAAAAGCGAAGGCGTAACCGACAACGGCAACGGTACTTATTCCATCGAAGGCGAGGACGGAGAGTTCGTCGCCGACGACGAAGGACGTCTCGGAAGCAAAGTTCCCGTTTTGAATTACGGCGGAAGATGGCTCGCGACCATTTACGACGGAACGATTTATTCGCCCGGCGTTGTGGTGAACAATATCTGGAACGACATGATAGTCGGCGAAATCGCGGGACGGATTCAGAGCGCGGTTGACGGCAGCGAAATGGCGGACTGGGCGAAAGGACTTATCAACAACGGTATCATAGACGGTATCACTTCCGTTCTCTCGTTCCTTCCTCCGATTCTCGTGTTGTTCTTATTCTTCTCGATTCTCGAAGATTCCGGTTATATGGCGCGTATCGCGTTCATTCTGGACAGAATGTTCCGTAAATTCGGACTTTCGGGCAGAGCGTTTCTTCCGATGATCATGGGCTTCGGTTGTTCCGTTCCCGCAATGATCAACACGAGAACGCTTGCGGACGAAAAAGAAAGAACGGCGACCGTCCGCGTTATTCCGTTCTTCTCCTGCGGAGCGAAACTTCCTATACTTACGGCGGTTGCCGGCGCGCTTGTCATCGGTACGGGCGTCAGCGCGGATCTTGTCACTTACTCGATGTATCTCTTAGGTATAATAACCGCGATCGTTTCGGTTCTGCTTATGAGAAACACTTCGCTCAAAGGCGAAACGCCTCCGTTCATAATGGAACTTCCGGCATATCACGCGCCGCAGTTCAAGAACCTTATGGCTCACCTTTGGGACAAAACGAAGCACTTCGTAAAGAAAGCCTTCACGATAATCCTTGCTTCGACTATCGTTATTTGGTTCCTCACTCACTTCGATTTCCAATGGCATATCCTTGCCGACGAAGAAATCAACGAGAGTATTCTTGCCAAGATATCGATGCTCGTTCAGCCGATCTTCACTCCCGTCGGATTCGGAAGTCAACTCGGCGAATACGGTTGGGTATTCGTTCTCGCGGCGGTTTCGGGACTTATCGCTAAGGAAAACGTCATTTCCACTTTCGGAACGCTCGCCTCCTGCCTTATGGCTACTCCCGCTGTCGCTGCCGAAATCGGACTCGCTAACATCACGAGCGAAGCGGGTATCGGCGCGGTCAAGGCAATGATTCTTGCAACGGGTATTTCCGTTCCGGGACTGCTTGCGTTCATCGCGTTCAACATGACGACTATTCCGTGCTTCGCGGCGGTAGGTACCGCAAAAGCGGAACTTCAGGATAAGAGACGTTATAAATGGACGCTCCTCTTCTGGATCGCTACGTCTTATATCGTATCCGCTATGGTTTACACTATCGGATCCTGGTGGTGGACGGCGTTCATCTGGGCGGTCGTCGTTGCGGCGGTGGTCGCGGCGATCGTTATGAGAAACAAAAAACTTGCCGAAAAGCAGAACGTTCTTGCGTAAAAGTTAAACGTGTTTGGAATTATCCGACAAAACTTTGAAGCGAATAAATTCGGGTTGATTGAATAAATTAATCAAAGGAGAGCAAAAATGGGCGTGTTCGAAATACTTTTAATAATTGCTTGCGCCGGCATAGTGATTGCAGTGAGCGTAACGTCGATAATAAGGAAGAAACAAGGCAAACACGATTGTGATTGCGGCGGCGATTGCGCGCATTGCTCGGCTTGTCGGTACACGACGAAAAAGAAATAATCCACCTAAAAAGAACGCCCGCGGACCAAAGGTCCGCGGGCGTTCCATAATGAGCGTTGCTTGCGTTTTAACGGCGTTAATCGGCTTATAGATTGACTTATGGCTTGTCCTTAGTTGTCCGATTAAGTTTGAGGCCGGTCTTTTTTTGAGGCGATAAGGCGTTTGTAGTCGTTTTCGATCATATCGGTCACTTCGTTCCACGTCTTATATAAATCTCTCCGCGCGTTTGCCGCAACGAGATTATAAAGTTCTTCGTCCGATAAAATTTCGATTATTTTGTCCGCGTAAGCCTCTTCCGAAGGCTCGGCGAAAAATCCGTTCACGTTTTCCGTCACCGTGCCGGCGGTCTTCGCACCCCTTAAAAACAGAGTCGGAGTGCTTTGGCAGGCGGCTTCTATCTGAACGAGAGAATTCGTGTCGTATAAGGAGGGGAAGAGGAAAAGTTTCGCCCTCGCGTAGATTTTTTCGAGCGTTTCCTTGCTCTCGATTTTCCCGCAGAAAGTAATTTCGTTTTCAAGGCCGAGTTCTTCGGCGAGTTCTTTCAGTTCGTCCTCGTCCTGTCCGTTGCCGACCAGAAGCGTTCTGAATGCAACGCCTTTGTCTTTGAGAACTTTGAGCGAACGAATGAGAAAACCGAGGTTTTTAAGAAGATTGATTCTGCCGACGAATAGAAAAACGATATCGTCGTCTTTAAGCGAAAACATATCGTTAACGAACTTATAGGCCGACGTTTTATCTTCAATCGGTACGTGCGCCGTGGCGTTGGGACGGATAAGACAGGGCGCGGTCAAGCCGTATTCCTCGATATAAAGGCTGCGTATCGCCTCGTTCACGGTGTAACATTCGTCGCAGGCGTTGAACACCTGCATTATCGCGCGCATGGCGAGTTCGACGCTTTTTTTAAGCCTCAGGTTTCTTTCGAAATCGAGTTTATACTGCGAATGAATGGTCGCGACCATAGGTATTCCGCGCTTTCTCGCGAAAGTTCTGCCTGTCATTCCCACGGCGAACGGCGAGTGAATATGCACCACGTCCAGTTCGCTTTTTTTGATTTCGCTCGCGAAATTGGGATCGAGCGCGGGCATCGGCACGACGTAATCGTATTTTTCTATCGAAAGCGATTCGCATCTGACCACTTTATAGGGGTAGACCGAATCGTCGTGCTTCGTCAGTCCGTTCGGGCAGAACACGATCACTTCGTTGCCTTTTTCCGTTAAAAGTCTTGCGTAATTGTCGACGACTTTGATAACGCCGTCTATCATCGGGTAGAATACGTCTACGAAAAATCCGATTTTCATTTTTCCTCCTTTTTTTGCGTAATCGATTGGTTTCGTCGGCTTCGCGCGCAAAACCGATTCGTTTATTTTGCGGGTTTCACGGGCATCCGTCGTATGTCGGGCGATTATTTCGCGAGTTCCGCGCGACCGGCTCGTCGGGTTATTTTGCGAGTTCCGCGTGAGCCTCCGGCGTGACGAGAACGGTGAAATAATCTGTGTAAATAACGCTTCCCGCTTTCGCCTTCGGCGGCTTTTTGACGAACTTTTTCTCGGCGTAGTCCACGGGAACTTTGCTCGCGGCTTGCGCTTCCGAATAAAACGCGCATATCTCCGCGGCTTTCACGATGACGTCGTCGGGAATTTCGCCGCCTTTCGTTTCGATTATCACGTGCGACGAGTGGTAGCCCTTCGTGTGAAGCCACATATCGTTTTTGAACGCGCGCGCGGTGAGTCTGTCGTTCTGAACGTTGTTTTTTCCGCATTTAACCACGTATCCGTCCACGTCGAAAATCCTGTACGGCGATTCTTTTTCCTGCTTTTTGCGGAATTTCGGCGGGGGAGTTATGCCTTCGTTTATGAGTTCGCTTTCCACGTCCTCGAAGTCGGTCACGTTTTCGGCGGCGAGAATTTCAAGCCGCACCGAGCCGAGATAGGCGAGTTCTTTTTCCGTCTGTTCTTTTTGCGGAACGACGATTCCGAGCGCGCGTTTCTCCTTGGCGTATTTTTTGAAATACCTCTGCGCGTTTTCGTTGGGCGTGAGATTTTTGTCGAGGGCGATTTGCACGGGCTTGTTTTCGTCGTAATAATTTTCGAGCGCAACCTCGCTCGCCCCCTCTTTGATTTTATACATATAGGCGGTTATCAATTCGCCTTTCAGTCTGTTTTCTTCGTAGTCCTCGCAGGAAAGAATTTTTTCCTTTTCGCCCTGGAGTTTTTTCGAGTTCTTTTTTATCAGACCGTTGATTTTGTCGAGCAGTTGCTTCTGCTTCAGCGCGAAGCCCTTTTTAACGTCGCGCGTAGTATAAAAATCGTCCTGCCCGTCGGTTATCGAGTCGTAATATTTCTTTTCGCCGGAAACGGTGAGATAATCGAAGACGTAAAAATCCCGCAGTTTGCCTTCTCCCGCAACGTTCGGGCGGACCGGCGGGGCGAAATAGAGCGAATAAAGTTTTTCGTATAACTTCTCGCTGTCCTTTTCGCCGGCGCACCTGCATGCGAATTCGTTCGCCGTGGGGAAGGAAAGCCCTTTGAAATTATTGAACAGAAAATTATCGAGATTGTCGCCGGAAAACGCCGTTAATCGGCTTATAGAGGCGCTTTTATCCGATAAATCCGCTTTATCCTGAGGCTTGGGAAACTTGTATTCCGCGCCGGATAAGGTAACTCTCGAAGTCGCCACGTCCAGAGGCGCGTTTTTCAGGCAACCTAAAATCAGACCGTTTTCGGTGAGAATAAGGTTGGAATATTTGCCCATGATTTCCGCGTAAAGAATCTTTTTTACGTTGTCGCGGAAGTCGTTTTTGCAGGCGAACGTGACGGCGATTATTCTTTCCGAGCCGAGTTGTTCCACCTTTTCTATCGTCGCGCCCAGAACGTGTTTGCGCATAAGCATACAAAAGTTGGGAGCGACTTTCGGGTTCGGTTTTTCCTTCGAGATAAACCCGACTCTGCAGTTTTCGGCGTTGGAAGAAAGGACGAGCGTCCGCGTTCCGCGCGAGGTGTAAACGAGGAGATAAACGTCGTCCTTGTCGGGTTGCGACACTCTGTTTATTTTCGCGCCGCGAAGAATTCCGTCCAGTTCGGCGGCGGCGTGATGAAGCGTGAATGCGTCCTGCGGCATGTTTTCCTCCTTTTTTTGCCCGCGACAAATTCGTCCGGTCGC
>CAVJNC010000095.1:0-3409 GCA_963650905.1 Subdoligranulum sp. APC924/74
GTTATGAATTTGTTGTCGATAACCGTCGACGAATTTTTCAGCGTTTCCTTTGAGAAAGAACAAAAAGACATTTGATTTCACCCCGCAACAACTTTGCCTGAAAATAATATTATAAAATCAAAAAAAAATCAAGTCGTTTTTCTCCGAAAAAATCAAAACACAATATATTGTTTTTTTATCGCGTCGTTTCCACATTTACGGGAATTTTTCCGCCCCTTCGCGGGCGATTTACGCAAAAATTTCCGCCGTTTCGGATCGCGTCGGAGAAAAATGAGGAAAATTGTGAAAAATTTTATAAAAAGTCAAAAAAACGCTTAATATTTGTCGCAAAAATTTTAAAAATGTTGTATAATAAACGAGGTATAGTTTAAATCGGGCGGATATCGTTACGGATAACGTTTTTATCCGTCCGGACACGGAGCGACAATGATCGAACAATCTGTAATTTTAACTCCAATTTCATTATGGGAAGGTTTTGATGCTTCCGTTCCCACGAAGTCGAATATGCTCGGCGAAATCCGTTACGACAACGTCGTGCATAGAGATTTCTTTTTTTCTGGCAGGCAGGTGGGCAACGAGAGAGTGCGTATTTTCGGTAAGTATTTCACGCCCGACGATTCTTTGTCTCACGAGTGTTTGCTTTACATTCCCGAAATAACCGAAAGAATCAATTACGAAGAAGTCATCGATTACGTCAAAATGGGCTTTTCCGTCCTTATGGTCGACCTTTACGGCAAACGCGACAACACGGAAAATTACACCGTTTATCCGGACTCCGTTTCTTACGCGAATTACGAAACCCGCGGCAGAAGGATGGACTACGTTGACGAGAGCGCGAGAGAAACCTGCTGGTACGAATGGGTGGCGGTGGCGAGATACGCTCTGACTTTTTTAACCGAACAGAACCCTTCCGTTTCAAAAATAGGCGTTATCGGAATAAAAAACGGCGCGAACATTGCATGGCAACTCGCCGCCGTGGACGACAGAGTGAAATGCGCCGTGTTTATGTTCGGCGCGGGTTGGTCGGCTTATAAAGGCATCAACAAATTTTCCGATTCCGATATCGCGATGAACGAGGAAAGGAGAAAATACATCGCCGCCGTGGACGCTCATGCGTACGCGCAATACGTAAAATGTCCTATTTTGTTTTTAACTTCGACAAACAGTACCGAATTCGATTTCGACAGATCTCTCGATACTTTGTCGAGAATAAGAGCGGACGTGCCTTACGTTTTCAATTTTTCCCCGGGATTCAACGTCTATCTCGACGATTATTGCAAAAAGGACGCGGAGTTGTTCCTTTACAGTCAGTTCGATATAAAGAAGTTCGTCTTTCCGAAATGTCCGGAATTGTCGATCGAGCAGGACGGCAATTTTCTCGCTCTCACTCTCGATTATTCGACGGAACTTAAAATCGACAAAGCGAAAGTCTATATAAACGAAGGCGTCGTCAATCCCGCGATAAGAAACTGGAATTCGTGCGGATTCGTCGGCAACGAAGAAGAAGGCAGAATGAAATACGAATACGTCGCGAACGGCAGTACGAAAAACGTTTTCGCTTTTGCCGTCGTCCGTTATAAAAACGGGCTTACGTTGAGTTCCAAACTCGCCTATAAGAAAATCGAACCCACTTCGTCGAAAAAGTCGAACCTGATTTATTCGGGTACGGACGGGCTTGACGGAATAACGTTTTACGATAAAAACGCCTCCGAAAAGAGCATTTTCGTCGACGAAAGCAAGTTTCTGGAGTTGGTGAAGGGCGCGGACGGAATTTACGGAGCGTATTCGCATTGCGGTCTGATAAGTTACAAGTTCAGCGAACCCTGTTGTGCGGCGGACGATTCTTCCATTCTCGAAATGGATCTTTTCACTTCGGAATTCTGCGTTATCAGGTTCGTGTTTATGGTCGATACGCCGTCGGGAGTTAAGGAGTTTACATATTCCACGGAACTCAAAAGCGGCAAGTTCTGGCAGAACGTGATCGTAAGACTGAGCGAATTCAAATCCGCCGAGGGAATGAGCATAAGAAAATACGAAGATATTTTCGCGCTCAGAATCGAATCCGGCGGCAAATACGTGGTTAATAATATTTTATTGATTTAAAATGGAAAACGGCATTAAGCGGACTGACAATTTTGTAATAGACGAAAGGCTTATCGGCGCGCCGAAGGAAAAATTCTTTTCTTTCGCCGATATCGCGCTTATCGCGCTTATCGTCGCTATGCTTGCTTTTTCAATCGTGCAGAGAGTCTGGATTTTACCTGTGAATATCGACGGAAATTCGATGAATATGACGATCGACGACGGCGACTGGCTTCTGATGGATAAGTTTGCCGAGCCCGACTACGGCGACGTTGTGGTTATCGAAATAACGGGCGAAACCAATTACATTAAAAGGGTAATCGCTTTGTCCGGCGACGCGATTTATATAAGCGACGACGTCGTTTACAGAAAAAAGAAAGGCGAAACGGATTTCACGCCGCTCAGCGAGCCTTACGCCTACTATTCTTCGGCGAAAAAGCACGAAAATTTTCCGACGACCGTCGTTCCGGAAGGTAAAATCTTCGTTATGGGCGACAATCGTTACGAGAGTAAAGACAGCAGAAGCCCCGATATAGGAACAAGGGATATAACGTCGGTCATAGGCGTCGTTCCAGAGTGGGCGATAAAGAGAAAAAGCAGTATCACCTCTTATTATAACGCGGTGATGAAAATAGATAATTTTATTTTAGGATTATTCGGCGCGAAAGCCGGAAACGGGAGAAAAAACTAAATGACGAACGTTTACAGCGATAAAGATTACGAAAACGCTCTGAAATTAAAGAAAAAATTGCTCGCGATATATTTTGCCGTGCTTGCGGTCGGAGTTATCGGTTGCGCGGCGGTTTTCGTTTTGTTCCTGCGCATGCCGTATATTTCGACGAGCGAACTCGAATCGCGTAAAAATCTTTACCTTTTCATCGTTTGTCTGATATCTGGTATAGAGGTGGTGTTTTCGTTTATTTATCTCGGGATACCTTATAAACGCGCCAAATATTACTTCAGGTTGATGGACGATATCAAAATCGGCAGAAAGATTTTAAACGAAAGCACTTTTTTGCAGAACGAATCGTATATAAACGAAGTCGGCAACGTGGATTTTCACGTTATGGCGGTTCTCGAGTGGTCGGATAAAACTCAGGAATATATGCGGAGAAACGTTCTCGTCGACAAGGAAAAGCCGATGCCGGATTTTAAAAACGGAGACATAATCAGATACGTCACGCACGCGAACGTTCTGCTCGCTTACGGATTGAAATCGGACGACGGAGTTTTCGCCGATTTTGAACAGGATTAAGTAAAAAACATTCGGAGGATATAAAAATGTCAAAGAAAAGAAGCGAAGTCGCGGAAAATCTCAAATGGAGAT
>CAVJNC010000095.1:3419-8392 GCA_963650905.1 Subdoligranulum sp. APC924/74
CGACGTTTACGCTTACATGAAAAAGGACCTCGACGCGAGAGATTCCGAATCGAACGCTCTTTTGACGAGAGTCGAAAACGTGATTATTTCTTACAGTTCGAGTACGTCTTTCATCACGCCCGAAATCACTTCGATTCCGGACGAAAAACTCGAAAAAATAATCGCCGATCCCGATTTCAAGGATTACGATTATATGCTCAAAAACCTTCTTAAGAGCAAGAAACACGTCCTTTCCAAGGAGAGCGAGAACATTCTCGCCATGGGCGGACAGGTTTTCGGCGGATTTCACGATATCTTCGGAATGATCGACAACGCCGATCTGCCTTTCCCGACGATCGACGTAAGGGGCGAAAAAGTCAAAGTGACTCACGGCGTTTACGGGCTTATGCTTCAGGATAAGGACAGAGACGTGAGAGAAAGAGCGTTCAAGGCGTATTATAACGCTTATATTTCGCTTATCAACACGATCGCCGCGACCTATATCGGCAACGTAAACAAGGACGTTTTCCTTACGAGAGTGAGGAAATACGACAGTTGCCTTTCCAAGGCTCTCGAAAACGAGGACGTTACGCCCGACGTATACGAAAATCTTCTCGAGAGCGTTAACGAAGGACTGCCGCTTATGCACAGATATATAAACGACCGTAAAAAAGTTCTCGGTCTCGACGAAATGCATATGTGGGACATTTACACGCCGCTCGTTGAAAACGACGACCTCAAACTTTCTTACGAGGACGCTTTTAAACTTGTTAAGAAGGGACTTGCGCCTCTCGGCGAAGATTACGGAAAACTTCTTCAGACGGCGCACGATAACGGTTGGATAGACGTTGAAGAAACGGACGGAAAGAGAAGCGGAGCGTACAGCATAAGCGTTTACGCCATGCCGCATCCTTACGTTCTTCTTAACTATCAGCCGACTATCCACGATATATTCACGATCGCGCACGAACTCGGCCATTCGATTCACTCTTACAAATCGGAAGCGACTCAACCTAAGTCGAAAGCGGATTATAAGATATTCGTCGCGGAAGTCGCAAGCACGGTGAACGAAGTGCTTCTGCTCAAATATCTTCTCAGGAATACGGATAACAAAGAACTCAAAAAATACCTTTGTTCTTATTATATGGATATGATCCGTACCACGCTTTTCCGTCAGACGATGTTTGCGGAATTCGAGTATATCGCTCACGACGCATGCGAAAAGGGCGTTCCGCTCACGAAAGATTATCTCAACGAAAAATATCTCGGACTCAACAAAAAGTATTACGGCGACGGAATCGTTTCCGACGACGAAATCGCATACGAATGGGCGAGAATTCCGCATTTTTACACCGCGTTTTACGTTTATAAGTACGCTACCGGCATAATCAGCGCGATTTCCATCGCCGAGAGAATTTATAAAGAGGGCGACAAAGCCGTGGAAGATTATTTCAGATTCCTTTCTTCCGGCGGATCGGACAGTCCCGTCGAACTCCTTAAACTCGCAGGCGTCGATCTCACGAAGAAAGACGCTTTCAAGGCGGCGATGAAGTCTTTTGAAGACACGCTCGCCGAATTCGAAAGTTTATAACGAACAGTTTATAAGAAAATTCCGGAAAGCCGGATAAAAGAGGGATAATATGCCGCAGATAAAAACCAACGCTATGCCGTATAATCTCGAGGCGGAGCAGTCCGTTCTCGGTTCTATACTCATAGATATGGAATTGCAGTACGAAATAATTTCAAAACTTAAAGAGGGGGATTTCTATCTCGAGTCGCATAAACTTATTTTTGCGGCGATGTATCAGATATCGGCGGCAAACACTCCCGTTGATCTCGTCACGCTTTCGGACGCGATGGAGAAAAACGCCACGCTCGAGAAAGCGGGCGGAATGGATTATCTCACGTCGCTTGCGAGAACTACTCCCTCCGCGGCGAATTACGCGTATTATCTCGATATCGTCAAGCGCGACAGTACTCTTCGCAAACTTATCCGGAGCGCGGATAAAATATCCGACGAATCGAGAAATTCCACCGATTATTTAAAGTCGGTCGCGTTTGCGGAAAAGTGTATTTACGATATTTCGGAACAACTCGATACGAGTTCTCTTTCGAACATAAACACCGCTTTTAACGACATTCTGGATAAGTATGAAAAAATACAGAAAGACAAGGACTATTTCCAGGGGCTGAAAACGGGCTTTACCGAACTGGACAAGTTGACGAACGGTTTGCACGCGGGCAATCTCATCATTCTCGCCGCGAGACCTTCTATCGGTAAAACGACGCTCGCGATGAATATCGTAGAGAATATCGCCATAAAAGAAAAGGCGGTCTGCGCCGTTTTCGCGCTCGAAATGACGAAAGAGGAACTCGCGCAGAGAATGATGTGTTCCGTTGCGAACGTTTCGAACCAGAGCGCGCTCAAAGGCAAACTCGAAGACGAGGACTGGCAGAAACTCTGGCAGGCGCAGAAAATTCTCAACGACACGAGAATATTCGTCGACGACACGTCCATGACAACGTGCGCCGAAATTCTTTCCAAATGCAGAAGGCTTAAAAGCCGCGAGAGAAAACTCGACCTTGTGGTCGTCGACCATATTCAACTCATGAACGCGATCAAACCCAGCGACAGTCGTCAGCAGGAAATAACCGAAATTTCCAGAGGCTTGAAAATGATAGCCAAGGAACTCGATATTCCCGTCATTGCGCTTTCGCAGTTATCCCGTCTCGTAACCGGCAGAAAAGGGCAGAAGCCCGTTCTTTCCGACCTCCGCGAATCGGGAGCGATCGAGCAGGACGCGGATATAGTTATGTTCATTCACAGGCCAGACCTTGCCGCCGAGGAGAAAGAACTCGAACAAGGAAAGGTAAAAAAGAACGTCGCGCAGATAATAATCGCGAAGAACAGAGCGGGCGAATGCAGAGATTTCGACCTTCTCTTCAAGGGCGAAAACTCCAAGTTCATCAATCCGCCGGCTTCTTATATAAACGATATTCAAGTCCCGGGCGAAAGAACGAGAAAAAGCGATTTCAACAGGATTTCGGGCGGAGATATTCCCCCTGCGGCGGACAACGACGTTCCGCCCGAGGGCGACGACGGTTTCGGAGACGTGTTCTGATATGTACGATACGATTATTTCGGGCGTAAACGAGGATTCGCTTAAACTCGCGAAGAAATATATTTTAAACGACGAACTCGTCGGTTTCCCTACGGAAACGGTTTACGGACTGGGCGCTATCGCATACAGCGACGAGGCGGTAAAGAAAATCTTCGAGGCGAAGGGCAGACCGCAGGATAACCCGCTGATCGTTCACGTCCATAAGGATTACGACGCGGATAAACTCGTTTACGTCGATTACGATTACGTTTATAAGTTAAGAGAGGCGTTTCTTCCCGGGCCTCTCACCATGGTTTACAGAAGCAAGGGAATGATAAGCCCCGTAGCCGCGTGCGGTCTCGATACGGTTGGAATAAGAATTCCGTCGAGCGAAGCGGCGCAGGCTTTTTTAAGAGCGGTCGACGTTCCGATCGCCGCGCCGTCGGCAAACGTGTCGAAACACACGAGCCCCGTCACGGCTATGCACGTTTACGAGGATCTGCAGGGTAAAATTCCTCTTATTCTCGACGGCGGAAAATGCAGCGGCGGTATAGAAAGCACCGTTCTGGACGTCACTACGGATACGCCGATAATTTTGAGAAGCGGACTCGTTACCGCGGATATGATAAAAGCGGTCGTCGGCAAATGCGCTTATTCGCAGAACAAGCCCACCGACAAAATCCGCGCGCCGGGAATGAAATACCGCCATTATTGCCCGAAATGCGAAACCGCGCTTTTTAAAAGAGACCAGACGGAACTCGCCCAGAAGTTATACGACGAACTCGTTTCCGAGGGTAAAAATCCGTATTTTATGTGCGACGACGCTGTTTTGCCGAAGATAAAAGGCAACGTTTTAAGGCTCGGCGGCACGGCGGAAGAAATCGCTTCCAATCTTTACGACAAACTTCACGAAAGCGAAGGTTTGGCGGATATGATCATCGCGTTCGAAGTGGAAACAGGCAGCGACGTCGACGTGGGAATTATGAACAGGCTCTCAAAAGCTTGTAAAAAATACGAAAATTAAATAAGAAAAATAAATTCGAGGTGTTTTAAATGAAAATTGCAATCGGATGCGATCACGCAGGCATTTATCTTAAACCCGCGCTTATTGCTTATCTTGAAAAAAACGGTTATGAATTTACCGATTTCGGAACTTACACCGCGGAATCGTGCAACTATGCCGATTACGGCGCGAAAGTTGCCGAAGCGGTCGCTTTCGGCGGTTACGACAGGGGAATTCTCATTTGCGGAACGGGCATAGGCATGTCAATCGTCGCAAATAAAGTCCCAGGGATAAGATGCGCGCACTGCCACGATAGTTTTTCGGCCCGCGCGACGCGTATGCACAACGACGCGAACGTTATCGCTTTCGGCGAGAGAGTTATCGGCTCGGGCGTTATGATCGATATCGTCGAGGCGTTTTTAACCACAGAATTCGAAGGCGGCAGACACCTTGCGAGAATTGCTAAAATCAGCGAAATAGAAAAAAAATATTCAAAATAATCCGTTCGAGGCGTTTTTTGCCAACGACGGAAAGAGGTGAAAATGAGTTTAACGGTAAAAAAAGCGGTGATTCCTGTTGCCGGTTACGGAACGAGGTTCCTCCCTTTCACAAAAGCAGTCCCGAAGCCTATGCTTCCCATTCTCAATAAGCCCGCTTTGCAGGTCATTTCGGAAGAGGTGGTAAACAGCGGAATAACCGACATAATGTTTATCGTCGGCTATAAGAAAGAAATACTCGAAAGTCATTTCGACGCCGCGCCCGAACTTGAAAAAATGCTTGCGGATAAGGGAAAAACGGACTATCTTAAAGAAGTGGTTTACCCGGAGCATATGGCGAATTTTACATATAAGGTTCAGGAAGTTCAGAACGGAACGGCAAGCGCGGTAAAC
>CAVJNC010000096.1:0-8362 GCA_963650905.1 Subdoligranulum sp. APC924/74
CGGCGGTTTATCGCTATTTTTCGGAAGAAGAAAACCTATAACTCGCAGCGGTTTATCGCTATTTTTCGGAGGAAAACCTATAACTCGCGGCAGTTTATCGCTACTTCTCGGAAGAAGGAAACCTATAACTCGCGGCAGTTTATCGCTACTTCTCGGAAGAAGAAAACCTATAACTCGCGGTGTTTAAATGCGTTTAAATGCGTTTCGATACGGTTCGAGGCGATTCGGGACATTGCGGGCAACGTTTTTTCAACTCGTAACAAACCTGCCGTCAAATCTTCGGAATCATCGAAAAAAATCAAAATTTTAACAAGCCTGTCATTAAATCTTCGGAATCATCGGGAAAAATCGCTTGACAAGATTTTTAAGGCGTGGTATAATGCAGTCAGTTCAATAAAAAGGCAAACTAAGAGAAATCTTAGGACGCAAAACTACAGGGTCTGTAAATTATTATATTAAGGATTATAAGACAGCCAGTTGCAACTACCGAGTTAATTTCGGTCGCAACGGCTGTTTTTTTATTCGCAAATCGCGGAACGGCAAAGGAGAAAAATGGAGAAAACAAAAGTATCGATTGCTATATTGCGCGTGATTTTTGTGTTTTGCCTGTTCGTATTTGCGGCGTCTTATCTGCGTTTGTCTTTCGGTTGGTTTTCGGAAAACAAAGCGGCGAGCGTTAACGGAGCGATAGTGAAAGTCGGCAGCGAAAAATCGATAGGCATAACGCAGAGCCACGTTTTCAGGTATACCGATAACGGAGTCGTCTGCAGTTCCGCCGATTCTTCGCAAACTTACGAAATGATGAAATACGACGCGATTCTCACCGATAAAAACGTTAATACGCCGCTCTTTTTCAGGGTTGCGGCGGAAGGAATTCCGTCGGACGGAACGCTCACGGTAACCGTTCCGCTCACGGGCGTAAAAGCGGCAGCGAAAATTTCCTCCGTCGTTTCGGTCAAGGTCGCTTTCGGCTTAAAAATCGGCGATAACGTAGAAAAAGATACGTTCACGCCCCATCCGGACGAAACCGAGAACAGCGATAACGTTCAGATTTTCAACGGCGTGCGGGATCTTACGCATACCGCCGCTTATGAAAACGCGAATTACGTCGCGGAAACTTTCGGCGACAGTCAAGAGATAACGCTTACGATAAACTCCGGGCAGTACGCGGATTATATGTGCGCGATTGAAAACGGCGTTTGCGATTACGACGCGACGGAAAAAAACGCGTTGGTGTTTTATATAGTGTTCGATTATGAAAAAGATCTGATAAGCGAGTTTCAGAGCGGCGGAAGCGCGGACGACGACGATATAACGTTTTCGAACGATATCGGCACGATTACGATCGGATAAACGAGGTAACTTAATGAAGAATTTCAAAACAAAAACTATTGCGGTAATAGCCGCGCTCGCCGCGCTTTTCGTGACGAACGTAACTTTTGCGTGGTTTACGGGTTCCTCGAATTCCGTTTCGCCGCAAATAGACGGCGGACTGATAAAAGAGTATTTTCACAGCGGGAGCGGATCGGAAGACGATCCTTTCGTAATCACGCGCCCGGTGCATTATTATCACATGGTGGAGTTCTTCCAGAGAACCACCGCTCTTCCGTTAACGAGCGGGCAAAACGCCGTGAAAGCGTTGTTCGGCAAAGAATATTTGTATTTTCGGATAGGGGCCGAACTTGACGAGAATAACGAGGGCGTTTATTACGTTTACTCTTATTACGACGACGGAACGTGCGAATACGAGACCGACGAAAACGGAAACAAGACGCCGAAACTCTGTAAATCGCTCAATATGCAGTGTTATTCGGGCGACAACGCTTTAATGCCGATAGGTTCTTCGGAAGTGCCTTTCATCGGCGAAATCGACGGCAAAGGCATAGAAATCAAAAACCTTCATATAGTTTCCCGGTCCACGGTCAACGTGAAAATAACGGGCGCGGACGAGAGCGTTACGGAGAAGACCGTTACGAGAACCACGAGCGATATCGGCGTTTTCGGTTGCGTCGGCAAGAGCGCGGTCGATAAAAACGGCGAAACCAAATTCGCGACCATAAAAGATATCTTTTTTTCCTGCGTTAATATAGATCTTGCGGATCTGAAGATAGGCGAATACGGTGACAAAAACGAAATCGCCGAATCTCACGACGACGATCAGCACCTTATCGATCCCGATTCCGGTTCCGCCGAAAAGATTGCCTATGCGGGCTATCTTGCGGGGCATGTTTACACGACTACGAACATCAAAGGCGTATATCTTAACGATTGTACGATATCCGGCGGAACGACGGCGAAAAGCGGGTTCGGTATGTTCGGGTATATTTACGATCCGGATACCGATGAAGCGGTAACGTCTTTGGGCGATTTCGTAAAAGAACTTAATCCGGACGGAAGTCAGTCCTGGGGCGCAAGTATAGATATGAAAGATATTTTCGACCGGCTTACGTATTTCGAAGGAAAGGCAAGCGCGACGAAGAACGGAAAATATAACGAACTGGAAGTTTACGACGAGAACGGTAAAATTATAGAGTCGGAATCGAAGAAAGATATCAGTATGTCTTCCTATCAATTTACGTCGGCGGGAGTAACGTATACGGTTACTTTGTCTACCTATTATTCGGACAAAGAGGGTAGTTTCCATTTTACATATATTACCGACGAAAGCAAAAACACAGTGGGCGATGAGTACAAAAAATTGTACGGCGCAAGTTCGAAGTTTATAACGACGACCATAAGGAAAACGGGGAAAACCGATACGATAAACGGTTTTTATATCTGCAATGCGAATAGCGGAACAAAAAACTATATGTGTTACGACGTCAGAACAAACGATATCGTAAATTCTACTTCCGCAAGCACCGTGTGGAGTTTAACCGATGAAGGCTATCTTAAATTAAGAAACGTTATAAGCGCAAACGATGCGTTTTATGCGGACGAAACCGAACGGTATGTCAATCTGAAAGATAATGCGCTTGTCGTGTCTTCCGCGGGGGCAACGGTATGGGAAAAAACCGACGACCAGATATATACAACCGATACCGATGGTGCGCAACGTTGTATATATTATGGCAGCGTATGGACTGTATCAAGCGGTACGTCGGAAACCAAATACAGGATAAAATACAATAATAATTATATGACAGTCAATGTTGGCAGTTTAGGCGTAACCTCAAATTCAGCCGATGCTACGTTATTTGTCGTGAAGGATAAATCGGACGACGGTGGTTTTTATCTCCAAGTAGCAGGGGATACGCAATGTTTAGGATTAGTTTCAGTAAACTATTTGAGTAACGGAAAATTAAATGTGTCTTCAGGGGGATATAAGTTTTATCTGGATAACGGAAATCTGTATATAGTACAACCAAATAATACAAGGCGGGATTATGTCTATTGCGACCAAACTTTAACTCCTCCTTGGAGGGTTAACAGCAGTAAAAAAGGTGCAACGCTTGAAGAAGCAAGTTCCGTCAGTTATAACGCATATAGCGAAACGACGAGCGTAAGCGTTACGCTTGCAACGATAGAGAAAAAGAAAAACGGATCCGACACCTATTTCCCGATCCGCGTCGGTCTCGACGACAATGCGAACGGAGATTATTCCGTTTCGGAAGAAAATACCGGTTATATAATTGCGGGCGCAAACGTGGAGGACGCCGTTTCTTTAGCCAACAATATTAAGGAAAAGGCTTACGGCGATATCCGTGTGTCGAAGTTCGCTATATCGAACATAAACGGTTCTTACGTCAATAATGCGTTCTCTGAGATTTATACCGAAGGGGCTTCGGGCAGAACTAAGTATACCGGAAACAGCGAAGCGTATCAGACGGCGATCAAAAGTTTATCGGAGACGTTAAGCGGTTCGAGTTACGTTTACGGTCTGCACTTTATGGACGCAAAAATATCGATGGACCATATAATAACGGCAAAAAACGTAACGATAAAGAAAAATACCTATGCCGAATACCAATTCCCCGAGGACTGTATAGACTTTCACGTCGGCAAGAGGGGAACGATAAACTTTTTTGCAGGCACTTATTTTACCGGTAACGACACGTTTTTCTCTTTGCACGTCATAACGAGAAGCGGAAGCGAAATAACGCGGATAAGAGAGATAAGCAAAATCTATTCTAAAGGCGGCATATATTATTATTACTATGCCGACGATGAGACTGATAATTACGGAGGGAACAGCGATTATACGCTTGAATTCGATTGTAAGTGGATTACGGATCCTTCCGCGTTGACGAATAATTCGTTGTATTATTTCGAAATTCCGGTAAACGCGGGCGAATACGCGTTGGGTTCGGTTTCGGGCAAGAACGGCGCGTACCTTATATATCTGGATATCGCCGCCAACAGCGACGGAACTACGGAAACGATTATCGGCACGAATGAAGACAATAAGTTGGTTACCGATACCTTTTCTAAAATAGATTACCGCACGCAGGATCAAATCGCCGCGGAGCAGGAAGATGCTTCGATTCAGTCCGACGGCGGACTTATGCAGTATTCGGTGATCGCGCCGGAGTCGACCGGATCTGCTTTTTCCGTAAAAGTGGAATTCGTCAGGGACGAAAACGAATGCGACGGTTACGGAATTTATAAGATTTACATAACCGACGCTCTCGAAACGGACGATACGGTAGAATTTCTGGTGTGTCTGTTCGATGACGACGACAGCAAAGACGAATACAAATACGGTTATCAGATTTACTTCAACGGAGAGCAGAAATTCACGGACGAGGGCGATTATTTCCAATCGGTAAACAAGTTCGAAATAACGAAGGACGGCATTAAGATAGCGGAAATATCGACGACTACGTAGCAATTCGGCGTAACGTAACCGTCGGACGAGGAATAATCGGCGTGTCTTATCGGCATATAATCGGTTATAATCGGCGTATTTTATCGGCTGAATTCAGGAATATGATTAAAATTCGGGAATATGATTAAAAACGCTTGACAACCTTTTAAAAACAATATATAATGGCATTGTCAGTGGGGCGTAACGGCAGATAATCGGGGCGTTGAGAAGATAAACGTCAATTCGATAATCGTGGCGTTGTGCAAATATAACGTCAACTCGATAATCGGGGCGTTGTGCAAATATAACGTCAACTCGATAATCGGGCGTTTACAAGATAAAACGTCAACTCGATAATCGGGCGTTGTGCAAATACAACGTCAGGTCGGTAATCAACGTTATCGATAATCGGAGATTGTTTATCGCCTTCGGCAAAATTGAATTTAGGCAAACTACGCGAAAGCGTGGGACGCAAAGCTATAGGGTCCGCGAAGGATAGCCAGTTGCAATTAACGTGCAAAAAGGCTATCCTTTTTGTTTTGCAAAAAATCGGTTAAAGGAGCGGTACTTATGGCAGGAACCGATAAATTTGAAAACGACGTTCGTCGGGCGGCGGCTTCGGGCGTGCGCCCCATAGAGTTCCGTTTTTTCCCCGTCGCGGATTTCGACGAAAACAGGCATAAGGCTTATCGCGCGGAAACGGTCATTCATTCGACGGTTAAAGGCGAAATGCCCGAAAATTATTACACCCGCGTGAGCGACGAAGGGGAATGCGGACTCAAACTTTTTAAAAATTCGGTGGCGCGCGTTGCTGAAGTTCTCGAAACGTTTAAGGAACTCGACAAGCAGGTCGACTTCATATCCGTGCGTTGTCCCGCGGCTTTTGTCGGGCGAATCGATTTTTACGAAACGCTTAAAAGCCTGACGAAAAACGAAAGCGGCGATATAAGGCGCAGAATATGCGTCGAATTTCCGTCGTCCTTAATCGAAGCGGAGACGTCGGCGGCGGTTACAGCCGTGGCGGACGTGAAAGCGCTCGGAATAAAAACCGCGGTGAGAGGTTGCGGAAAGGAAGATTTCCCCGTGACTAAACTCGCGAAGATAATGCCCGATATTGTTTACACCGATCCTTCCGTCG
Source organism: Subdoligranulum sp. APC924/74 (assembly GCA_963650905.1). GTDB lineage: Bacteria > Bacillota > Clostridia > Christensenellales > Borkfalkiaceae > UBA10281. Next base: position 5,946 of record CAVJNC010000096.1, read on the forward strand.
CGGAATGGACGAAAGACGAGAGCGGCCGCAGATTGTTCGTTTCCTTCGTTTCGTTCGTTTCGGAAATGGGAATCGACGTTATCGTCGAAGCCGCCGACGAATATAAAAAGGCGACGGGCGGCGCGGAATGTTACGGCTTTTTATCAACGGCGGGCGAGTCTCTTTCCCTCGGGGAAATAACAGAGCGCGTCGACGAGGACGAGTGAATATATGGCGAGAACAGAAGAAAGATTTTCCGTTCGCGAAAGAGCCAGAATACTCGATAAAGAAAAGCGGACGAGACGGCTTATTTTGAAAATAGTTTCGCTCCTTGTCGCCGTGTTCGCGATCGTTTACGTAGCGTCGCTGATGTATTCGAAATTCGGCAATTTCACCATTGCCGTCAACAAATATAATTATATAGAGTATGGCTTGTCGCTGTCGGAAACGCGGGATTTCAAAACTCCCACGTCCTCGCTCGATTGCAAGGCGACCGAAATCATAACCAATATCGACGGCGCTTCGCTCGATAAACTGGATCTCGGCGCGATCGACGGCAAGGATAACGGCGACAACTATCTTTGTTACACGTTTTATCTTAAAAACGCGGGTAAAAAAGCGATAACGTTCGATTATTCCATAGTCATAGTCAATATGACGATGGATATCGAAAAAGCGGTGAGGTTGCGGTTGATGACTTCGGTCAACGGCTCGGCGACCGAAAAGACCGATTACGCGAGGGTGTCTTCCTCGCAGGATGAAAACGGCGAATATCTGCCCGAACCGAACACCGCTCCTTTCGTTTCCAAAAATACGGTTATGAGAATGGAGAAGAGCGGTTTTCAACCGAACGACGTGATGAAAATCACCGTCGTGATATGGCTCGAGGGCAACGATCCGGAGTGTACCGACGACATTATCGGCGGACAGTTCAAAATCGATATGAAATTCAACGTTTTAAGCGCTGCCGAATGATTTTCATAAGTCAAACGGATAATTAACGTTTTAAGCGCTGCCGAATGATTTCCGTAAGTTAAACGGATAATCTTTTCGAAAGGCAACGGCGCGGATAATCTCTGCAAAAGCAGATTATAATAAAAAATTTTTATTTCAAGGAGTAAACTCATGAAAAAACTTATTGTTTCAATTTGCACTCTGGCGTTTTCCGCCATCATGCTCTGCACGTCGACCTACGCATGGTTCTCGATGAACAAAACGGTAACCGCTTCCGGCATGCAGGTTAAGGCTCAGGCCGAAGGTTCTATAGTTATCACGTCCGGCGGTACGCTTCCTGCGGACGGCGTAAAAACGACGGACTACAATTTTAACGAAACGACTTCGACGACGCTTTTTGCTTCTACGCACAGTACCGATTACACAAATCACCCAAACGGATTAAAGCGCGTCGGTAACGCGGAAAACATCAACCTTGAAACCGGCACGCAGAAGAATAGTGCCGCTACTCTTAATTACGAATCTGTTTCAAACGGTGAAACGGTTGTTTATTATAGAGACTATACCGTATATATCGCGGGAGACGGTCAGGCGTTCTCGAATCAGACTCTGACGATTACTTTGTCCGGAACGTTTACGGAAGGCAAAACAATCAACAAGGCGGTTTCCGTAGACTTCTACGGCTTAAATATCACCGATACGTCAACAACCGTTGTATCTTCTGATAACTATCTCGGAACGTTAAACCTTGCAGGGAAAAAGAATAACGATGATAATAACGGCGTGGAAGATTGCGCAAGTCTCGTTAAGACAGGGCTTACAATTCCTCAGACAGGCAAAACAGCCGCATATGCCGTGACGATGCGCGTATACTATGACGGCGCTCTCATCGAAACCGGAGGAATAAACGCATATACCGCATATAAGGCGGCAACGGGAAATGCCGAAGCCGAAAAATACTATTACACGGACGCTAACGGAACCAGCGTAGCATCGGTTGCAAGCGGCGCAAGCGTTTCCGGTCTCTATGTCGTAGATTCCGCCGCTTCTACGTATACATATGCGAGAACGGTAGATTCAAGCAATCTTGACGACGTTAAGTTAAAGGTAACATTCGTCGCTTCCACCCCTGCGTAAGCATAATCGATAAAAAACCTTACGATGACAATAGCCGCGCAGGCTTAATAAAAAAGTAACGGTAAATGGAACCGACATTCCCGTTAAAAGCGGGTTTGTCGGCTTCATTTTAAAAATCAGGCAAATAAACAAGGCGGTTTACTTATAACTATCGCCTTTTCGGAGTGAAAATATGGCTGAAAATAAAAAGACAAAAAACACAATAAAACGGATCGTTGATATCTTGCTTTGGATATTCCTTGCTTTTTCCGTCGTTACCACGATTTTTGCTTTCATATCCAAGGCGAGCGGGAAAGATTATCCCGTCATAAACGGAAAATGTTGGCTGTACGTTCGTTCCGATTCCA
>CAVJNC010000097.1:0-8095 GCA_963650905.1 Subdoligranulum sp. APC924/74
GCCGAAGCCGGTTTTTATGCGCTCCGCGACTATCGCGATGAAAAAACTCGGAATAAAGAAAGATTACGAAAAAATTCATCTCGAATCGGCGTATTCGCTGAGAAACGCCGAAAACGGAAAATCGGTAACGCTCCCGAAGGGCGTTATCGCGGTGAAAGATTACGGCAAGATAACTTTTTATAAAAAAGAGGAGACAAGAGATTTCGAAATGCCGTTTTCGCTCGGAACGTTCGATTTTCAGGGCAAGGCGTATCGTTTCGAAATTATTGGCGATTGCAACGTAAAAAGAGCCGATAATCGACTTATAGCCGACTTTATGAAGATTCCGCATGGCGCGGTTTTAAGGACGAGAAAACAGGGCGACACTTTTGAGAAGTTCGGCGGCGGAACGAAAAAACTGAAAGAATATTTCATCGATAAAAAAATCCCCGAAAGGGAGCGGGATAAAATTCTGCTTCTCGCGAAAGACGAAAAGGTATTTATTATTTGCGGAATTGAAATTTCCGACGCTATTAAAGTAGACAAAAACACAAAGAATGTGTTACAATGTAGTATATGCGACAGACATTAAGGAGAAGCAGAAGAAATGTATAACGAAGTTTTGGAAAAAACGCTTATCACCGAGGAACAGATTCAGAAAAGAGTGGCGGAACTCGCGGCGCGGATCGAAAAAGATTACGCGGGAAAAGAGCCGGTAATCGTCGGCGTTCTGAAGGGCAGCGTTTTGTTTTATACCGATCTGATAAGGCAGATCGATTTGCCGCTTATGGTTGATTTTATGTCCATTTCCAGTTACGGGGCGGGCGTGAATTCGTCGGGCGAAGTTAAAATCATCAAGGATATCGACGGGAAAATCGGCGGAAAGGACGTGATAATCGTTGAGGATATCGTCGACAGCGGATATTCGATGAATTGCCTTCTGAAACTTTTCGGAACGCGTTCGCCGAAATCGGTTAAGGTGTGCGCTCTTTTAGATAAGCCGTCGAGAAGGGAAATCCCCGTGCAGATCGATTACACGGGTTTTCAGGTCGCCAACGAATTCGTCGTCGGTTACGGTCTGGATTATAACGGACTTTATCGCAACATTCCTTTTATCGGCGTTCTTAAAAAGGAAGTTTACGAGAAGTGAGAGGTCGGACTTGTTCCGAAAGTCGGGCTTATCTCAAAAGGTCGGGCTTGTTACGAAAGTCGGGCTTATCTCAAAATGTCGGGCTTGTCCCGTTTTGAATTTCGTTTTATCGCCGCCCGCGGAATTTTCCGCGGGCGGCTTTTCGTTTTATTGTCGTTAAAAAAACGGCGGATAATCGACTTATAGCCCCGCTTTTAATCCATATATTTAGTTATTGAAAACGTTGTTTGTGTTCGTCGACGAAGCGTTGTCGCAATTATAAGCGGCGGTGGATAAGAGCGCGAGGAGAAGCAAAACCTGCGTGAGACCGATATAGCCGTCCGCATACAAAAGATAGAGCAAACCTAAAAGAACGATGTTGGAATTCATAATACCTCCGAAAAAACAAAATTCTCTTTTATTATACCTTATGCGACAAAATTCGATTTTATGTTCCGTTGACTGTTCTTGCCGTCGGATAGTATAATTAAGATGACGTCGGATAGTATAATTAAGATGATAAAAACGCGGACGGCGATTATCATACGATTGTATGTGTTCCGGCATAAAATAGACGTGAGGTGAAAAATGGGTTGCGCGACGCTTATGATAGACAAAAAGACGTTCGATATGGTGGGCGATTATCTTCCTTGCGAGGAAGTCCTGGACGATCTCGTGGGGTTTTTCTCGCTTTTTTCCGATAAAACAAGGTTGAAAATTCTTTGCGCGCTGGCGATTTCCGAAATGTGCGTAACCGACCTCGCCCTGACGATCGGGCTTAATCAGACCACGCTCAGTCATCAACTGAGAATTCTGCGGTCGGTGGGAGCGGTGAACGTGAGAAGGGAGGGGAAAATCATATATTACGGCATAAAGGACGAAGTGATAAACGACGTCGTTTTCAAGGGTATGGATTTTTTAAGCAGATAAAATTTCAACCGATAATTCACAACGGTGGTATAACAATGAAATAAAGCCAATAAAAACGGCAATAAAAAAAGCGTTTGTTCAACGCTTTTTTTAATATGTGAATTTATCGGATTATCTGCATTCGTCCGCTTTGCCGGCGCAGCCGAGAACGTCGACGAGTTTGTGTTCGACGATCTTCTGAACGTTCGCTCTCGCGTCGCCGAGGTATTGTCTCGGATCGAAATGGTCGGGATGTTCGAACATATGCTGACGAACCGCCGCGGTGCAAGCCATACGAAGGTCGGAATCGATATTGATTTTGCATACGGCCATCGTCGCGGCTTTGCGGAGCATTTCTTCGGGAATGCCGATCGCGTCGGGCATTTTGCCGCCGAATTCGTTAATCGTTTTCGCGAACTCCTGCGGAACGGACGAAGCGCCGTGCAGAACGATGGGGAAGCCGGGCAGGCGTTTGCCTACTTCTTCGAGAATGTCGAAACGAAGTTGCGGTTTCTGCCCCGGTTTGAATTTATAAGCGCCGTGCGAAGTTCCGATAGCGATCGCGAGCGAATCGATTCCGGTTTTGGTGGCGAATTCGTAAACTTCGTCGGGATCGGTGAACATGGCGTCGTCGGAATGAACTTTAACGTCGTCCTCGATGCCCGCAAGTTTGCCGAGTTCCGCTTCGACGGTAACGTTTCTGTCGTGAGCGTAAGCGACGACTTCTTTGGTTATTTCGATATTCTTCGCGAATTCGTATTTGGAAGCGTCGATCATAACGGAAGTGAAGCCGTTATCGATACAACTCTTGCAAAGGTCGAAGCAATCGCCGTGGTCGAGGTGAAGCACGATGGGCAGTCCGGAATCTTCTTCGGCTGCAAGAACGAGGTGTTTAAGGTAAATGGGGTTAGCGTATTTTCTCGCTCCGGATGAAACCTGAAGGATAAGCGGAGCGTTCTGCGCTTTACCCGCGTTTACTATTCCCTGAATGGTTTCCATGTTGTTTACGTTGAATGCGCCTATGGCGTAACCGCCTTTATAAGCCGTTTCAAACATTTTCTTAGAGTTGACAAGTGGCATGATTCGTCCTCCGTGAATAAAATTTTCGATATTATTATATACTTTTTTTTCGTTGTCGGCAATCGATTGAGGGGCGGTAGCGCGCGATTTTTTAAATTTCGGACAATAAACGCCGAAACGTCGTCTTTCTCGCGGAAAAAAGTTTACAAATCCGCGGAAATCATATATAATGATATATGTAAAATTATACGCTTTCCGATTTGAGGAACGCAATATATAGTAAACTTCGCGTCCGATAGTATGCCAGACAAGAATAAAACAAACCGTGGTCTGACGGCGAGTTTTTGACTAATACGTCGTTACGCTCGCGGCTCATACGTCAAGTATTAACCCATTCGCGTGCCTTGTCTTAGCCTAAAAATTCGCCGTCGGACTTGTAGCCGAGAAGAACCCCCGATCAATCCCGCCTCAAAGCCGCCTTTTCTGCGCTTTAAGGCAAATGCGCCCTTGTAGTATTCGTATACAACTTCGGTTGCCTTTCCCATAAATCTTCAGAAAAGTCGGCTTTGAGGTTGCCCTATATTATTTAATCCTTGATACTGCAAATTTTCAGGCGTGCCTTGCGATTAAGTCGAGGCGTTTCCGCGGGTTAATATACAAATATAAGCCGCGGAAAGAACAATGAATTAAGCGTAAGGCACGCCTGAAAATCGGGTTTATCGGGGGTTCTTCTCGGCTATCAACCAAAACGCCGATATTTTTGATGATTTTTGGCAAAGGCGAACGCAGACGTACTTGCCGTACTTCAAGCGAGAATTTAGCCATTAGAGAGTCGAACTCATCAAGCCTAAAAGCCGTCTTTTTTGCCCCTTGCGGCAAATCTTTGCTTGAAGTACGTAAGGTACGTCTGCGCAAATCTTTACCACAACGACCTAAAAAATATGGCTTTAAGGTGCAAAGCATTTTAACGACGATAAATTTAGGAAAATCAAGGCAAACGAACGAAATAATACTTGCCGTATTATAAGCGAGTTTAACGCCGATTTTACAAATTTTGCGCCGTTAAAACTTAATGAGTTCGACTCTCTAATGGCTAACAAAAAACGCGGAAATTGCGGCGTTTTGGCAAGGTTCGTTTTATTCTTGTCTGGCATCGCGGCGCGGAACGGAGAAAACGAAAATGTCTGAAAAAATTTACAAATTATATCCCGAGTGCAAAGATTATCTCTGGGGCGGAGAAAGACTGAAAAAAGAATACGGAAAAGTCACCGACAAAACGCCTTGCGCCGAAAGTTGGGAACTTTCTTATCATAAAGACGGACCGACGAAAATCGCGGACGGAAGATATCTCAAGGACGTTCTTACCGCGGAAAACCTCGGCACAAATTGCGAAAAATTCGAATTTTTTCCCGTGCTTATCAAACTTATAGACGCAAAGCAGAATTTGTCCGTGCAGGTTCACCCGTCCGACGAATACGCTCTGAAGAACGAAAATTCTTACGGAAAGACGGAAATGTGGTATATCGTGGACGCGGCGGAAGGCGCGGGGATATACTGCGGTTTCAAACGCGACACCTCGGAAGAGGAGTTTCTCCGTTACCTCGGCGAGGGGAAAGTGGAAGAATTGCTCAATTTTATTCCCGTAAAGAAAGGCGAGAGTTATTTCATCGCTTCGGGAACGGTGCATGCGATCGGCGCGGGTTGCCTTATCTGCGAAATCCAGCAGAACAGCAACCTAACTTACAGGGTTTACGATTACAATCGCCGCGGCGCGGACGGAAAACTCAGAGAACTTCACGTCGACAAAGCCGTTAAGGTTATGAACTTCGGCAAGTATTCCCCCGCGGTTTTCGGCGGCGGGAAGAAAGACAAAAACGGCGGCAGAATCATCGCGGAGTGTAAATATTTCCGCGTGAAAGAGATTGAACTCGACGGCGAAACGAAGATAAACAACGATAAGAGTTTCACCGCGATAACCGTGGTTTCGGGCGAGGGGAAAATCTCGGGCGAAAACCTCGAAGAAAACTTTAAAAAAGGCGACAGTTATTTCATATCCTGCGGCGCGACGACGACCTTAACGGGAAAAGCGACGATCATCGCCACGGACATACCGGAATAAATCGTTACCGCGACGGACATACCGGATAAGACATACCGGAATGAACTTTGTCGCGACGGACATACAAGAATAACGATCATCGCGACGGGTGAACCCGAAAAATCGGATATCGGAGCGGTCGGATAACGCAATAGTCGGATAACGGAACTGTTGAGTATGCCGGAACGGTTTTTCACTGATTTTTTCGGTTTATATCTCGCAATTTTTAATTAATCGTTATATAATTATGCAAAAGAATGCGGTTTATACGCATTTCGGGGAGTTGTATTATGGACTCGTATAAAGAAATCAGGGACGGACTCGCCAATCCGGAAAACATCATAGTCAGTCCCGAAATAAGAACCATACCGATGGTCGCGCTCCGCGGTAAGGTCATTTTGCCGAACGTATACACATCGTTCGACGTGGGCAGGCTCAGATCGCTCGCCGCGATAAACGCTTCGGTGGATACGGACGAAGCGTTGATTTTCGTTGCCGCCCAGCGCGACGCAAAGGTGGAAGATCCCGCCGAAAAAGACGTTTGCGACGTCGGCGCGGTTTGCAGAATAAAACACATAACCCGCATGCCGGGTGATAACATAAAAGTCAACGTGAACGCGCTTTTCGCCGCGGAGATCGTTTCTTTCGAGCCGAACGAAAATTATTTTCTCGTAACGGTTAAGGAGAGAATCGCGGGCGACGGCGACGACGCCGAAACGGAGGCTTATTTCCGCGTGGTGAGAACCGAACTCGCGGAATTTATAAGTCTGCCCGAAGTCAAGGTGAACAAGGACGTTTTCGCGAACGTGCTTGCTCTCGAAAAACCCGAGGAATTCGTCAACGCCGCGACTTACAATATGAATTTCAAAGAGGGCGACAAACAGCAGATTCTCGAATACGCTGCCGTTAAGGAGAAACTTTACGCGTTTTTCAATTTCCTCGTTCACGAAAAAGAGATAATCAAAACCGAAAAAGAGATTTCGGACAAGGTTAAGGCGAGCGTGGAAAAAAGTCAGCGCGAGTTTTATCTCAGAGAACGCCTGAAAGCGATTCACAGCGAACTCGGCGACGACGAAAGCGAAAAAGACGAACTCAAAGAACGTATTCTGGCTAAAAAGATGCCGAAAGAGGTGGAGGAGAAGGCTCTCAAAGAGTTTTCGAGAATGGATAAGATGAATCCGTCCTCGCCCGATTACACCGTTCTTTCCGCTTATCTGGACTGGCTTTTGGACCTTCCTTTCAACGAGGCGAGCAAGGACAGAGAGGATATCTCGGAGGCTGAAAAAATTCTCGAAGCCGACCATTACGGACTCGAGAAAATCAAACAGAGAATAATCGAATATCTCGCCGTGCTTAAACTCACGGGCAAAACGGGCGGTTCGATTCTTTGTCTTTACGGTCCTCCGGGGGTGGGTAAAACGTCTATCGCCAAATCGGTTGCCCGCGCTCTCGACAGAAAATTCGTGAGAATGAGTCTCGGCGGAGTCAAGGACGAAGCCGAAATCAGAGGACACAGAAAAACTTACGTCGGCGCGATGCCGGGGCGAATCATGTACGCGATGAAAGAAGCGGGAACGGTTAACCCCGTTATCCTGCTCGACGAAATAGACAAACTTTCGAGCGATCTTCGCGGCGATCCCGCGAGCGCGCTTCTCGAGGTTCTGGATCCCGAGCAGAACGTTGCTTTCCGCGATCGTTATCTCGAAATACCTTACGATTTGTCCAAGGTAATCTTCATCACCACGGCGAATTCGCTCGAAACGATTCCCTCGCCCCTTCTCGACAGAATGGAAGTTCTGGAACTCAGCGGATACACGAGAAACGAAAAATGCGAGATAGCAAAACGCTATCTCGTGCCTAAGGAGACGGTTAAAAACGGGCTTGACGTAAAACGCGTTAAGTTTGAAGAAAGCGCCGTTTATCGGCTTATAGACGGGTTTACGCGTGAAGCGGGCGTGAGAAATCTCGAAAGAGAGATAGGCTCGGTGTGCAGAAAAATCGCAACGGAAGCGGCGAGCGGAAAAACGAAAAAGAAATTCGATATCGACGATAAAGCGGTCGAAAAATATCTCGGCGCGGACAGATTTTCTTATACGGACGAACTGAGAAACGACGAAATCGGTTGCGCCACGGGGCTTGCCTGGACGCAGGTCGGCGGAACGACGCTCCCCGTGGAAGTCGCTCTTTTCAAGGGCAAGGGCAATCTTTATCTCACGGGCAAACTCGGCGAAGTCATGCAGGAGAGCGCGAAAATCGCTTTGACCTACGTTAAACTTCATGCCGAAGAGTTGGGCGTGGACGCGAAGAAATTCGAGGATTACGACGTGCATATTCACGTTCCCGAGGGCGCGACGCCCAAGGACGGACCGAGCGCGGGCGTTACGCTCGCGACGGCGATAACCTCGGCGTTCACCGGCAAAAAAGTCCGCGGAGACGTCGCGATGACGGGCGAAATCACCCTGCGCGGAAAAGTTCTCCCCATCGGCGGTCTTAAAGAAAAGTCGCTCGCGGCGTTCAGGCTCGGGATAAAAAACGTGATTATTCCCGACCGCAACCGAAAAGACCTCGAGGAAATCCCCGACAATATAAGAAACGAGATGAATTTCATTCCCGTTTCATCCGTCGGCGAAGTTCTCAAAGCCGCCGTCCGCGATTTTTAATCGGTTTTTGAGCGGGGCTTTAAGCGTAACCGTTTTTAAGCAATTTTAAAATTCTGCGATTTTTAAGCGGTTTCCGAGTGGTTTTTAAACAGATTAAACTCGGCTTTTTAACGGTTTAACGGTTTTAAAATTCCGCGGTTTTTAAACTGATTACGGGCGCGTCAAAATCGGTTTTCAAACAAACTAAAAAACAGTGATTTATCAAAAAAAAGCAATAATTTATCGGGGGATTCGTCGATGATCATCAAAAACGCAACGTTCATAACGTCCGCGGCGTCGCCGTCGCAGTTCATAAAGCCC
>CAVJNC010000098.1:0-8005 GCA_963650905.1 Subdoligranulum sp. APC924/74
ATCCCGTTCGGATCGATAAAATTGTCGAGAGTAAACATAATAATCGCCATAATCGCCGCGACCGCCGCCGTTTTCACGACGAATTCTTTGGACAGGATTTTATACGCGGGGATAAGAAGCGGCACGTTACAGATTACGAAGAGCAGCGAACTGTAATCGATTCCGCTCGCCGCCGCGTCCGCCGAAGAACCTCCGTTCAGGACGAATTTAACCATCGCGACCACGCCGCCGATCCCGCCCGGGGCGAAATTGCACGGATCCACGAAATAATGAAACCCGACCGCATAGAAAAAAGCGGCGAGAAACACGAAAAACACAGACGAAAGCGTCTTTTTCTTCTTATTTTCCGGCACCACCCAATCGTCCTTGGCAACGGAATATTTGACTATTTCTTTTTCGGGAAAAAACTCGTAACCGTTTTCCGCCGCCGTTTTTTCTTTCAATTCCTCATTATCGTTCATCGTAACGCTCCCGTATGGTTTCCGCATTCCGCCCCGCGGCGAAACGAAATCCGTTTCGCCGCGGGGCGGAATCGCCGTTTAAAATAATTTAAATGATTTTTGCTCGGCCGACGATTATCTGCCACGGCTAATGATAACACATTGTTAAAAAAAAGTCATACGTTTTTATATCGTTTTATCAAACAACAAAAAATATATTTTTAACGCGCAAACGCCGCAAAAAAAGTGGAAAAAGATTAAGATTTGTGATATAATACCGTTCGTATACTATTTTACCCGAGGAGGATTTTGTTTATGGATATGAAAACCGTCGAAGCCAAATGGCAGCAAAAATGGGAAAAAGAAAAACTTTACGCTTTCAACAAGAAAAACATAGATAAAAAATTCTATTGTCTCGAAATGTTTTCTTACCCCTCGGCTTCCAAACTTCACTTAGGACACTGGTATAATTACGGACTTACGGACAGTTTCGCAAGATACAAAAAAATGAAGGGCTACGAAGTGTTCGAGCCTATGGGATTCGACGCGTTCGGCTTGCCGGCGGAAAATTACGCCATAAAAACGGGCGTTCACCCCGAAGAATCCACTCTCGAAAACATCGCGACGATGGAAGGACAACTCAAAAAAATGGGCGCGATGTTCGATTGGTCGGCGGAGATAAAAACCTGCATGCCCGATTATTACAAATGGACGCAGTGGCTCTTTCTGAAACTTTACGAAAACGGACTCGCTTACCGCAAGGAAGCCCCCGTCAACTGGTGTCCGAGTTGCAACACGGTGCTTGCGAACGAACAGGTGACCGACGGCCACTGCGAAAGATGCGGAACTCAGGTCGTAAAACGCGACCTTACGCAATGGTTTTTCCGCATAACCGAATACGCCGAAGAACTGCTCGACAAACTCGACGGACTCGACTGGCCCGAAAAAACCAAAGCGATGCAGAGAAACTGGATCGGCAAATCGACGGGCGGCGAAATTCTTTTCAAAACCGAAAGCGGCGACGAATTCAACGTTTTCACCACCAGAGCGGACACTCTTTGCGGCGTTTCCTACGTGGTTCTCGCGCCAGAACATCCGCTCGTTAAAAAACTTATGACCAAAGACCGCGAAGCCGACGTTCTCCGTTATATCGAGGAAACTTCCAAAACGGACGAAATCGAGCGTCTTTCCACCGCTCGCGAAAAGACGGGCGTTTTCATCGGCGCTTACGCGATTAATCCTGTCACAGACAAAAAAGTTCCGATTTACGCGGCGGATTACGTTTTATATTCCTACGGCACGGGCGCGGTTATGGGCGTCCCCGCTCACGACGCGAGAGATTTCCTCTTCGCTCAGAAATACAACCTGCCGGTGAACGTTGTAATCAGCAACCCTCACGGCGAAACCGTTCTTCCCTACGTGGACGACGGCGTTCTCGTGAACAGCGCGGAATACGACGGTCTCACTTCCGAAGAAGGCAGAGAGGCAATTTTGAACAGACTTTTCATCGAATCGAAAGGTCGGCACAAAGTCAATTACAGGCTTCGCGACTGGCTCGTTTCCCGCCAGAGATACTGGGGCGCGCCTATCCCCGTTATTCACTGCGAAAAGTGCGGCGCGGTTCCCGTGCCTTATAAGGACCTGCCCGTTCTGCTCCCCAAAAACGTGGAATTCAGACCGGACGGCAAATCTCCGCTCGCCAAATGCGAATCGTTTATGAACACGACCTGTCCGAAGTGCGGCGGAAAGGCTCAACGCGATCCCGACACGCTCGACACGTTCGTTTGTTCGAGTTGGTATTACCTCAGATATCCGGACAGCAAGAACGACGAAATGCCGTTCGATCCGGAAATAATTAACAAAATGCTCCCCGTGGACAAATACGTCGGCGGGCCGGAACACGCGTGCATGCACCTTTTATACGCGCGTTTCATCACGAAGGCTCTGCGCGACATGGGCTATCTCAACTTCGACGAGCCGTTCAAATCGCTCACCCACCAAGGCATCATTTTAGGACCCGACGGAATGAGAATGAGCAAATCGCGCGGCAACGTCGTTTCGCCCGATTCTTATATCGAAACTTACGGCTCGGACGTTTTCAGAATGTATCTTATGTTCGGATTCGACTACACCGCAGGCGGACCTTGGGACGACAACGGAATCAAATCTCTGGCTAAATTCGTCGAACGCGCGGAGCGAATCATAACGAAAACAAGCGGCTATAAGCTGTTTAACGGCAATTCTGCTCTTAATAAAGACGATAAGGATCTCCTTTATGCCGAGGCATACTGCGTGAAGAACGCGGACAGAGATATGAATAACTTCTCGTTCAACACGGCAATCGCAAGGCTTATGGAATTCGTGACCGCCATTTATAAATACGACGGAATCGAAGGCAGAAAAGACGAACTCTTGAGAAAAACGACGGATACGCTCATTCTTCTTCTCGCCCCCTGCGCGCCGCACTTCGCGGAAGAACTCTGGTCGCAGAGAGGCAACAAAAAATCGGTATTCGCCGAGGCCTACCCCGTTTGCGACGAAAACGCTCTCGTCAAGGACGAAATCGAACTCGCCGTTCAACTTAACAGTAAAGTCAAAGCGAAAATAAACGTTTCCAAGGACGCTTCGGAAGAAGAAATCAAAGCGATCGCTCTCGCGAACGAAACAATCGCGAAAATGGTCGAAGGTAAAGAAATCGTCAAAGCCGTGGTCGTTAAAGGCAGACTCGTCAACTTTATAGTTAAAGGTTAACCCGAGAAATTTTTGAATTATGCGCCGCGTTCCGACAATCGGAACGCGGCGCGCGTTCTTATCTGCCTACCCGCAAAATGAAAAATATTATAAATAAATCGAAAATAAGTGTAATTTCGCTTGATTTATCGCAAGGCTTATTGTATAATACAATTCTGACGAAAACATATTATAATTCCGAAAAATCAAGGAGCAAAGAATAAATGAACAACATCTGGCACGACGTTTCGCCCGAAAGGATAAAACCCGAAGATTTCATCTGCGTTATCGAGATAAGCAAAGGCAGCAAGAAAAAATACGAACTCGATAAGGAAACGGGCTTGATTATTCTCGACCGCATTCTGTACACTTCGACGCACTACCCCGCGAATTACGGTTTTATTCCGCGGACTTACGGCGACGACGGAGATCCGCTCGACGTGCTTCTGCTCTGCTCCGAGGCTTTGGAACCGCTCACTCTTTGCAGAGCCTATCCCATCGGGGCGATTTCGATGATAGACAACGGCAGAAACGACGAAAAAATAATCGCCATCCCGTTCACCGATCCGAACTATAACCGTTACACCGACCTTTCCCAACTCCCCGTTCATATCTTCGACGAGATGAGGCATTTCTTCACGGTTTATAAAAACCTCGAAGGAAAGGAAACCGCCGTAAAGGAAGTCATCGGCAAAACCGAAGCGATCGCGATAATCGAAAAAGCCATAGCGGATTACAAGGTGAAATTCCATATCGAAAATCAATAAAATTAACCGTTTAATCGGCTTATAGGCTTATATTTACAACTTAAAGCGCGCCGCGGAAAATTTCCGCGGCGCGCGATTTTTTGCAATATAACGTTAAAGAATTTCGAGGTTCTTGTGGAAGATTCTCTTAAAATCGGAGTAAGCGTTGAGCGCGTCCTTGATTTCGAGCGAAGCGTCGCCTTCGACTTCGGTTTTCATTATCACCGAATCGCCGAGAACGTCGCAATTGAGCGACACGACGCAGGACGACATACTTCTGTCGAGACTTTCCGCGATTCTGAGCATGATTCCGAGTTTTCTCACCACGTCCACGTCCTCTTCGGAAACGTACGCTTTATAGCGGACGAAATCGCTCATGTTCACGTCGTCGTTGGCGTGAACCGCCGCCACGAGCGAAGCCATAACCATTTCCCTCGTCGTAAGCCCGTAAATGCTCGCGTTGAGAATGATATACGCCGTGTGCTTCTCGTAATTATAATATTTGATGGAAGCGCCGGAATCGTGAAGCATGGCGACGACTTTGAGAATTTTAAGATATTGCCTCGGGAATTTATGCAGCACGCGAAGTTGTTTGAAGAGTTGAACCGAGAGATTCACCACGTGTTCGACGTGCTTCTGGTTGCAGTTATAAAACCTTACGAGCGTTTGCAGACTGTAAGTGAGAACGTCGCTTATCGGCTTTTCGATGGTTACGGGCATGGCGTAATTGAACATAATGCCCTCTCTGAGTCCGCAACCGGAAATAACCATCTGCTGATAGTTCATATATTTCACGAAACTGCTTATCGCGGCGAGCGCGCTCGGCAGAATATCCGCGCGGGAGGACGAAATGCCTTTGATTCTCTTCTTTTTGTCGAGGTCGAGAACTTTGAGCATATCGTAAAGATTATTGAACTCGTCTACGTTTATACGATAATTATGTACCGTATTAAGCGGATTTTTCTTCATCATCTTGCTCAGTTTGCAAAGACTTCTGAACGAGCCGCCGACGCCTATCATCTGAGTTTCGGGATCGACTTCTTTAAGCCACTCGATTTTCTTCAACTGTTCGGTGAAGAATTCCTCTATCTTCGCCGCTTGTTCCGCGGGGGAAATTCCGTCGTTCTGGAAAAGTTCGGTGAGCGTTACCGCGCCGAAAGGAAGCGTTTCGAAGTGAAGAAGATTTTTCCTGTTATACTGAACGATTTTTGTAGAGCCGCCGCCGATTTCGAGGATAAGCCCCTTGGGAATATCCATCGTGTTGATTACGCCTTTATAAACGTAAGTCGCTTCTTCGTCCGCCGTGAGAACGCGGAGTTTTATTCCGCAGGTGGTTGCCACTTCGTCGAGGAAACTGCGCTGATTTTTCGCTCTCCTCACCGCCGCCGTAGCCACGGCGATGATCTTCTCGATGCCGTAAGCGTCGCAAAGTTTGCGGAACATTTTGAGCGTTTTCAGGGTTTCCGCTATTCTCTGCGGCTTTAAAAACCCGTCTCTTTCCATATCTTTGCCGAGCCTTACGCTCTCTTTGAGTTGATCTATAACTATAAAATGCCCGTCGCCGAGCATTTCAACTATAACGAGCCTTGCAGTGTTCGAGCCTAAGTCGATGATACCTATTTTTTCCAATTTCGTAACTCCAGATATATTAAATCAATCAAATACAAACCATACGCCCTGAATATTTTGTATTACCTCTATATATTAGCACAGAATAATCGTTTTGAAAAGGGGTTTTCGTTATATTTGTGCATTTTTTCCCACATATTGTGCAACTTGCAAAGATTTTCATCAATATAAGGTATGCCGGATAAAAATCGGGCGAAACCGCGGCGGAATCCGCTATTTTCCCCTTCCTGAAAGTTTTTCGTTTATTTCCTCCGAAAAAAACTGCGCGACGGACAAAAGCAATAAAAACCCGCCGAAAATCCGTTTGAGTATTCCGCCGTTCATCGCCTGAACGACTAAACTCCCGACGAGCGACAAAACCGCGGCGGGAACGATTATCCATAAAACGCCCTTCGTTTCCACTCTTTTGTTTTTCACGTGAACTATAAGCGAAGCGACCGCCATGGGTATGAACGCCGCGAGGTTGATCGCCTGAGCCTGCTTCTGCTCCACTCCGAAAAATATCGTGAGAACGGGAATAAGTATCGTTCCGCCGCCCATTCCCATTCCTCCGAGCGCGCCGGCGGCAAGCCCCGCCAAAACCAACAAAACAATTCTCAAAACGACAGGCATCGCGTTACGTCCTTAAAAAAACAATAATTTTATGCCCGCGGCGAGCATTACGACGGCGAATATCCGCGTTATCAGTTCAGACGAGAGTTTCCCCAGCAGCCACGCTCCCGCGATTCCGCCGACGATAACGCCCGTTCCGGACGGCAACCCCGCGGAAAAATCGAAACCGCCTTTTAAAAAATAAACCATCGCGCTGACGACCGAAATCGGCAGAATAATCGCTATGGCCGTGGCGTGGGCCTTTTTCGTTTCGAGTTTAAGCAGGAAAGTAAGCAACGGCACGACGATCATTCCGCCTCCGCCGCCGAAAAAACCGTTCGCCGCGCCCGTTATCACGCCCGTTAAAACAAGATAAATTTTCTTTCCGAATCCGTCCGTCATTCCGCTCCCACGCGATTTTTCCGTTCTCACGATCGTCGCGTCGATTTTATTATTGACGCGGAAGAAAAATTTTAAAGATAAATTGTAAAAAATTTTTATAATCGTCGCATATTCATTGCAATTTTCGGTTAAATAATGTATAATGAATCAAGTATAGGTTTTTTATTCTTTACGGGATTATCAAAAGATGCTCCCCCTCGTTATTTTCGGTAACGATGAAGAAATTCAGCCTTAACATACGGGTGCGTCCGTAAAAACGCGCGCGGAAAACTCAACGGAAACGAAACCTCGGGCGTTAAGGAAGAACGCCGCGGGCGGAAACGGAAATTCTGTCTGAACACGCGTTGAACCGGACGAACTAATAACTTCAGAAAGGTGACTTATGAACAAAACCAAGAACAAGTTTAACTTTAAAGCGTTCATTATGCTTTTAACGGCGCTCGTTCTTTCGCTCGTTTTCTGTTTCGCGTCTTCCTGCGGAAACTCTTCGAGCGAATCGACTTCGGAATCGGAATCCGAAAGCGAATCCACGGCGGACGAAGTTAAAGACGATCAGATGATCGCCAACGGAAATTTCGAACTTTACGTTCCCGATTCCACGACGAAATATCCTTATTCCGTCTCTTCGACCGTAAAGTGGACCAGAACTTCTTACGGCACGACGAAATCTTCCGGCATCATCGACACGACCAGCGACGACTACCCCGATTATAAAGCCGTTCATCGCGGCGAAGGCGACGACCACACGAAAGTTCTCATGCTTGCCAACGACGTCAATTCCGACGGCGAAGGCGCGGCTCAGTACGTCGTTTCTTCCACGACGATTACGGCGGAATACGGCGTTGATTATCTTCTCACAGTTTACGTCCGCACCGACAACGTTGCCGGCAAATACACCGACAATAACGACGAAGTTAAAACGGGCGCGTATATCGAAGTGAGAAACACCGTCGGCTCGTCCATCGATTCCACCATTATCGACAACATCGATACCAAGGGCGAATGGAAAATGTACTCGATCTATCTCAGACCGAGCAACATCTCCATAACGAAATATCAGGTCGTTCTCGGATTCGGCCACGGTAACAGCGACAACAAACTCAGAGGTTGCTCCGGAACCGCTTACTTCGACGACGTTAAGATGGAAAAACTCGACGACGGCAAATACGACGAAGCCACGGCGACCGAAACCGTTAAACTTTATAAAGACGGCGATACCAAAAATACCGACAAGGGATTTTTAATGGTAGACGCGGCTAAGAAAGACGCTTCCGTAGTTAAAGCGGACTTCACGAAGGCAAATCAGGCCGGCGACGTTCTCGACGGCGGCGCGGGCAAATTCAACGAATTCAACCTCAACAACAAAAACGACAGCGAAGGTTACGAAGTAGGCGCGCCCGAAAACGGCGTTCTCACGATCGACTTCTCCAAAGCCGGCAGGGAATACGGTTCGTCTTATTCTTACAC
>CAVJNC010000099.1:0-7893 GCA_963650905.1 Subdoligranulum sp. APC924/74
CTTGGCGTAAGTGTCGAGTTGAATCTCGTATCTCGATCTGATTTCCGTTTCGGTCAAAACGCCGTGACGGACGAACAGGTCGATATTTTTCTTTTCGAGGTAATAAGGCAGCGCGTCGACGGTCGTTTTAAGGTTAAGAAGTCCGCGTTTTTCGGCTTCTTTAACCCATTCGTCGGAGTAATTGTTGCCGTTGAAAACGATGCGTTTATGTTCCGCGTAACTCTTTTTCACGAGTTCGAGAACGCTCGCGTTCACGTCGTTCGATTTTTCTAAGGCGTCGGCGTAATCCTTAAGAGCGTCGGCGACGATGGTGTTTATCACTACGTTCGCCGCCGAAACGGACATATCCGAGCCGACCATACGGAATTCGAATTTGTTACCCGTGAAGGCGAAAGGCGAAGTTCTGTTTCTGTCCGTTTTGTCCTTGTCGAATTTCGGGATAAGTCCGCTCGTGATTTTAAGCACTTCGGCTTTGATTTCGTTATATTTCGCGCCGTTTTCGATCGAATTGAGAATGTTTTCGAGTTCTTCGCCGATGAACATGGAAACGATTGCCGGAGGCGCTTCGTTCGCGCCGAGCCTGTGGTCGTTTCCCGCAGAGGCTACGGAAATGCGGAGCAGATCCTGATATTTGTCCACGGCGGTTATGACTGCCGAAAGGATGAGCAGGAATCTGGTGTTGTTTTCGGGGTGGTCGGTCGGATCGAGCAGATTTTCGCCGCGGTCGGTCGCCATCGACCAGTTGTTGTGCTTGCCGCTTCCGTTGATTCCGTCAAACGGCTTTTCGTGAAGCAGGCAGACCATTCCGTGGCGGTTCGCGACCGATTTCATGACGGACATTACGATCTGGTTGTGGTCCACGGCGTCGTTCGAGGGCGTGTAAACGCAGGCGAGTTCGTGCTGAGCGGGCGCGACTTCGTTATGCTTCGTTTTCGCGTAAACGCCGAGTTTCCAGAGTTCCTCGTCGAGGTCGCTCATATAATCCCAGACTCTCTGTTTGATTTTCCCGAAGTAATGGTCTTCGAGTTCCTGTCCTTTGGGCGGGTGCGCTCCGAAAAGCGTTCTGCCGCAGGTCGCGAGGTCGAGCCTCTCTTCGTAAACTTCTTTATCGACGAGGAAGTATTCCTGTTCCGCGCCGACGGTGGAGGTGATTTTTTTGGTTTCGTTATCCCCGAAAATTCTCATAACGCGCAGAACCTGTTTGTTGAGCGCTTCGATACTTTTTAAAAGCGGGGTTTTTTTGTCGAGCGATTCGCCGCCGTAGGAGCAGAAAACGGTGGGAATATAAAGCGAGCCGTCTCTCACGAACGCTTTCGACGAAGGATCCCATGCCGTGTAGCCTCTCGCTTCGAAGGTGGAGCGAAGTCCGCCGCTGGGAAAACTCGACGCGTCCGGTTCGCCCTTAACGAGCATTTTGCCCGAGAATTTGGTCACTATTCCGCCTTTTCCGTCGGGTTCGATAAAAGCCTCGTGTTTTTCGGCGGTTACGCCCGTCATCGGCTGGAACCAGTGGGTGTAGTGCGTCGCGCCCTTTTCCATAGCCCACGCCATCATCGCCTTTGCGATTTCGTCTGCCGCCGCGCGGATCAAAGGCACGTTTTCGTCAACGGTTTTTCTGTAACTTTCGTACGCTTCCTCGGAAATTCTTTTCTCCATTTCCGCGTCTGTGAAAACGTTTTCGGCAAAAATCTTTTCGATAGTTGTGTTTTTCATATGTAACCTCCGTTATTGTTTATTTGTTGCGGGTTTTAAGGCAACTCGCGATGAATCCGCGGAAAAGCGGATGAGATCTGTTCGGTCTCGATTTGAATTCGGGGTGGAACTGCGCGCCGACGAAGAATCTGTCGCCCGCTATCTCCACCGTTTCCACGATTCGTCCGTCCGGCGAAATTCCGGAAAGAACGAGTCCGTTGTCTTCGAGCGTTTTGCGGTATTCGTTGTTGAATTCGTATCTGTGGCGGTGGCGTTCGGTTATCTCGTCCGCGCCGTAACATTCGCGCATCTGCGTGCCTTGTCTGACGGAGCAGGGATACGCGCCGAGCCTCATCGTTCCGCCCTTGGGGATATTTCCCTGCTGGTCGGGCATAAGGTCGATTACTTTATATTTCGCGTTTCCGTCGAACTCGCCCGAAGTCGCGCCCTCGAGATTGCAGACGTGGCGGGCGAATTCCATAACCATGATCTGCATGCCGAGACATATGCCGAAGTAAGGCAGATTGTGTTCTCTTGCATATCTGCACGTTTCGATCATTCCCTCTATGCCTCTCGAACCGAAGCCCCCGGGAACGATGATTCCGTCCGCGCCTTTATAGATTTCCGCCGCGGTGTCGGGAGTGACTTCTTCGCTGTCAACCCACTTTATATCCACATAGCAACCGTTTTCGTAGCCCGCGGAATAAAGCGCTTCCACCACGGAAAGATAGGAATCGTGAAGTTTTACGTATTTCCCGACGAGCGCGACCGTAACGCGTTTCTTTCTGCCGTTTATGCGGCGGATGAGTTCTTTCCACGGCGTGAGGTCGAGTTTGCCTCTGAGTTTAAGTTCTCTGCAGACGACCTTGTCGAGTCCGTTTTTGTGGAGCATTATAGGCGTCTGATAAAGGCAGTCGAGCGTTACGTCCGAGATTACGCAATCGGGTTTAACGTTGCAGAAGAGGGCGATTTTCTTTCTTAAATCGTCGCCTATGTCGGAATCGGAACGGGTGACGATAACGTCGGGATGAATTCCGAGCGACTGCAGTTCTTTAACGCTGTGCTGAGTGGGTTTGGTTTTGTATTCGTCCGAACCGGAAACGTAAGGAACGAGGCAGACGTGAATGAACAGGCAGTTTTCTCTGCCGACGTCCGACGCGTACTGTCGGATCGCTTCGAGAAAGTGCGCGCTCTCGATGTCGCCTATCGTTCCGCCGACTTCGGTGATGACAACGTCGGCTTTGGTGAGTTCCGCGTTCTTTTTGATGAACTTTTTGGTTTCGTTCGTAACGTGCGGGATAATCTGAACGGTCTGCCCGAGATATTCGCCCCGTCTTTCTTTTTCGAGAACTCTGGAAAACACTTTGCCCGAAGTGAGGTTGGAGTATTTATTGAGGTCCTCGTCGATAAATCTTTCGTAATGCCCGAGGTCGAGATCGGTTTCCGCGCCGTCCTCGGTCACGTAAACTTCGCCGTGCTGAATGGGGTTCATCGTTCCCGGGTCCACGTTCATATAAGGATCGAGTTTCTGCGCCGCGATTTTATAACCTCTGAGTTTTAAAAGCCTGCCGAGCGAAGCCGCGACGATTCCTTTGCCGAGCCCCGAAACAACGCCGCCCGTAACGAATATGTATTTGGTCATAACTTGTCTCCGTCCTGTCGCGCAATGTATTTGCCCTTCGCGATTCAGGATTTTTCTCGTCCGTTTTAACGGAAAAACGAGTGTAAATATGCCTTTTCGGGACTTTGAAAATAAAAAAGGGCGTTTTTTTTTAGAAACCGCGAAAGTTCCCAAAAAAACGCCCCGAAAAGCAATATTCAAAAAACGTGTTTTAGCATACTACTATTTTTCTCGTTTGTCAAGCGTTGAACCGAATAATTTTTAAATTTTTTTCGACTTGTTTGCAACGGGGATTTTGCACGTAATGCCGCCTCGGTTCACGAGCGAAATTTCCTATTATATATTGATAATACGCGAATACGCGTCGCGTTATTGAGTTATTTTCGTCACGTATTTATCCGGCAGATAGTTAAGATAAGGCGAGGGCGCGCGGCGATAACTCACGTCGTAAAAAGTTTTGTATCTGGGGTAAGTTATCGTCAGTTCTTCTTTCGCTCTCGTCAGAGCGACGTAAAAAACTCTCTTTTCTTCCTCTTCGTTACCGCTCGCCACCGCGCCGAAAGAGGGAAATTCGCCTTCTCCCGCGCCCGCGATTATTACCTTTTTAAACTCGCAGCCTTTCGACTGATGAACGGTTACGAGCGGGGCTTTGTTGAACTTTTTAACAAGCACGTCCATCTGACTGCCCGATAGCGATACGTCCTGCAAAAACGCCTTTAATGAACTTATAGGCTCGCTTTTATCGATATAACTCTTCAACGTACGGTAAAAATCGTTGGTCGATTCCTTGTCGGTCAGGTCGTTCTTTTCCTTGGTAACGCCAAGTTTTTCGGCGCAGGTTTTAACGAGCGTGAGCAAGTCGCCGCCGAGAAGCATTCGCCTCAGCAAGCGCGTGAGTTCGTAAAAATCCCTGAACACCGCCGAAAATCTTCCGGTCACGTTTTCCCTCGCCGCGTTGGTGGGGCGGATATAGTCTTTTATAAAAACGCCGAGAACTTTTTCGGTCGCGGTTACGTCCGAAAAAGCGTCGTGAGCGCGCTCGTTCACGATTCCGAACGCGTCGCAGAGCGTGGCGAGTTTATAGTCGCCCGTCCCCGGCTTCAGAAGCACGGCGATTTTAAGCGTGTCGTAACGGTAACCGAAGTTGTGGGGGATGTCCTCTGTTTTAAGTTCTCTTTCGAGAATGATGTCGTCGAAGGACGCGCTGTTATGCCCGACGAGTACGCACCCCTCAGCGAACTTGCAGAAATCGGCGAGAACTTCCGCCGCGGGCGCGCCGCCGTGGGCGCGGATGTATTCTTCGTTATAACCGTGAACCGCCTCCGCGGCTTTTTTTATCGGCACGGAAGGGATAATAAAGCGATTGAAGGTTTTTATCGTTCCGTTTTTGCCCGTTTTAACCGCCGAAATCTGTATCGCGCGGTCGTTATCGAGGTCGAGCCCCGTCGTTTCGAGGTCGTAAACGACGACTTTTTCTTTCGCGTAAGCGTCTGTAAGCGGTTTGTAATAGTCGCCGAAAAGATAGACCTGATCGGATAAAAACTGCCCCACGGACAAGCCGAGAGAAGAGTAGTCGTTTATCGCGGCGATCATTTCGCCCGTAACGCCGTCCACGCATTTCCCCGCGAGCCGCAGAAACGAAGTTTCGTCGTCGGGGTTGATAATCAGCCTTAAAAATGCGAGATAATCTTTAATAAGCGGCTTTTTATAGAATTGAAAATGAGTGTCCGCGGTGAAAAAATCCACCATTTCGTCGGCGGGGAGAGCCGCGTTGATTTTCTGCAGACGGCGATAAAGTTCGGCGATATATCTGTTCGAACGCGCCATGACGCAAACGTCTTTCGCTTCGCCGCGGAAGGATTTCACTTCGTCGAAAATCGCTTTCGCTTCGCCTTCCGCACCGTCGCAGGCGATTATTTTTATCTTTTCGCCGTTTTCGCCATTTTCGGAGTTTTCGGCGAAACTTTTCGGTTCTTCGAGCGTTTGCCCCGCGTTAAACGCCGCGTTGAGATAATACGCGGAAGCGTAAGCGAGTACGGGCGAAGAACGCCTGTTTTTTTCGAGATTGACGGTTATCGCGCCGTATTCCTTTTTGAAATTTTCGATTATTTCGAACGGTTTCGAGCCGCGCCACCCGTAAATCGTCTGGAACTGATCGCCGCAAAGCATAACGTTCGCGCCGTCGAAAAAATACTTCATTATATCGTATTCGAAAAGGCTCGTATCCTGCATTTCGTCCACGATAATCAACTTATAGGCGGGTTTTTGATACTTATTGTCCGAAATTATTTCCTTGGCGGAAAAGATTAAATCGTCGAAGTCGCAAAGCGCGGAAGCGTCGAGCGCGAATCTGTATTTTTCCATTATTTCGGAGCCTTTGCGCTTTAAAAGCGAAATCAGATTTTCGTCCGTGTATCTCACCGCTTTGGTTTTAACGGTGAAGCAGGAGCGGAATTCGTCGCTCGAAGAGAGCAGAGAATCTATCGCCGCGCCGTAACCGCCCGCCGAAAAATAACGATAACCCGCTTCGGCGCGGCGGTGTTTGATCATCGAAACGGCTTTCACGAGATTTTTGGTCGGAACGGGAACGATTCCGTCCGCCGTTTTGTATTCTCCCGAAGCGACGTATTCGTTAAGCACCGATTTTATCGTTTCGCCGTCGTCGATTTCGTCGGCGATCTGTTTGTCGGAAAATCTGCCCGTTTTCCGCCCGTATTCGCGCATGAGCCTATAACAGAATCCGTGAATGGTGAACACTTCCGGACGGAAATTTCCGCAATAGAGCAGAATGTCGTTGCGGAGTTCCTCGGCGGCTTTGACCGTAAACGTAAGGCAGAGAATTTTATCCGCCTCGACGCCGAGTTGTTCGGCTTTCACGATCTTCTGCGCCACGGTATACGTCTTGCCCGTTCCCGCCCTCGCGAGCAGCAGAACGTTTTTATTGAATTCGTTCACGGCTTTCGCCTGCATTTCCGATAACATATTTATATAATAGCATTTTATTCGAAAAACTGCAACGATTGCGCGGAATTAATTCTCCGCCGCGCGATTAAAAGCGTAAAAATCGCAAAAAACGCACGATTCTACCGTCGGTAGAGAGCAAAAATCGTAATTCTACCGCGCGATATGACATCGTATATATAAAATGAGCAACAATAGACAACAAAACCGTCCGACAAGTGGTAAACTACGGAACGTGGGTTCGCCTGCGGCGAGAAAACGACGCGGACGAAAAAACGAAAATTAAACGAAAAATGCGATATAAGGAGATACTTATGAGTAATTACGTACTTGGTTGCGGTTCGACCGTAGACCTTAAAGAACAGCACCTGAAAGACAGAAACGTGGAGGTGCTTCCCTTTCATTTCAGACTCGGCGAAAAGGATTACGACGACGACTTCGGGAAAAGCATCGCGTATAAAGACCTTTATGCGCGGATGGCTAAAGGCACGCCCGTGAAAACAAGCCAGACGACTGCCGCCGAATATGAAGAAAACTTCACGCCTTTTCTCGAAAAAGGACTCGATATCGTCCACGTGACGCTTTCGTCGGGGATATCCGGTTCTTACGGCTCGTGCCTTATCGCCAAAAAGAATCTCGAGGAAAAATTCCCCGACAGAAAAGTTTACGTCGTCGATTCGCTTTGCGCGTCCTCGGGTTACGGATTGCTTATGGATCTCGCCGCGGACTTCCGCGACGAAGGTCATAGCGCGGCGGAACTCGCCGATTATATCGAGAAAACCAAACTGCGTGTTCATCACCTGTTTTATTCGATGGATTTATCCGCTTACGTCCGCGGCGGTCGCGTTTCTCAACCCGCGGGATTTATCGGCAGTCTGCTCAAAATCTGCCCCCTTCTTTACGTCAGTCCGGAAGGGAAGTTGCTGATAAAAAAGAAACTCATCGGCAAGAGAAGAGCGGTGAGCGAACTCATAAGCGAAATGCTTAAAAACGCCGACAACGGAGAGAATTACGACGGACCTTGCTATCTCTGCAATTCGGATTGCCTCGCGGACGCCGAATATACCCTTGCCGAAGTGGAAAAGGCTTTTCCCAAACTCAAAGGCAAGTGCAAAATTTACGATATCGGCGCGACGATAGGTTGTCACAGCGGCTCGGGAACGGTCGCGGTGTTCTTCCTCGGCAAACCGAGAATCGCCTGATTTCGTCCGGTTGACGAATAAAATCCTTAGCGGAAAGTTTTCCGTCGCCGGCGGATCGCGCGGTATGCCGGCGGGAAGATTGCGTTATAAAAATGCGAAATTTATTATAAATTTTCACATAGACAAAACGGAGAAGAAAACACGCGGAAACCTTAAGAGGTGTTGATAACTTTTTCTGAAATGTGGATAACCCCCTGTTTTCGAGGAAAGTTATCCACATTTATCCACAAAAACGTATGTTCGGGTGGAAAACTCCGCGGACGAAAATCCTCGTGTTTGTCGGGGAAATCGTTTTTTCGGGGTGAGAAAAAACTCGTCAAGCGTTTACGCCCCTTTTTTCGGAAAAAATAAAATTTGTATTTTCATTCGCATTTTTGCGGGTGTACAGGTTCGCCGCAGGCGATTGCGATAAAACGC
>CAVJNC010000100.1:0-7588 GCA_963650905.1 Subdoligranulum sp. APC924/74
ACGGGTTAATACTTGACGTATAAGCCGCGAGCGTAACGAAGTATTAGTCAAAAACTCGCCGTCAGACCACGATTCGTTTTATTCTTGTCTGACATAATATATTATATCTTATTTTACAAGATTCTACAATAGCATTTATCACAAATTTTACGCCGCTCTTTCCGGCATTTTTGTACATTGTGACGAAAAACCCTTGTCATTTTATATAATTGTTGATATAATGTTTTAAAAAAACACTCGTTCCGGAGCCTTTATGGACATAAACAAACTTGCGCCCGTCGGCGCGATCGATAAAAAACATCTGCTTTCCCTTTCCAATTATAAGGAAGAGGAAATTTACGAAATTCTGCTCAAAGCCAGAGAACTTTCGCAGAAACTGACCGTAGGCGAGAAGATACCGTATCTCAAAAACAGATACGCCCTTCTCATCACCAAACGCTCGTTTTCACGCTCGCGCGTCGCGTTCGAGGTGGCGGTTTCCACGCTTCAGGGTTCGGCGATCGTCTCCACGCTCCACGGCAGCGAACTCGAAAATCTTATAAACGACCGAATTTCGCTCGAAGCCCTCGCGGGGTACGGAATGGACGCGATAGTCGTGCAGACTTCCGAACTCGGCGACGCCGAACTTATCGAAAAGTCGGTCAATATACCGATTATCAACGCAAATCCGAAATGCGGACCTTGCGAAGTTCTCGCCGCGCTTTACACCGTCTGGCAGGAAAAAGGCAGGCTTTCGGGATTGAAAATTTCGTTCGTGGGCGACAGTTCCGCGTTTGCGGATTCCTTCGTTTACGGTTTCGTCAACTGCGGTTTCGACGTGACATTCGTCTGTCCCGAAGAACTCGCTCCGTCCGAAAAGATATACGGCTATTGCAGGCAGTTCGGCGAGGTGAAAATCTCTTCTGACGTTGCCGAGGGCATAAAAAACGCCGACGTCGTTTTCGTTTCCGACGACGGATTGTCGCCCGATTTCGATATCGACCTCGATACGCTCTCGGCTTACGCGCCGAACGCCGCGGTGTTGCACACTCTCCCGATTTCTCCCGAGGGAAACCTCAAAGCCGACGTTACGGATTCGCCGAATTTCGTCGGGCTTAAAGAAGCGGGCAATCTCCCGCTCATAGAGATGGCGGTTTTATCGCTTCTCGTGGGAAAAACCGCTCTATAAGTCGATTAACGGCATATTTTAAAAGGCAACGCCGAATTTCGGCTTACGCAAAAACGGCAACGAAATGAGTACGGAATTATTTTTAAATACCGGATCACGGTTATCCGAAAAACAACTGCATAAGATAAAAGAATTTTTCAGGCGAAACGGGGCGGAGGACGTAAGTTTCCGTTATATCGGTAAAGCGATGAACGTCGAAGGCGAAAACTATTATTTCGATAGTATGTGGACGCCCTTTCTGAAACCTTTAATCGAGTTTAAAAAACCTGAAGTAGATAATTATAAAGGATTGAACTCGATATTCGATACGGTCAGAGAAATTATAGGTTATCTGCTCGACGAAAAACGTCGCGTCAAACTTTTTTTTGCCTCCGTCGAAGATAAAGAATTCCCCGATAAAGGACAAGCAAGACTACGGTTTTCCGACCTTGACGAATTCAGGAGTTTCGGATGGGGCATTATTTACGAAATATATAAATAGTTTTCGGGAATTTCATTCGTCATCGACGGCGTCGGATATTTTATTGTTTTTTTTGAATTTTAGGAATTCTATTCGTCATCGCCGAGAAAAGCAAACGTCTGTTAATTAAATGACGGCCTGAATTGCCGACCGCAACGCCGCTATTTTCGATGATTTTTGTTAAAGACGAGAGCGCCGACGTACCGGACGTACTTCAAGCGAGAATTTGGCAAAAATGGCGTAAATATCGGCGTTTTGGCGGGGTTCGTTTTATTCTTGTCCGGCATACAACCGCGACTATAAATAAAGACGGAGTAATCGAGGCACATAACCTTACGGCAATGATTGAAAATAAATATAAAAAGTTGAAAAAATAACCGAAACGGCAAAGCGCCGGACGAATCCGATTTTTTTCGGATTCGTCCGGCGCGTTTTTATGCCTTATTATGCCTTAAATCGATTTATTTTTCTTCCGCGGCTTTGATTCGCTTATACATATCCTGCATTTGCGCGTCGATCTCCGCGATTTTGTTGGAACATTCGAGCATCTCCTCGTTTATGCCCTGCGGCAGTTTCGACTTGTCCGCTTTATACCTTATATCGTGTTCCAGACTCGCCCAGAAATCCATCGCTATCGTCCTTATCTGAACTTCCGCGACGACGTGTTCCGTCCTGTCCGAAAGATAAACGGGGACTTTTATATCGAGATGCAACGACCTATAACCGTTGTAATTAGGCGTTTTTATATAGTCCTGAATCTTGACTATTTCGAGGTCGGTCTGGCGTTTGAGCATTTCCGCGACGCTGTATACGTCGTCGATATAGTTGCAGACGACTCTCACCCCCGCGATATCGTTCACGTTCTTTTTCGCCGATTCTATAGAAATTTCGCGCCCCTTCTTTTTGAGTTTCGCGATCATGCTTTCAGCCGATTTCAACCGACTGTCTATATGGTGAATCGGGTTTCTCGCATACAGAACTTTGAATTCGTTGTTCAGAACCTCGAATTTCAGTTTTAAAAGTCTGACTGCCGAGTCGTATAAATTGAGCATCACGAGATAATCGTGCGCCCCGCCGTAAAATTCAACCGTCTTTTGTTTATCCGATTCTCCGATCGCCATAATAATCGCGCCTCCGTAGGGATTTTATTTCGTTTCCGATATCTCTTTTATGATACCACAAATTTCGTCGCCGCACAACAGATTTTCGTCGGGTTCGTATATTTTCGTCGGATTCGG
The DNA here is from genome assembly GCA_963650905.1 of Subdoligranulum sp. APC924/74. GTDB lineage: Bacteria > Bacillota > Clostridia > Christensenellales > Borkfalkiaceae > UBA10281. The sequence continues at coordinate 2,867 of CAVJNC010000100.1, forward strand.
GCATAAACGCCGACTTTTATCGAATCGACGCTCTTTTCACGGAAATCAATGATTTTCGTGAATCCGCAATTCCGGTTGTAATTCCGGAAATTCGTAATTTCGGGAAATCGATATTTCCCCCGAATTTGTAATACGCAAAAAAATCCCGCCGCTTTGCAGCGGGATTTTCAAGCATTTTATCGATAGAGGTTATCGAGTGAAATCGCTTAAGGTCGATTATTTAATGATCTTAGCAACAACGCCCGAACCAACGGTTCTGCCGCCTTCACGGATAGCGAAACGAAGACCTTCTTCACAAGCGATAGGAGTGATGAGGGTAACGTCGATCGTTACGTGGTCGCCGGGCATAACCATTTCAACGCCTTCCGGAAGTTTGATGGTTCCGGTAACGTCGGTGGTTCTGAAATAGAACTGAGGTCTGTAGTTGTTGAAGAAGGGAGTGTGTCTTCCGCCTTCTTCTTTGGTAAGGACGTAAACCTGACCGCTGAACTCGGTGTGAGCGTGAACGGAACCGGGTTTAGCGATAACCTGTCCTCTTTCGATACCGCTTCTGTCGATACCGCGGAGAAGAGCGCCGACGTTATCGCCTGCCTGAGCCTCGTCAAGAGTCTTTCTGAACATTTCAAGACCGGTGATAACCGAAGTGGTGGGCTTATCCTGAAGTCCTACGATTTCAACGGGATCGCCGACGTGAGCAACGCCTCTTTCAACTCTTCCGGTTGCAACGGTACCACGACCGGAGATCGTGAATACGTCTTCTACGGGAAGAAGGAACGGCTTAGCGTCGTCTCTTTCGGGAGTGGGGATGTAGTTATCGATAGCGTCCATGAGTTCGAGAATGCACTGGCATTCGGGAGCGGCAAGAATTTCTTCGTCGGGGCAACCGGACGAAGCCTTTTCCAAAGCCTTAAGAGCGGAACCCTTGATGATAGGAGTATCGTCGCCGGGGAATCCGTATTCGTCAAGAAGTCCTCTGACTTCCATTTCGACAAGTTCGAGAAGTTCGGGATCGTCTACCTGATCGCACTTGTTAAGGAATACGATGATGTAAGGCACGCCTACCTGACGAGCAAGAAGAATATGCTCTCTGGTCTGCGGCATCGGACCGTCGGTAGCGGCAACGACAAGGATCGCGCCGTCCATCTGCGCAGCGCCGGTGATCATGTTCTTAACGTAGTCTGCGTGTCCGGGGCAGTCAACGTGAGCATAGTGACGTTTGTCGGTCTTATACTCGACGTGAGCGGTGTTAATCGTGATACCTCTTGCTTTTTCTTCGGGCGCTTTATCGATCTGATCGTATCTCATCTTCTCTGCGTCGCCCTTGCAAGCCATAACCATCGTGATTGCCGCGGTCAAAGTAGTCTTGCCGTGGTCAACGTGTCCGATGGTTCCGATGTTTACGTGCGGTAAACTTCTGTCAAATTTTGCTTTTGCCATAGTTTTTTTCCTCCAATAAATTAGATTTGTTTGTTTTTGGTTTTTTTGTTTTTTATTTTTTGTATTATATACCTTGCGGTATGATAACCTTGATGATTTTTCTTCGCGGGAGTTCCGCGGAAGAATTCAAACGGATAATATTCCTTCGCGGGAAGTTCCCGCAGAAGAACATAAACGAACGATTTTTTCTTCGCGAGCCTGCCGCGGAAGAATTTAAACGATTAAGAATACGAATCAGTCGTCGTGCTTAACCGCTCTTTCGCCGATAATCTTTTCGGCAATGGACTTCGGACATTCGTTGAAGTGGTCGAACTGCATAGTGAACTGACCTCTTCCCTGAGTTCTCGAACGAAGTTCCGTAGCGTAACCGAACATTTCCGAAAGCGGAATGTAAGAATCGATGACTTTCGAGCCGTTCCTGTCTTCCGTTCCGAGGATGGTACCTCTTCTCGACGAGACGTTGCCCATAAGGTCGCCGAAGTAATCTTCGGGGGTTACTATTTCCACCTTCATTATAGGCTCTAAGAGAACGGGGTTAGCCTTCTTCATACCGTCCTTGAAAGCAAGAGATCCTGCAATCTTGAACGCCATTTCCGAGGAGTCGACTTCGTGGTAAGATCCGTCGTAAACGGTCGCTTTGAAGTCGACCATTTCGTATCCGGCAAGATAACCGTTCTTCGACGCTTCTTCGATACCCTTTCTGACGGGTTCGATATATTCCTTCGGAATGGAGCCGCCGACCGTTTCGTCGACGAACTGGAAGCCCTGCCCGGGTTCGAGAGGCTCGAATCTGACTTTACAATGACCGTACTGACCTTTACCGCCGGACTGTCTCTTGTACATTCCTTCGGCGTCGACGGTCTTTCTGAACGTTTCTTTATAAGAAACCTGCGGCTTACCGACGGTCGCTTCGACCTTGAATTCTCTGAGAAGTCTGTCAACGATGATTTCGAGGTGAAGTTCGCCCATTCCGGCGATTATCGTCTGTCCCGTTTCTTTGTCGGTGTAGAATTTGAAAGTGGGATCTTCCTCGGCGAGTTTAAGGAGAGCGAGCGTCATTTTTTCCTGACCTGCTTTCGTCTTAGGCTCGATGGCTACCTGAATAACCGGTTCGGGGAATTCCATCTTTTCGAGGATTATCGGATGATCTTCGTCGCAGAGCGTGTCGCCCGTGGTAGTCTCTTTAAGTCCTACGATGGCGCAGATATCTCCCGAATAAATCTTGTCGATTTCCTCTCTGTGGTTAGCGTGCATAAGAAGAAGTCTTCCGACTCTTTCCTTTTTGCCTTTCGTCGCGTTGTATACGTAAGAGCCTGCGGATAAAGTACCCGAATAAACTCTGAAGTAAGCAAGTTTGCCTACGAACGGATCCGCGACCATCTTGAACGCAAGGCCCGCGAACGGTTCGTCGTCGTCGGTCTTTCTGATTTCTTCTTCGTCCGTGTCGGGGTTGATGCCTTTAACGTGATCAACGTCGATCGGGCTGGGAAGATAATCCACGATTGCGTCGAGAAGATGCTGAACGCCTCTGTTCTTATAACTCGATCCGCAAAGAACGGGGTTCATCTTCATCGCGAGAGTTCCCTTCCTTATGGCAGCCTTCATCTCTTCGGGAGAAAGTTCGCCCGTTTCGAAGAATTTCTCCATCAAAGCGTCGTCCTGCTCCGCGCAAGCCTCCATAAGGGCTTGTCTGGCTTCGGCGGCCTTGTCCGCGTATTCGGCGGGGATAGGACCTACCGTGAATTCTTTACCGAGGTCGTCGTGATAAATTATGGAATCGTTCGCAACGAGGTCGATGATTCCGCAGAAAGTGTCTTCTTTTCCGATGGGAAGGCAGATGGGAACGGCGTTGGCCTTCAATCTGTCTTTCATCATCTGTACGGCGTTGTCGAAATTCGCGCCGTTGATATCCATTTTGTTAACGTATGCGATACGCGGAACGTGATATTTGTCCGCCTGACGCCATACCGTTTCGGACTGAGGTTCAACGCCGCCCTTGGCGCAGAAAGTCGCCACGGCTCCGTCGAGAACCCTCAGAGATCTTTCAACTTCAACGGTGAAGTCAACGTGCCCCGGAGTATCGATGATGTTAATTCTGTTGCCTTTCCAGAAACAAGTGGTAGCGGCAGAACAAATCGTTATACCTCTTTCCTGTTCCTGTACCATGAAGTCCATCGTTGCGGCTCCGTCGTGAACTTCGCCGAGTTTATGAGTCTTTCCCGTGTAGAAAAGAATACGCTCGGTCGTAGTCGTCTTACCCGCGTCGATGTGCGCCATGATACCGATGTTTCTGGTATGTTGTAAGTCGTATTGTCTTGGCATATTGTAAAATTACTCCTTAATATAAACAAATTCTTTCCGGTTTTAACGCCGCGGAACGACGCAACGTCCGCAGGCGAATCCGCCGGCAAAGAATTACCAGCGGTAATGCGCGAACGCCTTGTTCGCTTCCGCCATTCTGTGAGTATCTTCCTTCTTCTTTACGGCTCCGCCGGCATTGTTATAAGCGTCCATGAGTTCCGAAGCGAGTTTGTTGCACATGTCGCGGTCGCTTCTCTTTCTCGCGCTCGCGACTATCCAACGGATCGCGAGAGTCTGTCTTCTCTCGGGTCTGATTTCGATAGGAACCTGATAGTTCGAACCGCCGACTCTTCTCGCTTTAACCTCGAGAACGGGCATAACGTTATTCATCGCCTGATTGAATACGTCCATCGGTTCAACGCCGAGTTTTTCGGACGATTTTTTCAAAGCGTCGTATACGATCGTCTGCGCAGTACCTTTCTTTCCGTCAAGCATTACCTGATTGATAAGTTTGGTAAGCACTTTGTTGCCGTATATAGGATCGGGTAACACGTCCCTTTTGGGTACGCCACCTCTTCTTGGCATAATTGTTGTCCTCCTTTAAATTATTTAGGGTATATAAAATATAACCCGTGTACGCTATCGCTCTTAAACCTTCGGCTTCCTTTATCGGGTTGCCTCGGGGAGCGAACCTTCCGACGTCCGTGACGTCGTACTGCCTACTTTTCGGGCGTTTCAGAATTTCCGCCATAAGTAGGAATTGTGTTTAAGCAAATCGAAAATAATTATCAGTTAATTATTTGGGGCGTTTGGCGCCGTATTTGCTTCTTGCCTGTTTTCTCTTCGCTACGCCTGCGGTATCGAGCGTGCCGCGGATGATGTGATATCTCACGCCGGGCAAATCTCTTACTCTTCCGCCGCGGATAAGCACGGAACTGTGTTCCTGAAGGTTGTGACCTTCGCCGGGAATGTAAACCGTTCCTT
>CAVJNC010000101.1:0-7496 GCA_963650905.1 Subdoligranulum sp. APC924/74
AGACTTGCCCGCAACCAAAACGCCGATATTTTCGATGATTTTTGGTAAAGGCGAACGCAGACGTACTATACGTACTTCAAGCGAGAATTTGACAAAAAGCGCGAAAATTGCGGCGTTTTGGCAAGGTTAGTTTTAATCTTTCCTGGCATTGGAATAGGCTTGAAAAAGCCCGCCAAAGATCCGACTGCGGACGTTGTTATACCGAAAGAAGATATCGTTTCGGATAACGACGGCAACAAAATGAACGACGGGGTTTTCCACAAACTTCCGACCGCAATGCTGGTTTCGCAGACTCCCGCAAAGACGGAAACATCCGACGATATGAAAACGTCGGTGAACGTTGTCGCGACAATCACGCCGAACGACGCGGCGAATAAAGCGGTCGATTGGACTGTCGCGTTTGTAAACGCGTCCTCTGCATGGGCGAACGGGAAAACCGCAACCGACTATATCACGGCAGAACCTACGACGGACGGCGCGTTGACGGCAACCGTGACTTGCAAGGCGGCTTTCGGCGAACAGATAAAAATAACCGTAATTTCGAGAGATAACCCCGAGGCTTCGGCTTCCTGCACGGTGGACTATAAACAGCAGTTTGAGGGCTATCGTTTCACGGCTTCGCAGACGGGCAAAACACCTACGTTAGATAATTCGACGAAAAAAGGTGAGATTTACGCGGACTTTAACAATGCCGAACAGTTAAAAATCACTTATTCGTATAAAAAATCTACGGTATATACCGTTGCGTTGAATGATTCCGAAATAGCCGCGCCTACAACTATGGACGTTGCGATAGAAAACACCACCTTGAAAACGGCTATGAACGCCGTAAAATCCGGCAGCGGCGACGCGTTAAAAGTTACGGCGGCAAATAAGATTTTCGCGTTGAACTTATTCAATAGCAAAATCGCGGAAGGTTTAACGCCCGCGCAGTCGAACTCTATTATTTCTGCCTTAACTGCAACGGCGAATACGTCGCCCGTATCGTTCAGCATTAAAGACGGCGCAGGCAATGTTCTTGCGAAATTTGAAATCGAAATCGACACTTCGGCTTCAGCCGAGGGGGATCCGAACCACATTAAGTTTTAACGGCGAAAAATTTGCAAAATCGGCGTTAAACTCGCTTATAATACCCCGTGGTATTATCGCGTTCGTTTGCCTTGATTTTCCTAAATTTATCGCCGTTAAAATGCGAAGCACCTTAAAGCCGTATTTTTCAGGCGGTTGTGGCGAAGATTTGCGCAGACGTACCGGGCGTACTTCAAGCAAAGATTTGCCGCAACAGGCAAAAAAGACGGCTTTAAGGCTTGATGTGGTTCGAATCTCTCTCGGCCAAGAAGAAGGTTGAAAAGATTGTTCTCGATCAGACCGAACTCGTATTCGGCGGGAATAATTAACCGAGGCGGCTATGAACTTTTTAAAGAAAGTTCTGGCGATTTTCGTTGCGGTTTTGCTTGTTCTTTTCGCTCTGTCCGTAGTTGTAAAACACAACCCGAGCGATTCGGGGAAAGAAAGCGTGAGCGAAAGCGAGCAGTATTCCGAAAGTAAGACGGCAGGCGGTGAAACCGGTTCTGAAAAAGAATCTGAGAAAGGCTCTGAGAAAGAATCTGAATCGGTTTCCTCTCCGTCCGAAAGCGGAACAAAACCGACGAAGAAAGTCGAAAAAATCGTCCTGAATGAGACGGAAATCATTTTTTAAAGGAGTTGAAATGGATAACAGAAATAATATAAAATATGCCGTTAATCGACTTATAGCCCTACTTTTCATTGTTGTTTTCGCGTTTGCGGGAATGGTTTCCTGTGGTAAAACAACAAATAAAAAGGAAAAGTCGGTTATGGCTCTTACCAACGTTACGGATAACGGTGTAAGCCTTGTGATATCCGAACTTGCGGCAACGGAAAACGGTTCGGCGCTCGCGTCGTATATAATTTCCGCGACCGTAGAACCTGCGGACGCGAGCAACGTCACCCTCGATTGGGATTTGAAATGGGCGTCGGACGCGAAATTAAAATCGGAAGATATAAGCAAATATCTGACGGTTACAAAGTTCGGAAACACTGACAAATCCGTATACATAAATTGCTTTGCGGCGTTTCGCGACAGTAAAGCGATTCTGACTGCAACTGCGAGGGGTACGGATATAAAAGGGACTTGTGATATTCTCTTTGTCGGCAAGGCAACGAGTATGGATATATCCACAAAAGCAATCAAAAAAACGTCTGCCGAGCGCGGCGAATATTACGAGGTTTACCCGAAAAGGACGTTTACGTTCGATATCGCCCTGTCTAACGTTTTCAACAGCGTACAAGATCCCGAGTATGTTATAACCACAGGCGGCGAGGGCGAAGTTTATTTCGGTACGGAATACGCTTCCGCCGACACGACGAATTTCGGAGATTTCGAGAAGATTGCCCTGAACGATTTGACGAGCAAGTTTATAACTTCCGCGACAATAGCCGACAACACGTTGACCATAAAAACGGGCGATATGAAACTCGAAGATTTTTACGAAAGCAGCGTTTCCGACGGTTACGGAACAACGTATTACAAACGCTACGTTTATGAGGATGAGTACGATCTTATTGCTGATAACGATTTTAAAGCGAAATCCAAAGAAAATATAACGCTCATAAAATCGGCGTACTTTTATGTGAACGTGAAAGACAAAACGAGCGGGCTTGAAAAAAAGATAAAACTATTTTTCGTTGACGCGCCCGCGGCGAAGTTGAGCGTTACGTCGGATCTGACTTCGACCACCACAACCGAACGCGGTGAGTTTTACACGCTCGAACCGAAGAAAAACTACACTTTCGATATCGTCACGGAGAACATTGAGTCGCCCGTTCTGACGGCAAAGGTGAGCGGAAGCGGTAGCGTGTATTTCGGAACGGAAGTTGCTTCTTCGGAACTTACTTCGTTCAGCGATATTGCGAAGAAACAGATAAGTACGATTGCGGATAAATTCATTACCTCGGCGAAAATCGAGAACGGCAAACTTATAATAACCACGGGCGATAAAACGCTCGAAGATTATTATGCAACAAGCAGTTCCGACGGGTATTCCACCACGTATACCGACCGCTATGTTTTCTACGATGAATATGGGACTACTTTCGGAACGGATTACGAAGCAAAGTCCACGGAAAATCAGACGCTTATAAAGTCTTGTTACTTTTCCGTGCGTATCTACGATTCGTCCTCGCGGGCAAGCAAAACCATAAGATTTTTTATGTGAGGTGAGCCATGAAAAATAGCACAATAAAAATTATAACCTATGCTGTCATTTTGTTGGTCGCTGTGCTTGCGATAGGGTTTGCCGTGTTCATTACGAACGGTTTTACCGAGAACCCTAAAAGTTTTTACGTCGATGTAAACGGAGATAAAGTCGCTTCGTCTGCGGGCGGGTATTTACTTGAAAAGGACAAGCCTTTGAAGTGTAAAGTCAAATTTTTATCTTCGGATAAAAAGGGTTATAGCGTGCAGATTTTGTCCGCGAAAAGCGATTTTACATACTTCGTTGACGGCAAAAAATGCGGGTTTACAGGCGAAGAAGATTTTACCGATTGCTTTGTTATAACAAAGACGGGTGACGATTTTACCGTCGAAACGGTCGGAAATCTCATTTCGGTTTTGCAAAGCAAGAATCCCGATACAAAGATAAACTACGACAGAAAAGCCGTGCCGGACGAAGATTTGTTTACGCTCGTAATCACCGCCGAATCCGACAAAGCCACGATTAAAATCGGGTTCAGAGTTCTAAGTCCCGAAGCGGAGATTGTAATATCTCCCGCAAGGCTCGTGATTTGAGAGAAATTTTTAATCGAATAGCCGTTTTGATTGTTACGCTCTGCGTAATGCCAGCCAAGAATAAAACGAACCTTGGTCTGACGGCGTATTTTTGACTAATACTGCGTTCCGCTCCCGTGTTATACATAGAGTATTAACGCACTCGCGCGCCTTGTCTTATATAAATAGGAGGAAGAGTTGATGTGCGGTTGGGGTATTTTGATTTTATTTATTTTTATTTGCTATCAAATTTTTAAGAAGGACGATAAATAAAGATGATTTTCTGTTTCCTGTTTATATTCATAATTGCTTTACTTAGATTTTTTAAGAAACTATAGAATTTAATGAGTTTAAACAATTTAACATTCTGACTAGTATGATTTTAATAAAAAGAGGTTTGCCCTAAAATATTGGGCAAACCTCTTTTCAATCAATTGAATCGGATTCAAGTTCCATATCTTCCTGCGAGGATTCTTCGTTGTCTTCATCTTCTTCGATGATGTCGCTGCTATAACCTTTTGAGTAGAGTTTACCCATAGAAAGTCGGTTGGCGGGGGACTTCTTCTTGCCGTTATATTCTATAATCATAGTCTCGGCGAACCCCATACAACCGGATTTGCGTTCTTTAGCGACACGGGAAAGTTGCTTTACGGAAATGGCACCGAGTTTTTCTTTAAAAATGTCATCGTTAAGATTATCCCCGAAAATGACTATAAGTTTAGCAACTGCATTAAGTATATTAGCCGAAAAAGAATGTAAATCGCCTTCCCATGCGCCTATAATCAAACGCAACGTTCTGCTAAGTGTTTGCATTCCGTAATTTGTATATATGTTTTCCAAGGTGGAGACGGCGCAAATAATTCCCGGTCCCTTCTTGTTACCTACGGTTAGACCATAAGATTCGACTAAACTTTTAATAATAAGTTGGGTATCGTTGCCGGCTTCAACGTTTGCGTTAAAAACTTCAAACGGTTGCAGCGGTTTTACAAATTTCTGCTGGTTGGCAAAGATATTTGCTTCTGTGGTGTAAGACAAATCGTCGTATATCATACACCAAACGGGTGTTTCTCGGGAACCCGATACCAGTGCAACAATTTCTATTGTATGCTGACCGTTGAAAACGTAATTTACACCGTCTCTGCGGCTCACTTTTACCGGATTGATCTGGTACAAATCAAAATGTTCGGCTGCTCGTTGTATGTGTCCGAGCGATAAATTTCGTTGGTATTCTTGGTTTGAAACGAGGTCTTTTATGGGGATTTGCTCAAAGTGTACGTTTGGAACGAACTCACTGTAATCTGGTATCATTTAGTTCTCCTTAATAAGATTGACAACGTTTTGAATTGCCGACTCCAATTTTGCTAATACGTCATGCAATTGTTGTTTTGTTTTTACTGATACGTCTGAAATATTAGTTGTTGCGGTTGCTCGATTTATTGAAGTAATCCACGACGGAATAGTAAGAGATAATTGAATGATAGGGGAGTCCGGATTGTATTCGGGCATGTCCTTAACGGATGGTTGATGAGGTTTACTTTCTTCTTTAGGCTGCTCGTTTTCTATAATAGACCGTGTGGCGCTGTATTGTACGAAAGGCTGACTTCCGCGATCCAAGCGGACGTTTAATTGATTTAGTTCTTTTTTGCTTAATTGCTCCAAGGCTAGTACGTTTTTATGTGAGACTTTGTATCGTCCGGATAGAATTTTTGTCCTAAGTTCGGGACATTGTTCCGCGATATGGTCGAGCGCTCGAGTGTAGTAAGCATATTTTTGCACTGTGGCATGAGTTATATTGTTGTCTGCGCCGATTATATGTGCGGTTTTATTTTTCGATCTTAGAGGAACTTGTTTTTGTTGCGGTTGAGGAATAAAATCTTCATCGATGTCTTCTTGTTTTTGAGGAAAAGGGTGTTGATTTTTTCCAACGGGATTTTTTATACTGGCGATAATTTTCTCCGATTCGTATTGCCGACCGATAAGATATTTGCGCGTTTCTTCTGTAATGTTTCGTCTTCCGAGTTGATTTTTGCAAATCCAAACGATAGCTTCTTCTCTTGAGGCGAAGTCTTTTGTTATGGTTTTGAACGGTACGGAATGCTGCGTGCAAATGGCATAACGATTGTGTCCGTCTATTATGTAGTCGTTCCAAGTGATTATGGGATCGCGGCAACCTTCATCGAGAATATTTTCTTCTAATTGCAGATATTCTTTTCTTCGTAAAGGACGAATCAAATCCTTGAATTCGGGATCTATTTTTAGTACGGGTAATTTATCCATAGTTTTCGTCCTTTAAGTCGATTTTAGTCAGAGAAGAGAAGGGAAATAATGCCATATTTTGAGAAGTGATAATAGTTCCTGAGAGTCTGTAAGAACTTTTCATATCTGTAATGCCTATAACTTCACATAGTTTGTTTACTAAAATGGACGAAAAAACCTCATAAGAACCATCTGGGGTTAAAGATTCAATGTTTACTTTTAATGTCTGAGAACCGATGAAATCCTTGTCAACGGCTCTTATTGCAAAATTACCTTGTTTTTGACTAATGAGAAATTGGATATATTTTGGATTTCCTAGAGAATGAAGAGTGGCTTTATATAAACGTAATCTGCTTTTTCTCGGATCGATTGTGAATATTATATTACTCTGTAGTTCTGTCATTGTTTGAAACCTCCGTCGATTCTGTCTGTCCCGATTCTTTTATCGAATAAATTGCGTAACCGTCGAAAATATTGATTTGCAAAGACTGTTTGTGTTCGTTAAACGGTAAGCCGAATTGATTCTGCCAATCGGACGGATAAACAGGGGAACGAGATACCTTTGTTTTATCTTCGCCGACTTTCGCTTTACGATATATTTCCGTGGCTGTTAAATCGAACGCGATAAGATATTCTCCGTTTGCGTGGATTAGTTTGCCTAATAGCTTGTATCTGTAATTCGGATTCCAATCCATAAGCGATACGAGTTTGGCAAAGAAAAGTTTGCAAGTTATAGTCTTTGCTTTTCTTTTGTTATTTGAATTGTTGCACCACATAAACGAATCACGCTCACCTTCTTCGCAAGGTCGAAGCGCAAGAATTTTCTTTTTCTGACTTATCAACACTTGCGCGTAGGATGCATTAGGAAATTTTGAAAGACAAGCGGCGTTGACGTATAGTTTGCATTCATTGAATGTTACGGACGGCTCTTTTATATGAGCAAAGAATTCGCGTCTGACAACTTGGTAATCGTCAAAGTCAAATCCGCCGCTCATATCTAATATTTCGTCGTTTTTAGCAAGGGACGGCTCTTGGGTGTTAGCCGGTTCTTCCTGATTTGTCAAAGGTTCCGGTTCGGCGACGATTTTTAATAAATCATTTATAGTGTTTGATTCGCTCATTTGTTACTCCTGCGCGGGTATTTCGCTTAATTCTTGTCTGATGTAAGTCCGTAACTCATCGAAACCGGTTACGTTTATGTTGTTGCCGGTATCGTATAGTTGACCGTCAATGCGTAATTTCCAATCTTTTTCGCTTTGTTCTGCCAATGCTGCGATAGATTGTTCGTGGATATAATACTGTTTGCCGAAACTGTTCGTCCATTCTTGAGGTATTGCTCGAATGCGCTTTCCTGATGGGGTGAGGTGTTGTATCTTTGCGTCGGCTTCATTTTCTTTCGGTAAGATATACGGTTTAAAAAATGCTTCTGAATTATCCACGTTGAAAACGTAAG
>CAVJNC010000102.1:0-7424 GCA_963650905.1 Subdoligranulum sp. APC924/74
TTTAGTTTTTTGCCGCCGATTTTATAAGCGTAAGTTTATCCCTTTTTGCCGATTTATATTTTCGCAATCTTTAAAATTTTATTAATGAGTTATCCGCGTGAGTTTTTTGTTTCGACTTGCTTTGCACGGGTTAACCTTTATTGCCGACACACCCCGTGCGTTAAGCATTTTATTGCCGATATGTCTCGGTGTAAAATTAAGTGTTTTATTACCGACATACCCCGCGCGGGTTAACCTTTATTTCCGATATGCCCGCGGGCAGCCTTTACATTTTGAACCTTTACGTTTTTAACCTTTATGCTTTTTATTTTTTTATTTCTTTAACCGTTACATTCTTATGGTTACTTCGCCGCAAAAAAGCCTCTCGCCGCCTTTCAGAATAAGACTGCCGTCCGCAGCGATATCTTCCGCAACGGCTTTTCTCGCCTCGCCGTTTTTAACGACGGTTATCTCTTTGCCCAAAACGATATTGCGCGAGCGGTAATCCTCCACGGAGTAATCGGCGTAAAGATTCCCGACGAGCCGATTATAAAACTCGTCCAAGTTGACTTCGCCGACGACGCTCTTTAAGTTTATCGCTATATCGGCGAGGTTGTCGGGGATATCGTTGTTCACGTTCACGCCGATTCCGGTTATCGATTTTTTTACGTTTTCGCCCTCGAAAGAGTTTTTGATGAGTATTCCGCAGATTTTTTTTCCATTCAGAAACACGTCGTTCGGCCACTTTATATCGGCGCGCGCGCCGTAAAATTCAAGCGTTTTAACCACCGCCATGCACGAGGCGATCATGAGCGAAAACGCGTTTTCCGCCTTGCAGGGGTAATAGCGGACGAGCGAAAGATAAACCCCGCCGAGGGGAGAGGAAAAACTCCTGCCCTTCGTGCCTTTTCCGCCAGTCTGCTCGCGGGCGATAATCGCCGAGTCCTCGTCGAACTCGCGAGCCTCGCAATAATCGTTCGTGGAGGGTAAAGTATCAAAAATCGTTATCTTCATTTTCTATAATTCCGTCCGTCGCTTTTTTCGCCGTTTCGTAATCGAAACCTTTCGAGAGCAGATATTTGTAACATTTAACCGCGTTTTCGCGAGTTTTTTCCTTCGATCGGAGATATTTTTCGGCGACGCGCGCGGCGGCTTCCGTTTCGTCGCCGACGTTTTCCATCGCTTCCGCCATATCTTCTTCCGAAACTCCTTTGCGTTTAAGTTCCGAAAAAATCAGTCTTTTGCCCTTGTATTCAGAGGTTTGTCTGAAATATTCGTTTGCGTAATTTTGGTCGTTAACGAACTTATAGGCGGACATTTTATCGAGAACGACTTCAATCGTCCGTTCGGTGTAACCCTTTTTCGCGAGGTAATCCGCCACCTGTTTTTTCGTTTTCTGCGAGCGGGAAATAAACCCGAGAGCCTTGTCGAGAGCGCGCAAACTTTCCGATTCCGCCTGAATTTCGTCCAGTCGTTCGGGCGAAATATCGTCGCCGATTTTCAGCCTGTGGCGCATCACCGTTTCCAGTTCCAGCCCGCAATAAAAAGCGTTGTCGAGATAAATACTGCAACGCGTCGGCGTTTTTACCTGCGGTTTTATGTCGGTAATTTTCTTCATAATTCGTCCTCTGTCGTCCTTAATTAACCTTAATTGACCTTAATTGCCTTTAATTGCTCTCGCAAAATTTTATACGCCGTCGTCGTAAACTATATATTCTTCGCCTGTCGGGTTGATTTCGGTTATTTCCGCCTTGCCGTTCGTAAGATCCGTGACCTTCGCGGTAAAATCGGAATTGTCGTAAGGAACAGCGATTTTAACTGCAACGCTGTCCGAAAAGTCGGTCGATACGACCGATTTTTTTATTTTGTCGGCGAATTTCAGGAAAGGTTGATAACAGTCGTAAGGTATTTTCACGTTATAAACGCGGGAGAGAACGTTTTCAACCGTTCCGGCTTTTTCGATGACGTCGCGCGCGCCTTGGGAATACGCCCGCACAAGCCCGCCCGCGCCGAGTTTGATTCCGCCGAAATAACGGGTGACGACAACAATCGTGTCGGACAGTTTTTTGTTTTTGATAACTTCGAGAATGGGTTGTCCCGCCGTACCCTGCGGTTCTCCGTCGTCGGAAAAACGGGCGATTTTTCCGCGCTCGGTTATATAAGCGTAACAATTATGAGTTGCGAAAGGATGAGCCTTTCTCTTTTCCTCGAGAAAAGCCCGGGCGACTTCCTCGGTTTCGCATTTTTTAACGCACGAAATAAATCTCGAACGCTCGATAATCGTTTCGTTTTCCTTTTCTTTTTTTACGCAAAAATAACCGTTAATCGACATATAGCCCCTCTTTTCAATATTATTCACATCAATATTAATTATATTCGGCGGTGTTTTTAAAACCATGCTTCCGCCGCAATTTTCCCGCCCTATATAAGAAAATTTCGCCGTGAAACACCGAAGTAATTTCCGCCGTAAAATAACGAGAAGATTTCCATCGATACAAAAAAATCCGCCGCGAAATACCGAGAAGGTTTCTATCGATATAAGAAAAAATCCGCCGCGAATAATTCTTATTCGCGGCGGACATATATCCCGTTATTATTCTTTGTCTCCGTCTTTCAGACTGTTGCCGAGGAACGTTCCGAAGCCGCTCGTTTTCGGTCTGGGCTGACGGGGAGCGGAATCTCTTCTTCCGTTGTATCCGCCGCGGTCGCCGCGTCCGTACTTTCCGCCGCGGTGGTCGTTTCTGTCGCCTCTTCCGCCTTTGCGATAACCGCCGGAACGGTCGTTTCTGTTATCTCTGCCGTTGAATTTTCTCTCGCTGATGCCCTTATCGTCGGGATCGGTGAGGTTGTTTGGGATTATAGAAACGTATCTGTTCGGCTCTTTGCCTTCGGAAACGGTTTTAACGTCCGCGCTTTCGGCAAGAGCGGAGTGAAGAATTCTTCTCTCGTAAGGATTCATCGGTTCGAGATTGATTTTTCTGCCAAGTCTCACGGCCTTCGCTTCGAGTTTATGAGCGAGCGTAACAAGGGTCTCTTCCCTCTTCGTTCTGTAATTTTCGCAGTCCACAACGACTCTTCTGTAGTCCTCTCTTCCTGTGTTGGCGACTGCCCCCGCAAGATTCTGCAACGCGTCCAGAACTTCGCCTCTGTAGCCGATTATCGCCGAAGAATTATCGGTGATGATGTCGATGATAACCTTCTCGTCCTCTTCGGTGAGATTGCTCTTCGCGTTGACGTTCATAAGTTCCAGAAGTCCGTTAAGAAACTCCACGGCTCTTTCTCCGTCGGTTTTCTTCGCGTTGATTTCCACTCTCGCTTTCTTCGCGGCAATCCCCAAAAATCCCTTCGTGGGTTCTTCGATAACTTTTATTTCCGCCTTGTTTTCTTCGAGATTCATCTCTTTTAAACCGTTTTCGATCGCTTCCTGAACGGTTTTGCCTGTAAATTCCATTTTTTTACTCCTTATTTTAAGGGAATCCTTATCTCATCTTCCCGTATTTGTGATTTTCCAACTTTTCCTTCTCGTCTTTTTCGATTTTCTTTTTGAACGATTTTTCGAGAATTAAATTTATAAGCAACGTCGAACCCGTCGAAAGAAGGGAGTTCGTTATCATATAAATCGAGAATGCCGCCGAATAAATGAAAGAGAATATACCGAACATTATCGGCATCATCCACGTCATCATCTTCTGCGTCGAAGCGGCGGTGGAATTATCTCCTTCCACGGAGGAAAGTTGCATCTGCGTTTTCTGCGTTTTGTTCATTATAATCGTCGAACCAGCCATCGCGAGAATGGAAAGGGCGACGAGGATAAACCAGCCGTTGCCGTTTTTAAACCCTTTTTCTTTATAATTTCCGAGATTATAAGTGAGTTCGTTATAATCGACTTCGCTTATGTTTATGCTTATTTTACTGTTGAGTTCGTCCTTGTTTGCGGGAAGAGCGGTCGTCCAGGAACAGTCTGCCGCCCAGATATTTTTAACCCACGGGAAGATAACCGAACGCGCTTTGTTTTCGCCGCTTTCATACCAATCTGCCGCGGCTTTTCTCGCGACGACTCTCACTTCTTCGATTTCTTTGCTTTCGATGACTTTGAAAACTTCTTCGGTGAGTTTCGCTTCCGCCTGAGCCTC
Source organism: Subdoligranulum sp. APC924/74 (assembly GCA_963650905.1). Classification (GTDB taxonomy): domain Bacteria; phylum Bacillota; class Clostridia; order Christensenellales; family Borkfalkiaceae; genus UBA10281. The sequence goes on from CAVJNC010000102.1 coordinate 4,113, forward strand.
GAACGAGGCTTTTTCTTCGGCAAAATCGGTTTTTTCGATAATAGCGGCGTAGTCCGTTTCGTTGTTATCGTTTAAAACGCGATATTTTTCGGCGAGGTCGGGGCAGGTAGCCCAGAACGAATTTTCGTCCGTTATATAATAAACTCCGTCTTTTTCGGAAATCGCGCCGGCGTTTATAAGAGAATTTTTAAACCCCGCGGCTTCCGCTTTTTTGATAAGTCCGCTCTGAACCTCGGTTTCGATTATCTTTTTGAATTCGAAATATTCTGGGTTGAAAGTTCCGTCCGCGCGGACGATTTTTTCTATATCTTCTCCGTAAACGGCTATGATTTCCGCCGCTTTTCTTTTTTCCACGGTAATATCGTCGCCGTTTATAATAAAGCAATCGGAAATACCTTTTTTATCGAAGATATTGGTATAATCGAGGTAATAAACGACGTGAGAATTTCCGTTTTCGTCCGTCGTTTCCGTCTTTTTAACGGAAGAATTTTCTTCCGCGGCGATATCTTCTATCGATTGATTGTAAGCGCCCCTCATTCCGTCGAAAATATTTCTTTCGCTGACCTGAGAATAAGAGTTGAACGCTCCGATGACGATGAAGAAAAACACGAGCGTTATAAGCGTAGGAAGACAGGCGGAAAAAGCGGAATAACCGTTCTTTTTATAAAGAGCCATCATTTTCTGCTGATAGAGATCTTTATTTTTGGCGTATTGTTTCTGCAGTTTTTCGAGGTCTTCCTTCATGGCTTCCATCTTGAGCGCGTTTTTCTTCATCGAAACGCGCGACCAGACGTCGGGAGCCAGAGTTATGAGTTTTAAAATAACCGTGAACAGAATAATGCCGAGACCTACGTCTTTCGCAAAACCTATGATCGAGGCTATTATGTTACAAATCCACTCGTATCTGACCGAAATATTCGCTATTTCGCCTATGGACGGGACCACGCTCGTCACGGCGGTCAGTAAATTCGTTAAAAACATTCGACTCCTTACGATTTAAAAAGACAGAAAGCCCCGAAAAGAACTTTCTTTTCAAAATCGCGGCTTTTCAGTAAAGCCATTTTAATTTATTTCTGTTGTCCGGAACAGGGTCGAATCCTCCCTTATTGAAGGAATTACACCTTAAAATTCTCCATATCGTAAGAAAAAAACCGACGATAAAATTATGTTTCTGAAAGGCTTCGATCGCGTAAATACTGCACGTCGGAGTGAAAATACAGCCCGAATTCAATCCGGGCGAAATATATTTCTTATAAAACACGAGAATTTTGATAATTATCCTGTTGATAATTCTCATTCAAAGGTTTTCCTTTTTTTTAAGATAATTCATTTCCGATAAAAACTTCCCGAAATCGTATTCTTCTCTCACTTTCGGCATTATCACTATGCGGTAATTCTTCTTTAAATCCTTAAACGCCTCTCTCGCGCTTGCGCGGAGCAATCTTTTGATTCTGTTCCTTTTAACCGCGTTGCCGTGCTTTTTACTCACGGAATATCCTATTCTGAAGTCTTCCGACGGAAAATACAGCATTGTAAGAGATCTCGAATAAGCCTTTTTCCCTTTCGAAAAAAGTTTATCGAAATCGCTTTTTCTCTTCAATCTGTATCTCAATCCCTTTTATCAGTAAGAAAGTTTCTTACGTCCTTTGTTTCTTCTTCTTTTAAGTACGTTTCTTCCGGACTTCGTAGACATTCTTTTTCTGAAACCGTGAACCTTGTTTCTCGTTCTCTTTTTGGGTTGGTAAGTTCTTTTCATGATTTTGCTCCTTTATTTCAGCATTTGTTCTTCTTTTTTAAGCCCCGAAATCTCTCGTTTCAAAGCATATGCTTAAGCATTATATATGTTTTTATTTTTTTTGTCAATCGATTAAGTATTTAAATTCAAGAATTTATTCTTATCGGCAGAATAAGATACAGATATTCTTCTCCCGAGAAAGGTCTGATTATGCAGGGTGAAATGGAACTGTTCATGTTTATGTTCACGAATTCGTCGCCCGCGGCTTTAAGCGCGTCGCATATATATTTGGAATTGAACGCTATGCTCAGGTCTTTCCCTTCGAGATTGACTATTACGTTCTCGTTGACGTTTCCGCTCTCGGAATTGGAGAGAATATTAATGTTATTGTCTTTTATGTCGAGTTTTATAAGGTTTTTGTTTTCTTTCGCCACGACGGACGCCCTTTCGAGAGAATTAAGAAAAGCGAGCCTGTTTACTCTCACGGTCGTTAAAAACTCGGAGGGGATGATCTGTTCATAATTGATGAATTCGCCCTCTAAAAGTCTGGTTATGAAAACCGTGCCGTCTACTTCTATCATAAGGCTCTTTTCTTCGGAAACGAACGTTATTTCTTCTTCGTCCTTTTCTAAAAGCCTCGAAATTTCCGCGACCGCTCTCGCCGGAACGACAATTCTGAAATCGGACGACGAATTTACGAGTTGTTTCTTAGCGACGGCAAGCCTGAATCCGTCGAGCGCAACGCAGGTTAACACGTTGTTTTTAACGTTGAACAGTTCGCCTTTTAAAATAGGTCTGCTTTCGTCCGTCGAGCAGGAAAAAACCGTTTTGTTTATTATATCCTTGAAATCTTTCTGAAGAATGGAAAAAGCCTTTTCTCTGAGATCTTTCTTTATATTCGGAAATTCTTCGGCGTTGAGGGTGGAAAGATAAACTTCGGACGAACCGTAAATTATCTTAAGTTTGTTATCGTCGCCGATCATGAGTTCGACCTGATCTTCTCCCTCGAGTTTTTTGGTGAATTCGGCGAATAATTTCCCGGGAATAACGGAAACCCCTTCTTCTATGGTATCCGATCTGATAGTTTTTTCGATCGCTATTTCCATATCCGTAGCCGCTAAGGTAAGTTCGTCGCCCTTAACGGTCATTTTTATTCCTTCCAGAACGGGATTTGTGGTTTTTACGCTGATTGCCTTAGATACCTTCATTACGGCGCTTGCGAGATCGCTTCCGTTTACCAAAACTTTCATAGAGAATTCCTTTCGTGTCGTTTTTAATTTTTTATATTTTTCAGTCGCCTTTTCCGGCGTCCGTCGATGATTGATTTTAATTATTTATTCTAATTTTAAAAGTATTAATAATAAGGCGCGGTGATTTTGTGGACAACCTGTTTTTTATCTATAAAAATCCTTATAACAAGCGGGATTTTAAAAATTTACGTCGGTTGAAAAGTCCGTTGACAACCTCTTTTTCGATGTTGAAGAAAAGTTAAAATCCGAAAAGATATGTGATTAACTTTTCCCGTACAAAAAAAACGCCGCAGGAAAGCAAAGCCGCTACTTATTATTAAACTATAT
>CAVJNC010000103.1:0-836 GCA_963650905.1 Subdoligranulum sp. APC924/74
GCTTATAAAATTAAAAAAACAGGCTGCAAAAAAAGGCTTGCTTTGAATTTTTCCCCATCAAATTCCGTCGGAAAAATGCCGTAATGCAGCAAACAAATATAAATAAAAGTAATATTCTTTATGTGCAGCATCTGTATTTAAGATATGTTAAAAATGTTTTTGCGGCTTTTGAAAGCATTGACTTATCGCGCATGGCAATGCAAATATTTCTGTATGCCGGGACGTCCAGACTCCTGATTTCAATGTTATACGGAGTACGCTGTAATATCAATTTAGGCAGTATGCTTATACCCATTCCTTTTTCAACCATTGCCATGATGGAATAATCGTCCCATGTAGCATAATGAATTTGAACATTTGCTTTGTATCGGTAAAAAATTTCTCCGCATTCTGATATATCGTTTTTTTTCAGAAGCAAAAACGGATACTTTTCCAATTCTTTAACCGGTATAGCACTGTATTTGCATAAACTATGATTTTCAGGAAGAATCACGCACAATTCGTCTTTTTCCAACATTTCGACATCAAAGCCTTTTGCGTAAAGCAGATTTGTAAAACCACAATCTATTCTGCCGCTTTTTATCCATTCCGCAATTTCCGTATAATCGCCGAGCAATATTTCGTAATCGATTTTAGGATAATCCTTTTGAAAATTTTTTATTATATTAGGAATCCAATGCGTAGCAACGCTTGAAAACGCTCCTATACGAATAATGCCTGTTTCAAGCCCTTTTAATTCGTCAACCGCGAGTTCGAGCTTTTTATATTCATTGCAGACGTTCACGCAATATTGATAAAGTCGCGTTCCGTCGCTTGTGAGCGTTACGCCGCTTTTC
>CAVJNC010000103.1:846-7320 GCA_963650905.1 Subdoligranulum sp. APC924/74
GTTTTCAAGGTCGTTTATCATTCGACTGATCGCCGATTGCGTATAGTTTAACTCTTCCGCCGCTTTTGTAAAGCTACCGCATTCGACCGTCCTTACAAAAGCCATGAATTTACACAAATTCTTATCCATGCACATATATTCCTTTTTGTAATACATTCAATGAGAAATATTCGTTTTTCAAATGTGTGCTTTTATGATATACTAAAGAAAAAAAATTGTCAAGTACGAGGATAAAATTATGATTTACGTAAGCGAAATTCAAACAACGGCACCAAAGACTTTTAAGAACGATTTGCAGAAAAAAGTTTATTCCGCGCTTTCGGCTCTGAGTATTCCCTTTGAGAGAGTAGATACCGACGAGGTTATAACTATGGACGACTGCGTGGCGGTAAATGAAAAATTAAACATGGAAATGGTAAAAACATTATTCTTATGCAACAAACAGCAGACAGACTTTTATCTGTTTATTACGGTCGGAGACAAACATTTTTGCTCAAAAGATTTTTCAAATGCGTTAAATGTGGCGCGCATGTCGTTCGCTCCGTCCGAGTTAATGGAGACGATGCTCGGCACTAAAATCGGAGCGGCGACGATCTTCAGCGCATTATTACCAACGGCAAACCGCGTTAAAATCGTTATTGATAAAGAAGTTGCCGACAAAGAATATTACGGATGCAGCGACGGGACGACCACAGGGTACTTAAAAGTCAAAACAACAGATATAATTCATAAACTTCTCGCTTTTACAAAACGAGATTATTCTATAACAACCGTTTAATGAGCTGTTATTCTCTTAAACAGAAGAAGAACAAATTCCTACTACGATACACGAAAAAACAACAAAAACGGTAAACAACCGAAAAACGACAATTTAACTTTTTTCATAGAAAATTTACCTTTTTTATAGAAAATGACACACGCGACGGAGTTTTATGCTCTCCTTTTGCGTGTGTCATTTTGGTCGAGGCGACGGGACTTGAACCCACGACCTCTTGGTCCCGAACCAAGCGCGCTACCAAACTGCGCTACACCTCGTTATATTCGCAACGTTTGATATTATACAACATTTAATTTTTTTTAGCAAGCGTTTTACATTTGATTTTCACTTTTTTTAAAATCCTGCGACGAACTTAATTCATCGCAGGATTCTGTTATTATTCCTTTTGTTTTCTGAGGTTTATTATCTTATAGATTTTAAAGCCCGCCATAACCAGACCGGCGATTATTAACCCTATCGAAATCCATTGCGAGGGAGTAAGCCCGGGGATAAGAACTCCTCTGTCGTCGATCCTGAGATATTCGATGAAAAATCTCCATATTCCGTATCCTACGAGATAAACGACGAAAGTCCAGTCGATTCTCTTGAAATACAGAACGCTCGTCACCGCGAAAAGAACGAAAAGAAAAATCGATTCGTAAAGTTGCGTCGGCAAAAAATAGCCGGTTACTTTCGCGCCGTTCAGCCACACGGTCATTTTAAGTCCGGGGAAACCGCTCGTTTGCTTTCCGTAACAACACCCCGCAAACAGACAACCGAGCCTGCCGAAAGCGTGTCCTACGGTAATACAGCAGGGCGCGGCGGCCGCCAAGTCCGAAAAGTATTTAATATGCTCTTTTTCCTTGAAAATAATCTTTCCGAACACGAAAAAACCAATGAAGAACACGATTATTCCGCCGATAAGTCCGCCGTAAAACGTCATGCCCGCGTCGAAAGTGAAAACACCCGTTTCGATATAATGATACACCGACTGAAAAAGGTTCGCGCTGAGGATGCCCAACCCTATCGTCACGACTCCGACGATAAGATAAAAATTCTGCACCTTCACGGGAACTTGTCTTTTCTCGAGGTATTTATCGAGGACGATAATCACGCAGATCAAACCTATGGTAAGGCATATATTATACAGGTTAAAATTCCAGAAAATATTATCGGGATACATCGATATCAACCTCCGTCCGTTTCGTCAAAGTCGATTTCGAGAGCGAGAAATTCAACATTCTTACCGCGCAGAAAAGCGAAACGATAAAGCATAACGACGAAATGAGTATGTTGTAAAACCGCAACGTAGACGTGAAACCGGATACGACGTGCAGAACAATCTGAATAAGAAGAAAGAAAGCGTAAGTCACTCTGTGATCTCTCGTTTCTCTGAACGGAAGTGCGGTCAACCCGATAACCCCCGCGCAGATAGTCGCCCAACAAAGCGACAGGAACGGGAAATAATTCCGTCAGACAAAATATTTTTCACGAAAGCGTTCGCCGCTCTGCCGAACTCGTCCGATTTACCGTCAAAAACGATGGCTTTAAAATCGCTCGACACGACGGTTACGCTTACGCATAGAGACGTTATCAGTTTGATCGTCGTACTCGCAACGAGATAACCCGAATAAATGCCGATACATATCAGAATCGCGGCGAATATATCGTCTTTTTTCATCAGTTTTACGTAAAAAAACGAAACGACGAACAGAAACACGTCCGAGAATACTATCGAAACAATCGATACCATGCTCTTGAAATCCGAAAGAGCCTCAACGATATATGAATCGATAAAATCGATGAGAACGTAAGCGAAAACGCCCGTTACGACGGCGCAAATTATTTCCGTAAGCGATACGTTTTTTCTCGTGTTCAGGTCGGAAAAAAGAGTTATCGAGGAAATCGGAATCGCAAGCGCGATAAGCAACGCGTCGAAAATGAACCACTCCGTCGTTTTAGTTATGATCGCGATGAACAAAACGAATACCGCGAGGAACGCAATCGCCAGAAACGCGGTGAAACTGCCCTTGAACGTCGGCAAAGGAACCGAACGGACGTTTTGCCCGTGTTTTTTCCTGCCGCTGAACAAAATCGTCATAACGGTGAGTTTTTTCTGCGTCTCGGGCTTTACCTGCTCTTTTTTTACGTCGAATTCGCTCGTAACGATTTCTGCGTCGTCCGATTTTGAATTTAATCTCAGGTAATCGTTATCCATTGTTCTTCACCCTTTTGAATTTAACGTAGAAATTGCTTCCGCAATCCTTTTTACTGCGCACGCCGTACTGAAGTTTATGCGAATCGAGAATGGCTTTTACTATCGAAAGTCCGAGGCCCGTTCCTTTGACGGGGCGGGTGTTCGTTTCGGAAAATCTGTAATATCTCTCCCAGATCGTGTCGATTTTTTCCTGAGAAATTCCCTTGCCGGAATCGATGATTTCAAGCAGAATATTATCGTTTTCCGCCGTGAGATAAACCTTTACGGTTTTATCTTCGCCCGTGTAGTTTATCGAATTTCCGAGCAGATTGTAAATAACCTGCTCGATTTTTTTCTCGTCCACGACGGTTATCAGATCGGGCGCGATGTGATCTTCGATCGTATAGCCTTCTTTTTCCACGTAATCCGAAAATCTTCCGATTACCCTTTCGGTGAGTTCCGATAAGTTTATTTCCGAAACTTCCGGTTCGTCAACGGACGACTGAAGTTTCGAAAGTTTGAGAATATCGTTAACGAGCATCGAAAGCCTTTCCGATTCGTCGATAATCACCTGCGTGTGTTTTTCTCTTTTTTCCTTGTTGTCGCCCGAAATATCCCTGATCATTTCGGCATACGCTCTTATCATCGTGAGCGGCGTTTTGAGATCGTGAGAAACGTTCGCGAGAAGATCGCGTTGCAACGTTCCCGATTTTGAAATTTCGTCTTTGGCGAAGTTCAGCGCGTCGCCGAGTTCGTTTATTTCGGTATACGCGCCCTTGCACGGCTTGAAGTTGACGTTAGCGTCGCCTTGCGCCCACTTTTTCGCCGAATCGGACATTTCGTCGATAGGCTTCGAAAGACGCACGGAAAAATAAAGAGCGAGGAAAACCGCGACCGCCACGACTATAACGGTAACTATCAGAAATTGCCGTCTTATAACCGTAATCGCTTCGGTGATTTTTTCCCTCGAACACGTCAGAATTATCGTAACGTTGTCGTCCGCCTCGGATTTCGAACAGAAGAAAAACGCGTTCGCCGTTTTATCGTTCGTAATGATACCCGTTTTAACTCCGTTGCAATAATTGTCGATCGCTTTATTTACGAAATCGTACTCGGGAGACTTATCGTTGATATCCGTATCTCTCGACACGTCGCGGATGCTGACGAAATTGAATGTTTTGTTCTCGTCATCGTCGCCTATCGTAATTTTAGACGCGACGAAAACGCGGATGCCCGATTCGGTGCATTGCGCCACCGACGAGGCGAACTCCGCGCTCCCGACCGATTCGCCGCAAAGTTTATCGCCGAACTCCCCGAGGCTTTTCAGTTTTTCGGACTGATAATAATTTTCGAGAAAGAAAATCTGAAAAAACCAGAGCGAACCGATGATTATCGCCGTGAAAAGAAGGAAATAAAGCAGAACGTTAAATTTCAGTTTTCTGAAACAATCCTTTTTCATACTTCGAATTTATAGCCCATTCCTCTCAACGTAACGATAAATTTTCTGTATTCTTTAAGGTTGCTTCTGAGCATTTTGATGTGCGTATCAACCGTTCTGTCGTCGCCGTAAAAATCATACCCCCAAACGTCCGAAAGAAGTTTCTCTCTCGAAAGGGCTATATCCTTATTATTGACCATATAGAACAGAAGTTCGTATTCCTTAGGCGTAAGTTCGGCTTTCACCCCGTCGACGAAAACGTTTCTGCCGAGCATATCGATTTCCAATCCCTCGAATTTCAGAACGGAATTGTTTTGTTTCGGCGATTTTGCCTGAGCGTTTCTCTTGAGAACGGCGTTAACTCTCGCCATAACTTCCTTAGGCGAAAACGGCTTTACCACGTAATCGTCCGCGCCGATTTCGAAACCGAAAAGTTTATCGTACTCTTCACCTCTCGCCGAAAGCATTATCACGGGAATATCCTTGAATTTTCTGATTTCCTTAACCGCGGAATAACCGTCGAGTTTCGGCATCATTATATCCATGAGAATAAGGTCGTAATCTTCGTTTTTGCATTTGTTCACCGCTTCCATTCCGTCTGCGGCCTGATCGGACGCAAAACCCTCGAACTCCGCGTATTCCGCAAGAACCTCTCTTATTTTCGCCTCGTCGTCAACTATCAAAATTCTGTACATTTTAAACCTCCGTCTTTATTTCGCGCGCCTCGACGCGTTTTTTTTTATGATGTATATTATAAAGTCGCTTTATGTGCGCGACGTGAATACAATATGACGTTATTATAAAAAAAGACGAATTTGCCCTTTAACTTTGTGAAAAATCACTTTTACCTATAAGTTTATACGAAATTTCCGCGTTTTTTACGTTCGCGATATAAGAATTTCCCGTCGAATCCGACGCGCATTTTAACACGCCGTTCACAAACATAACCGCGGAAAGGTCTTCGACGCATATAAACTCGTCTACTGTCGCGTCCGATATTTTATTTTCGAAATCGGCTTTTCTCTTATCGAAATGAGGGCATGCGCCGCCCTTTAAAACGCCGAGCGCGCTTTTAAACTCGTAGTCCGCGCCCGCGCTGTCGGTGAACATTTCGTCGAACCAGCATATCGCTCCGGCGGACAATCCGCAGATTACGACTCCCCTTTCGTAAGCGTCGAGAATAAGTTTTTTTACGCCGCTTTTTTCCCAGCCGTCAAGCATAAACAACGTGTCTCCGCCACCGACGTATATCACGTCGGCTTTCAGAAATTTGCCTTCGATTTTTTCGTAATTCATCTCGCCGTAAACGGTCAGAGCGCAATCGGTTTTCAAGCCGAAAAGCCCGGTATACGTCTTATGAAAACTGTTGTAATAAGGCATACTGTCGTGACTTGCCGTACCGACGAACAAAGCGGTCGGTCTGCGGCCTTCGCATCTTTTCTTCACGAGTCCGGAAATCTGTCTGTCGATTTCCGCCGTTTGTTTTTCGCGGAGTTCTCCTCCGCCTATCGCTATAATTATCCTGTCCATATGCCAATTATAATCGGTTATGCGAAAAATTTCAAGCGTAATCGGCGATTTTATTAAAGATTTTGTTAAAGATTTTGTTAGAGATTCTGTTGAGGATTTTGTTGAGGATTTTATCGCTTCGGACATAAAAAAACGAACGCTCGCGCGTTCGCCTGAAATATCGTTTATTTCGAAAATCAGTTCAGAATGCCGTTGTTATCGTCGCTCTGAACGAAACTTCTCTTTCCGTCTTCGCCGTTTCCTCCGTCCGGATCGTCGTCCGAGGCGGCTTCTTCGCGATTTCTGCGCCCGAAAACGGGAATATCGAGGCGAATAACCTTTTCGTCGAAAGGAAACTCCGATTCCTCGTTTTTAACGTTGAAACATTCGTTTAATCTGCTTATTTCGTCGACGTAACCAGCGACGCAATCGGAAACCGCTCTTTTAACGCGCGATACGACTTCGTCGTTGATGGTTTTGAATCCCGACTCGTTTTCTCTTACCATCGCGTTGAGTTCCTTTTCGAGATTCGCGCGACGGTCGTTTTTTTCTTTGAGTTTGTTGTTCAGCGTG
>CAVJNC010000104.1:0-7310 GCA_963650905.1 Subdoligranulum sp. APC924/74
ACTTTAAGGCTTGACGGGATTCGATTCTTGCTCGGCATCCGCATAAATCGGTTTACCACCGCAAAAATAACTAGTGATAAGGAACGCAATGCCTATTTATATTAATGTTTATCAGGTTCCGAGCGTGTCGACGACTTCGGCGAGTTTAACCGAAACTATCCTCGAAACGCCTTTTTCCTGCATCGTTACGCCGAAGAGCGCGTCCGCAAGGCTCATCGTAACCTTTTTGTGGGTTATGACTATGAACTGCGTGTCGTCCGAGAAATTCCTGAGATAATTCGCGAATCTCTCCACGTTCGCGTCGTCGAGCGCGGCTTCTATTTCGTCGAGAACGACGAACGGCATCGGTTTGAGTTTCAATATAGCGAAGAGAATGGCTATCGCGGTGAGCGACATTTCGCCGCCCGACAAAAGCGATATCTTCTGCAATTTCTTCCCCGGCGGCTCGGCGACGATTTCCACGCCCTGTTCGAGCGGATCGTCCGTTTCGCCTTGTTCGAGAATGAGGTCGGCAGAGCCGCCGCCGAAAAGTTCCTTGAATATTCTGGAGAAATTCGCTCTTATTTTCGCGAAGCCCTCGGAGAACTTTTCGCTCATTTCGTTCGTGAGATCGTTGATTACGTTTTTCAGGTCGTCTTCCGCTTTGAGAAGATCGTCCCGCTGCACAACCATATCCTGATAACGCGCGTCGAGAACCTCAAAGTCCTCTATCGCGGTGGGATTGACGCTGCCGAGAGCGTTTATCTTCTTTTTGAGCCTCGAGATTTCCTGCGCCGAAACGGTTATGTCGTAATTCGGATCCGCCGACGGAAGAGCCTCTTCGTAAGTCACGTTATATTCCTCCGCGACTCTCTGCTGCATATATTCGAGTTCGCTGTCGATCTTGGAGAGCGAAACTTCTTCCGAATACTTCTTCTCGCTGAGTTTCGTGATCTCCGCCTGAACCATTTCCCTGCGGAGGTTGTCCTGACGGACGCTCTCGCCGAGTTCGGCTTTTCTTCTTTCGAACGAAGCCCTCTTGTCTTTAAGCGTCTGCAGATATTCTTTCTGCGAGCCGGTGAGCGCGACCTTTTCGACTTCGCTCATAAGCCCCGAAACTATCGAATCGTCGTCGTCGATGGTGCGGAGATCTTTCTCTCTGTTTTTCGCGAGAGTTTCTTTTTCCGCTTCCATACGGGCTATATCCTCGCGCCCCGCCTTGATTTCGGCGGCAAGCGAGCCGAGTTTCGCCTGAATACGGGTGTTTTCCTCGACGAGTTCGTCTCTCTTCTTCTTGTATTCGTCGAACACGTTCTGATTTTTCGCCGCGTCCGACGAAGCGCTGCGTTTCTTTTGTTCGAGCGCTTGATTGCCGCTTTCGATATCCGAGTATTCCCTGTCGATTTCCGTAATCCTCGAAGAGATGAGCGCGATGGAGTTTCTGCAACCCTCGATGTCCTTTTTAACGTCCTCTATCTTGATTTCGTTGGCGGCGATCTGCTCTTTGAGGGCGACCGATTTCTGCCTTAAATCCTGAAGGAAAACGTTTACTCTTTCGAGTTCGGTTTTCTGCTCCGCGACCTGAGATTCGAGTTGAGCCTTCTTATGGCTTCTTCTCTCCATCTCCTCTTTCTTTTCGGCGATGGCTTTGTCGGCGTCGTCGACCTTTCTGTCCATGGAAAGTATGCCCGACGCGCCCTGTCTTCTCGAACCGCCGGACATCGAACCGTTGGACGAGAGAACGTCGCCGTCGAGAGTGACTATTCTGAATCCGAAACGATACTTCTTCGCGATATTGGTCGCGTTTTCGATCGTATCGACGATAAGCGTGTTGCCGAGAAGGAATCTGATTACGCTGTCGAAATATTTATCGTAAGAAACGAGCGACACGGCAAGCCCGAGCGCGCCTCTTTCGTCCTGAGCCATACGCGTATCCGCGCCGTCCGCTCTCGGTTTCATCGACGAAACGGGAAGGAACGTCACTCTGCCGCCCTCGGTGCGTTTGAGGTAATTGATGAGGTATTGCGCGTCGTCCGGCGTTGCGGTAACCACGTTCTGCATCGCTCCGCCGATACACGTTTCGATCGCCGTTTCGTATTTCGCGTCCGTCTTTACGAGGTTCGCGACTACGCCTTTTATTCTCTTCGCTATTTCCGGATTGCTCTTTCCGCTGTTTAAAAGATGCCTTACCGAAACGGGGAAGCCTTCGAAGTTATCCCTTATGCTCGCGAACGTGCGTTTGTTCGCCTCGAGCGCGGCTATTTCGGAATTGAGTTTGAATATGCGCGAATTGATGTCCGATATGTAAATATTCGTCGCGGCGATATCGTTTTCTTTGTCCTTGATATCGTTTTTGGTGTTGGCGATGAGTTTTTCCGTCTGCGAAAGTTCGGCTTGCTTGACGGTGTTCTCCACGGTGAGTTCGGAGAGTTTACCCGAAAGCGAATCGAGCCTTTCGTTGGTTTCTTTCTGCCTTGCCTCTATAACGCTCTTTTCGGAAGAGAGCGCGCCGATGTTCTGTTTGAGGTCGGCAAGCGACTCCACGCTTTTTAAAATAGCGTCCTGGGCGTTACGCGCGTTCTGCTCGCCCTCGGAGATCGCCGAAACGACCATCGCGAGTTCGGAACTTACTTTTCCGCCCTTGATTTCGAGTTCGGCGAGTTGCTTTTCGCATTCCGAAACGCCGTCCTTCTTCGCCGAAATTTCTTCCGCGAGTTCTTTAAGACGCGTTTCCGCGTCCGCCACCGCCTGACGAAGCCTTTTGATTTCGTTCCTGAAATAATTGATTTTTTCGCCGTATACCTTGGCGTTTCCGGACTGACGTTCGAATTCCTGAGTTTTTTCGAGAAGTTCGTCGTTTACCTGTTTTACGTATTCGTCGGCGTCCGCAACGTCTTTCTGGTGGCGGTTATAACTCTTTATGGCGTCGTCGAGTTCCGCGCTTCTGAGCGCGAGTTCGTTCACGATATCCCTTATTCTTTCGTTTATCGCAGCTTTCGACTGCGACGCGTGCGAAGATTTATAAAGATAAGCGTTGATCTCGTGATATTTGAGTTCGTCCGACAAAGCAATGTAACTGCGGGTTTTTTCCGCCTGCTTTTTAAGCGGCTCTATCTGGCGTTCGAGTTCGGACGTGATATCCGAAATACGGACGATATTATCTCTCGTTCTGTCGAGTTTTCTCGTGGTTTCAAGCCTTTTCTGCTTTGTTTTGGCAATGCCGACCGCCTCTTCGAAAATCGTTCTTCTGTCCTCCGGTTTGGAGGAAAGAATCTCCGAGACCTTGCCCTGACCGATGATGGTGTAACCTTCCTTTGAAACGCCGCCCTCGCGAAGGTAATCGACTATGTCTTTCAGCCTCGCAAGTTTTCTGTTGACGTAGTATTCGCTTTCGCCCGATCTGTAAAGTTTTCTCGTGAAGACCACTTCGGTGTAATCGAGGTCCTTGAAAACCTTATCGGTGTTGTCGAACACGAGCGACACTTCGCAATAAGAAAGCGCTTTTCTGTTCTGCGTTCCGTTGAAAATTACGTCCTGCATGTTCGAGCCTCTCAGTTGCTTCGCGGACTGCTCGCCCAGAACCCATCTTATGGCGTCGGCGACGTTGCTCTTTCCGCAACCGTTCGGACCTACGATACAGGTTACTCCGTTATCGAATTGAATTTCTTGCTTGTCGGCGAAAGATTTGAACCCTACAAGTTCTATTCTTTTAAAATTCACTTAATCTTTCTCCTTTTCGGGGCGCGGCGGATTTGCCCGTTCCCGATTTTTTATTTTCCGTACGGGATTTCGCCCCGTTGTCTGCTTGTTTTCCGTTGTCTGTTTATTCCCCGTTGTCCGACCGTTTCCCGCCGTCAGACCGTTTTCCGCGCGGGCGTTATCGTTTTTCCGATTATCCGACTGTTTCGTTTTCTGCTTTAAGCCGACCGCCGTCCGTTTGTTTTTTCCGCGATTTTTGCTTTTCGCTCCGTCCGGCTGTTTCGCGAATTGTTCGTTTTTCGCGGATTGTTCCGTTTTTCCGTTTTTTGCAAGTTTTTCGTTTTTTCCGTTTTTCGCGATTTTTCCGTTTTTCGCGGCAACCCCCGTAAGTCTGCCGATAGCGATTTTCGCCGCGGATTGTTCCGCGTCGCTTTTCTTTCTGCCCGCCGCAACGCCGAGTTCCCTGCCGCCGACCGTAACCGAAACGGTGAACACCGGGTCGTGCGCGGGACCTGTTTTGCTCTTTTCGCCGTAAACTATGTCGCCGAGCCTGTTCTTCTGAACGTACTCCTGCAATTTACCTTTGTAATTTTCGATTTTCGTCGGCGCGACCGCGATTTCTTCGGGTTGAGCGTTCTTTTTGTCCGGCCTGAACCGCGACAACAGAACCCGTTTTATAAAGTTTTTCGCCTCGTCAAGTCCGCCGTCGACGTAAATCCCCGCAACGAGAGCCTCGAACAGATTTTCGCACGCGGCCTCGTGGTGTTCGGGCGGATTCTTCCGCTCGCCTTCGCCGAAAAGGATAAACTCGTTCAGACCGAGCCTGACTATCGCCTCCGCAAGGGGTTTGCGCGAAACTATCTGCTGCCTGTAACCGGTGAGAACGCCTTCGCCCTCCGTCGGATATTTTGAAAAGAGATATTCCGTAACGACGAATTCAAGAATCGCGTCGCCGAAAAATTCGAGTATTTCGTTGTTTTTTCCGCCGTGTTCGTGAGAATAAGACGAATGAGTGAAACAAGTGCGGAGCAACGTTTTGTCCTTAAACGTGTAGCCGAGCCGCTCTTCGCATTCGTAAATCACGAAAATCATAGGCTCTCTCCGCTTATCTTGCCGATATTTTCTTTTATCTTACCGCTCACGTCCATCGACGCGGCGTTATACGCCTGCAAAATAGCGTTTTTCATCGCTTCGGCTTTGGACGAACCGTGCGCTTTGACTATGATTTTTTCCATTCCGAGAAGAACGGCGCCGCCTTTTTTGTTGTAATCGAGTTTGGTCTTTACTTTTCTGAACGCGCCTTTCATCATAAGCGCGCCGAGCGTGGCTTTTTTGGAGGCTTTTATTTCGGTTTTGAGCGTCGCGAAAATGCAGTTTACCGCCCCTTCGAGACTCTTTAAGGCGATATTTCCGTTGAATCCGTCCGAAACGACAACGTCGTATTCGCCCGAAAGGATATCCCTCGCTTCCATATTCCCCGCAAAATTAAGTTCTTTCGCTTCTTTGAGCATCGCGAACGCCTCTTTCGTGAGAGCGTTGCCCTTTTTATCTTCCGTACCGTTGGACAAAAGCGCGACCTTGGGGTTTTTCACGCCCGCGACTTCGCTCATATAAACGCTGCCCATAAGAGCGAACTGAGCGAGATATTGCGGCTTGCAATCGGTATTCGCCCCGCAATCGAGCAACATCGTTTCGCCGCCCTTAAGGTTGGGCAGAAGCGGAGCGAGCGCGGGACGAAGAATTCCCCTTATTCTCGGAGTGAGCAGAACCGCCGCGGCGAGAACCGCGCCCGTCGAGCCTGCCGACACGAACGCTTTCGCGTGTTCGTCGTTTTTGAGCATTTTCGCGGCGACCACTATCGACGAGTCCGGTTTGTTTTTTATCGCTTCCGTAGGCACGTCGTCGCACGTTATCACGTCGTCCGCGTTTACGACGGAAACTCTCGACGAATCGTATTCGCACCGCCCGAGAATCTCGCGGACGGCGTTTTCCTTGCCGACGAGCGCGATATCGAAACCGTCTTTTTCGTTTACGGCGGCAATCGCGCCCTGTACTATTTCTTCGGGCGCGTTATCGCCCCCGAATGCGTCTATGATTATTTTCATAGGGGATCGTTCTCCTTATGAATCCTTTTATTTATATTTTTAAACTCTCGGCTTAATAGTCCTCGGTTTGATATCCGAAATAACCGACCTCGGCTTAATATTCGAGGTTGTCGACCGTTCTCGGGAAGGGAATCACGTCTCTTATGTTCGCGATACCCGTGAGATACATAACCATTCTTTCAAAACCGAGACCGAAGCCCGAATGCGTCGTTCCGCCGTATTTGCGGAGATTCAGATACCAGTCGTAATCGGCGGGTTTAAGCCCGAGTTCGTTCATTCTGGCAAGAAGCACGTCCTCGCGCTCCTCTCTCTGACTGCCGCCGATGAGTTCGCCTATCCCCGGGACAAGAAGGTCCGCCGCCGCGACCGTTTTTCCGTCGTCGTTAAGGCGCATATAGAAAGCCTTGATTTCCTTCGGATAATCGGTGAGGAAAACGGGTTTTTTATAAACCTGTTCGGTGAGATATCTCTCGTGTTCGCTCTGAAGGTCGCAACCCCAGAAAACGGGATATTCGAATTTATCTTTAACCGGCTCGAGAACCTTTATCGCTTCGGTATAAGGCAATCTCACGAAGTCGCTCGTCATAACGTGCGTAAGTCTGTCGATAAGTTCTTTGTCAACGAAGTTGTTGAGGAATTCGAGTTCGGCGGGGCATGTTTTCATAACGTGCGAAATGATATGCTTGACCATCGCTTCCGCAACGTCCATATCGTCCGCGAGATCGGCGAAAGCCATTTCCGGCTCTATCATCCAGAATTCCGCGGCGTGGCGCGCCGTGTTTGAACGCTCCGCTCTGAACGTGGGGCCGAACGTGTAAACGTTTCCGAACGCCATCGCGTAAGCCTCGGCGGAAAGTTGCCCCGAAACGGTAAGGCTCGCCTGTTTTTTGAAAAAGTCAACCGAATAATCGACCTTGCCGTCCTTTTTCGGAACGTCGTTAAGGTCGAGCGTGGTCACCTGAAACATCGCGCCCGCGCCCTCGCAGTCGCTGCCGGTGATGAGCGGCGTGTGAACGTAAACGAAACCTCTCGCATTGAAAAATTCGTGAATGGCGAAAGCCGCTTCGCTCCTTATTCTGAACACCGCCGAGAAGGTGTTGGTGCGCGGTCTTAAATAAGCGATCTCGCGAAGATATTCGAGAGAATGGCGTTTTTTCTGCAACGGATAATCGGGCGAAGAAGTTCCTTCCACCGTTATTTTTTCCGCTTTGATTTCGA
Organism: Subdoligranulum sp. APC924/74; assembly: GCA_963650905.1. Taxonomy (GTDB): domain Bacteria; phylum Bacillota; class Clostridia; order Christensenellales; family Borkfalkiaceae; genus UBA10281. Next base: position 7,002 of record CAVJNC010000104.1, read on the forward strand.
AAGGTTGTTTCGCTTCCGGCGTTAAAACGAGCGTACCGTCCACGATGAGAGACGCGCCTACGTTCTGTTTTGCGATCTCGTCGTAATTATCGATTTTTTCGCGCTCGAAAACGACCTGAACGTTTTTGAAACAACTGCCGTCGTTGATTTCGATAAATCCGAAGGCTTTGGAATCTCTGATGGTTCTCGCCCAGCCCATAACGGTGACTTTTTTGCCGCCGAAATTCTTTACGTCCGCATAAATATCTTTTAAAAGTATTCTCTTTCGCATAAACGTCCGCTCCTGAACATAGTTATAAAAATATATAC
>CAVJNC010000105.1:0-7220 GCA_963650905.1 Subdoligranulum sp. APC924/74
GGTATGGCTTACACAGCGTTCCGATCTTATGGTACACGTAAAATTCGACGGTAAGATTATCGAAGAGTGGACTGAAAATGGAATGAAAGTCAAGCAAGTTGATTGTCAGGAAGTGGAAGCCGTGCCTTACGATATGATGATTTCGGGCAAGGATTCCGAGGCGGTTTCCGTTTTAAGACTCTGGGCGGCGAAGAGCGTGAGAAATTTCGATATGAACTCTTTTTCCGAGGGCGATTACGTTCGTTGCATGCAGGAGGATAACGAAGCAGAACTTATTTCCAAAGTTCTTTATCCGTCCGACAATCACTCGGAAGGCAAATCTCTCAGATTAAAGCAGCAGTATTTTCTCGTTTCGGCAACGTTGCAGAACATAATCAACGAACACGTCAGAAGATACGGCGACCTTCACACCCTTCCCGATATGGCGGCTATCCATATCAACGACACGCACCCCGCGCTTTGCATTCCCGAACTTATGAGAATCCTTATGGACGAACACGGGTTCGGTTGGGACGAATCGTGGGATATAGTGACGAGGACCGTCGCTTACACCAACCACACCGTTATGAGCGAGGCTCTGGAAAAGTGGAACGAGGATCTTATCGAGAGAAGATTGCCGAGAATTTATGCGATTTTGAAAGAAATCAACCAGAGATTCTGCGGCGAAATGTGGAATAAATTCCCCGGAGATTGGGATAAAATCGAAAGAATGGCGATACTTTCGCACGGTCAGGCGAGAATGGCTAATCTTTCGGTGGTCGCTTCTCACACCGTTAACGGAGTTTCCAAACTTCACAGCGAAATAATCAAAACGAGTATTTTCAAGGATTTCAACGACGCGTATCCCGAGAAGTTCACCAACGTTACGAACGGAATAGCGCACAGGAGATGGCTCTGCCAGTCCAACAAAGAACTTTCCGCGCTTCTGACGGAATGTATCGGCGACGGTTTTGTCATGCATCCGGAAGAACTCGCAAAATTCAAAGCCTTCGAAAACGACGAGAGCGTGCTTAAACGCCTCGCGGAGATAAAGAGAATCAAGAAAGGTCAACTCACGTCCTTCGTTTATAAGAAAACGGGATTCACGCTTTCGCCCGATTCGATTTTCGACGTTCAGGCTAAGAGGCTTCACGAGTATAAACGCCAACTTTTGAACGCTCTTTATATAATCAATTTATATAATAACTTAAAAGAGAATCCCGAAGCGGACGTGATCCCGAAAACGTTTATTTTCGGAGCGAAAGCCGCCCCCGGGTATTATATGGCGAAGAGAATAATCAAACTTCTTTGCTCCATTGCCGAGGATTTAAGAAAAAATCCCGACAAGAGAATAAGAGAAAAACTCAACGTTATATACCTCGAGGACTATAACGTCACGATGGCGGAAACGCTCATGCCGGCGACCGAAATTTCCGAGCAGATTTCCACTGCGGGAAAAGAGGCGAGCGGCACGGGCAATATGAAGTTCATGATAAACGGCGCGCTCACGATCGGCACGCTCGACGGCGCGAACGTGGAGATGAAAGAATCCGTCGGCGACGAGAATATCTTTATTTTCGGAATGAACGCCAAACAGGTGGAAAATCTCTGGAAACACGGTTACGACGCCTGCGCGTTTTACAATAACAACGTCGTTCTTCAGAAGGTCATCGCAAGCCTTAAAGCGGGCTTCGCGGGGGAGAAGTTCGACGATATCGCGGCTTATCTTCTCACCAATTCGCCTATTGCCGATCCGTATATGTGCATGGCGGATTTCAGCGATTTCCTCGCCGTTCACGATAAGGCGGATAAGGCTTATAAAGACGTTCTCAAATGGAACAGAATGTCGCTTAACAATATTGCCGGCGCGGGCGTTTTCTCCGCCGACAGAAGCATAAAAGAATACGCCGAAAGGATCTGGCATCTCAAACAGATAAAGTGATTTATGCGCGTAACTTACAACCCGATTTTACGTCGGTTCAAGAGCGTGACGGGCGCTGCGTCCGATAGCGAACAACTTAATATCGATATTGAAATAAGCGGAGCGGAATCCTGTTATCTGGTTCTGACGCGCGACGACGACGGAGAGAGCGTGACTTACGAAGCGGAAAAGGTCGGCGACGAATTCGGGTTTACGATTCCGCCGCTCAAAACCGGATTGTATTTTTATCGGTTCTATGCCGACGGGCATAAAATCGGAAAAGATAAATTCGGCTTCGGCGCGGAAGGGGAATGTACCGACGACTTTCAGTTGCTCGTTTATAAAAGCGGCGCGAAAGCCCCGCGCGGATTTCACAGCGGAGTGATGTATCAGATTTTTCCCGACAGATTCGCTAGAGCGGAAGGCTTCGGCAACGCCGACGGCAAAAGACTCAGAAGCGATATTTTCGGCACGCCGGAATATCTTCCGGACGAAAACGGCAAGATAAAAAACGACGATTTTTTCGGCGGCAATTTCGAGGGAATAAAGCGAAAGACGGAGTACCTCAAATCGCTCGGCGTAACGCACGTTTATATCAATCCGATTTTCAAAGCCCGTTCCAATCATCGTTACGACACGGGCGATTATATGGCTTTCGATCCTCTTTTAGGAACCGAAGCCGATTTTACGTCACTCGTAAAAACATTCAAAAACAACGATATTTCCTTGATTTTTGACGGCGTTTTCAATCATACGGGCGACGATAGCGTATATTTCAATAAGTATGGCGATTATCCGTCGGTAGGGGCGTACCAATCCAAAGAGTCGCCTTATTACGGCTGGTATGAATTTCAGAATTTTCCTGACGAATATTCTTCGTGGTGGGGCATCGACGTTTTGCCGTCGATAAATAAAAACTGTCCTCCATTCGAAGAGTTTATAACCGGAAACGGAGGCGTTCTGGAAAAATATTTCAACCTCGGCGTCGGCGGCGTCAGGCTCGACGTCGTGGACGAACTTAACGACGGGTTCGTCGAAAAGATAGCGGCAAAGGCTAAATCGTTCGGCGACGATAAAATCGTCATAGGCGAGGTGTGGGAGGACGCGACCAATAAAATCGCTTACGGAACCCGAAGAAAATACTTTTTGGGCGACGAACTCGACAGTGTGATGAATTATCCCTTAAAGGACGCGATCATCGGCTTCGCTCTCGGCGGAAAAGCGGAAGTCCTTTATAAAACCGTGCGCGAGCAAATCGACAATTATCCGTTTTACGCGCTCAATTCGCTCATGAACATTCTCGGCACGCACGACACGCCGCGTATTCTCACCGTTCTCGGCAAGCGCGGCAGGCTTGAAACGGAGCGTAGCGCGATGGCGGAAGAAAAGTTAAGCCCGACGGAAAAAAGCGACGCGATAAAAATGCTTAAATGTTGTTCGCTTCTTCAATTTTGTCTTTACGGAGTGCCGTGTATTTATTACGGCGACGAACAGATAACCGAAGGCAATAAAGATCCTTTCAACAGAACTTTTTTCGCCGAAAACGATAACAAAGAACTTTACGAATGGTATTCGTTTTTGTCCTGCTTAAGAAAGCGATACGAATGTTTCAAGGACGGCGAAACGGCGGATATTTATTGTAACGACGGACTGTTTATGTTTTCGAGAAATAGTGAAAACAAGAAGATTTATTTTGCCGTAAACTTCGGCGAAAGACCGATGAATATCTCGTTCGACGGAACGGTTTACGAAATAACGCGAGGCGTAAAACTTTCAAAAATCATCGTTAAAAACTATGATTTTGCAATATTTTACAAGGTGACGGAATAATGATCGAAGGGTTCGGACCTGTTTATGACGAAAATTCGGAGGTTCTGATTCTCGGCAGTTTTCCGTCCGTAAAATCGCGCGCCGAGGGCTTTTATTACGGCAACAGGAGAAACCGTTTCTGGAATCTTCTCAGAGAATATTCCGGTTTCGATTTCGGTGACGATATCCGGTCTAAAAGAGAATTTCTTTTAAGCCGGGGAATTGCTTTGTGGGACGTGGTTGCGAGTTGCGAAATAGTCGGCTCTGCGGACGCGGACATAAAATCCCCGACGCCGGCGAATCTTAAAAAGGTGATCGACGGCTCGAAGATAAGAGCGGTTATCTGCAACGGAAAAAAGGCTTTCGAACTTTATTCCGCGCATTTCGCTTTTCCCGTCAAGGTTTACGCGTTGCCTTCCACAAGTCCCGCGAACGTTTCGTTCGACAAATCCGCGTGGTTCGCCGCGTTTGACGAATTGAATTTAAAAGGTGGTTCGTCGCGTTTGACGAATTGAATTTAAAAGAATGAATATTTACGAAAGAGTTGTTTCGGATCTGAAACTCAAATCCGATCCGCGGTATAAAATTTTCAACGACAAAATAACGAAGAGCAAAACCGAATCGCTCGGCGTGAGAATGCCGGACGTAAAGAAAATCGCAAAATCGGTGGACGAATCCGAAATCGAAAATTATCTTGCCGAATGTAAGTTTGCTTATTACGAGGACACGCTTGTTTACGGTTTGCTTCTCGCAAGGCTCGGCGCGGACGAATTCCGGAAGAGAAAAGACGACTACCTTTGCCGGTGCGACAGTTGGGCGCATATCGATAACGTCGTTCCGGAAATAAAAATCGGCAAAGCGGACAAGGAGCGGTTTTACGAACTCAACAAAGACGGAATCGAATCTCTCGACGGATTTTATCTCCGTTTCAGGATAGTTATGTTCATACGTTTTTTCATAGACGAAGCGCATACGGACGAAATTCTTCGTTTAACGGACGAACTCGACGGAAGGGGTTATTACAACGATATGGCTATTGCGTGGCTCGTTTCGGAAGCGTTCGTCAGACAGCGCGAAAAAACGCTCGCGTATCTGAAAAGCGACAATCTCGGCGCGTTTACGCATAACAAAGCGATTTCAAAAATTCGCGATTCGTTCCGCGTGAGCGAATCCGACAAAAAATATTTAAAAACTTTAAGGAAATAACAATGGATATCTTAAATCAGATTACGCAGGAATTCAAACTCAGGGAGGATCACGTAAAGAATATCGTGGAACTTCTCGACGAGGGGAATACGATACCTTTCATCGCCCGTTACAGAAAAGAAATGACGGGACATATCGACGATCAGGTACTGAGAGAACTTTCCGAAAGGCTTACTTATCTCCGCAATATAGAAAAGAGAAAAGAAGAGGTTTCCAAGTCCATAACCGAACAGGGAAAAATGACCGACGAGATAGCCGCGTCGCTTGCCAACGCGGAAACTCTCGCCGAAGTCGAAGATATTTACAGACCTTATAAGCAGAAGAGAAAGACGAGAGCGACCGTCGCCATCGCCAAAGGACTCGAACCTCTCGCCGATATAATTTACGTCCAGAACGTGACGGAAGGCGCGGCCGAGGACATTGCAAAGCCTTTCGTAAACGAAGAACTCGGCGTGGCGAGCGTGAAAGAGGCGATCGCCGGCGCGGAAGACATCATCGCTGAAAGAATTTCCGACGAAGCGGAACTCAGAAAGAAACTGCGTAAAATTTACCTTAAAAACGGAGAGATTTCTTCGAAGATACAAAAGGCGGAAGAGGACGGCGCGAAGACTTACGAAATGTACGCCGATTATTCCGAACCCGTTTCGGAAATCAAGTCGCACAGAATTCTCGCTCTCAACCGCGGCGAAGAGGAAGGATACCTTAAAGTAAAAGTCGCAATCGACGAGGAGTTCGCCGTAAGAGTCTGCGAGGTCGGCATAGTAAAAGAGGGCAGCGTTACCACGGCGTGCGTCAAAGCCGCCGTCGCGGACGCATATAAACGCCTTATTCAACCGTCGATAGAGAGAGAAATCAGAAATTACCTGACGGAGAACGCGCAGGAACAAGCCATAAAAATGTTCGACGTGAATCTTCGTCCCCTTCTCATGCAGCCGCCGGTTAAGGATAAGGTCACGATGGGTTTCGATCCCGCGTACAGGACGGGTTGCAAAATAGCGGTAGTGGACGGAACGGGAAAAGTTCTCGATACCACCGTCGTTTATCCCACGCCGCCGCAGAGCAAAACGGCGGAAGCGAAAGCCGCGCTCGAAAAACTCATCGACAAATATTCCGTCGACGTAATTTCCATCGGAAACGGCACCGCTTCCAAGGAATCCGAAATTTTCGTTGCGGATATGCTTAAGGATTACGGCGGAAAGGTGGGGTACGTCGTCGTGAACGAGGCGGGGGCGTCCGTTTATTCCGGCTCGCCGCTTGCCGCAAAGGAATTCCCGCAATACGATTTAACTTTGCGTTCGGCTATTTCCATCGCGAGGAGATTGCAGGATCCGTTGGCAGAACTCATCAAAATCGATCCCAAGGCGATAGGCGTGGGACAATATCAGCACGATATGCCGCCCGCTCGGCTTGACGAGGTTCTCGACGGCGTTCTGGAAGATTGCGTCAACAGCGTCGGCGTGGACCTCAACACGGCAAGTCCGTCGCTTCTTTCGAGGGTTTCGGGACTTAACTCGGGAATAGCGAACAACATAATAACTTACCGCGAAGAAAACGGAAAATTCACCGCGAGAAAACAACTTCTCAAAGTTCCCAAACTCGGCGCGAAGGCATACGAGCAGTGCGCTGGCTTTTTAAGAATAAGAGACGGAAAGAACATTCTCGACAACACCGCCGTTCACCCCGAATCTTACGAGGCTACCGAAAAACTTCTCGCGTTGTTCGGTTATACGGACAAGGACGTGGAAGAAAGAAAACTTTCGGCTCTTCCCGAACAGATTAAAAAATACGGCGAAGCGAAAGCCGCCGAAAGTTGCGGAATGGGCGTTCCCACGATGAACGATATAGTGGAGGAACTTCTTAAACCGGGCAGAGACGTAAGAGATTCTCTTCCCAAGCAGGAACTCCGTTCCGACGTTATGGACATAAACGATCTCGTTGCGGGAATGGAACTTACCGGAACTGTGAGAAACGTTATCGACTTCGGCGCGTTTATCGATATCGGCGTTCATCAGGACGGACTCGTTCATATCTCCGAAATATCCGATAATTACGTCAGACATCCGTCCGACGTTCTCAAAGTGGGGCAGGTCGTAAAAGTGAGGGTGCTTTCGGTCGACGTAAAGAAAAACAGAATCGGACTTACGATGAGAAAACCGCGTAAAAAATCCTGAAAAACGGAGTCGTCCGCAATTCTATGAGATGTGTCTCAATGGCATTGACAAAAGCATAAATTTATGCTAAACTAAATGTATGAAAAAAGCAGTAAAGATAACAAGCGCAATATGTCCGATATGCGGAGCGAAGG
>CAVJNC010000106.1:0-7215 GCA_963650905.1 Subdoligranulum sp. APC924/74
TGAATTTTGCCACTTGCAACACGTGCGCCACGCTGAAATTATCGTAATATCTCCGCCCGCTTTCCTCCGAAACGAACGCGGGTTTCAAAAGCCCCTTTTCTTCCAGTCTCATAAGAGTGCTTCTCGAAACGCCGCACGCGCGCGCCGCTTCGGTTATCTGATATAATTTATCGTTTTTCTTTGTCATAACAAAATTCCTCCGAACGCCCGCTTCGTTCATCCGTGAACGAATTATTATATATAAATAATAACGACGTTAACGGTTTATGTCAATATTTTTTTCATAACGTTTAAACGAATTAACCGAAAATTTTTCGGGCGGATGCCGAAGAGAAATCAATCCCGTCAAGCCTTAAAGCCGTCTTTTCCGGTAATCGGCGACGACGAACGGAATCCATATATAAAACCCTTGTATATATAAAGTCCTTGAAACGACGGACTTATTCGTTCTGCGTTTCAAGGTCTTTCGCTTGTTTACGATTCTTATTGCCGCCGAAAATCGTATCGGGAACGATAGCGGTTATCTTTCGCTTTGAACTTATCTTTCGCTTTAAACTTATCTGCTACTTTAAACTTCCGTTTTTCCGTTAAAAGAGTCCTTCGGATTTTATATACCGCTTTAATTATACCCAGTCGTCACGCAATCGCGATACGAGTTATTCGCTATCGATTTTCTTCCGAAATCTTTACCGTTTCCGTTTACGTCGAGAATTTCCTCTTCGGGTTCGGGTATTTTTTCCGTTTCCCCGTCGAGCCATTCCGAAAGCCTTTCTCCGCAATCTTTAACGCGTAACGCAAGTCCGCCGTGACGGGCCGTCTGAACCTCGGAACCGAACGGCTTATTTTCCGCGTTCCATTGATTTTTTAACGCCTTATAAAACTCGTTCAAATCTCTTTCCACGGCTTCATATTTTTTTGATAAACCCCTCTATAAGCCGTTTATCGCCCGATTTATACGCAAAGCGGGTGACCACGCCAACGCAAATATTTATTCTCCGACACCCGACATAAAGCCGCCTCGGTCGCAAAAATAAAACCATAGAGATTCCATTCGTCATCACTAATTACCGAAAAGACGAACAAAGAGGGCAAAAGCGAACATTTTGAACATTCCGCTCCGTCGTCGCCCCACAGGGCGAGCATATATTTTTTCACGCCGCGTTTTTTCATTACGGGGAACGCCGCGGAAAATTCCGCACGAATAGTCGTTATGAGGAACAAGCCCTACCATCGACCACGCCGCGCCCGTCCAGACAATATCATCTCCCGACATTTTCTTATGACTTTCTATCATAGCCGCGTAGTCGCCATCTTCGCGGCCGTTATAATCTCAATAACAGAGCGTTACGCCCTCGAAAAGTTTTTCGATCGTTTTTTCGGATATTACAGGGTTTTCGGAATAATACTCCCCGTCGTTTTCGAATTTAAAGAACATATCCGACCACATCATCGGCTTAAACCCGTATTTCTTCGCAATGGTCGCGACTCTTTTCAGACACCTGAAAAAGATTTCCCGCGGATTTTCATAGCCGAACTTTTTAAGGTGTTTCCCCAAACCCGAAAAGCGGGCTTCGTCCGTGCCGACATTTATTTTATCCGACGAGAACGTATCGGATATCGCCTTAAATTTCTCTTCGATAAAAGCGTAAGTTTCCTCGCTGTCCGCCAGAAGGAAGTTGCCCGCGTCGTTTATAGAAGAAAATCTCTTCCACCTGAAATATTGTCGAGATGAGCGGGCGTTTGTATGCAGGGAACGAGTTCTGTTCCCCGTTTCCCGCAATAACCGTCTGTATCCTTGATTTCCTTTCGGGTAAACCTGCCGCGAAGATAGCCGAAATAGAGTTCGCTCTCTATCTCGTAAAGGTCTTCGGTGTAAAGTTGCAATTCGTTATACCCGAGCCGAGCGAAAATATCTATATATTTTTTCAAAAAAGCGATATTCGGTACGGCGTTTCTCGAGCAATCGAGCATCAAAGACAAAGTTTCGTAAGATTTCGTTCTATTATCTCTTTATTTGCCGAACGCAACTCTCAGACAGAAAATCTCACCTGAATCTTCGCTGCTTGTCAGAACGTTCGCCCACATTCCCGACTGACGGGTATCGAGACGATGTATCCGTCCTCTTCGGCGCAATATATGCTCGTGCTGCTCTTGGTTCATTTTGCGGTTTCTTCGCTCTTTATCAGAACAGGCTTCGCGATCGTTAAAACGCCGTCGGTCTGTGCATCGGAATCGTTTCTTACTTCCATACTCCAACCGTAATAAGTTTCGCCCTCGCGTATCTGTCTGATTATTCTCTCGCCCATAGGCATAAGACGGTCGGGTTGAAGATACTAGCCGCACATTATATGCCATTTCCCCGCTTTTACGAGTCTTTTGATTTCCTCGAAAAGCGCGGGGCAATTCCGGTATTTCGCTACTTCCGCAACGAATCCCTTATCCAAAGCCGTTTTTCGTCCTCGGTAAGGTCTTGAAAAGCCTTTTCGCCGCCGTTGCCGAGCGACACGTACTTGCCGAACGAACACATCGTCGGCAGATAATAAATTCCGTACTTTTCGCAAAGTCCCAACGTGTTCAGTTGAGTTTCTTCTCTTATGTCGTAGCCGTAACCGAAAATCCGGTTTACGCCCGCCTCTTTCAGGGCTTTGAAAACCTCGTCCGTTAACCGCGACGGAAACGGCAGGTCGTCGTATTCGCCCGTGGAGCGCAAAATATTGCCTGTATAAATCCTTTCATTGCTCTTATGGCTGGCATATCGTCTGCCGCGAAGGTTTTTGTATTTCTTCGGTTACGAAGCCCGCTTTCAACGAAATCGTAACACGCATTTGAAAATCCGCTTTGCTATTTTAGTTCATTTTTGCTTTTTTAGTCAAAATTAAAAATTACCGCGTCGAGCGCGGTCTGTGCTTTTGCAAGCGTATCACAGGTCTTTTCGTAAGCCTCGGCGACTTCGTTTACGTCATAATTCAGGTAGCGATAATCAAGAATAGCCGAGTTCATACGCGTTTGTTCGCGAACCTTAGGCAACTTATCTTTCATTCTCGCAAGTTTGTTTTTCTTCGCCGTAAGCTGAGGAATGTACACGAGCATTTCGTCTATCGTCATTCCGAATTCGGGGATAACGGTTGTCGAATTGAACACGTTAAGCGCGTGTTTAAGTTTTCTTATTTTACTTTTAACTTCATCGAGTGCGTCCTGCGTTTCTCTGAAATTATAATCGGGACGAACGGATTCGATATCTTCCCCGACCGCGGCAAGAAACTCCATTCCGTTTTGTTCGCGCAAAATAATCGACGCTCGTTCGTCGTTAAGTTTTTTAAGCAATTTTCCCGCTTCGGCAGACGTGTATTTCATATTTATTTACCTCTCTTTTTTATTGTTTCTAAATTTTTGATTTCCGGATCGTCGGGATTTTCCGACGTAGGAGTCCACACATAACCAGAATATTTTTCGCATAAGTACTTTATCGCAACTTTTTCGTCTTTTAAGCAATCGGCAGAAAGCCAGCCGATATGCCTCGGCGTTTCGTCGATGTAAGAAGTAAGCACCCAATTATACGCCGTCGGGAATTTCACCTCTTCCAAACTGCACCACTTAAAAGCGTTGGCACCGATAAATCGAACGTCGTCGGATATTATCACTTCTTTCAAATGCGGACACCCCTCAAAAGTGCTTTCGCATATATCCGTAACCCCGTCGGGAACTGCGAACGTCAAATCAACCTTCCCTTGCGGATATCGGATAAGACTTTCGCCGTCTTTACTAGTTTATCTGTAATGCCGCAACCATCGTAATCGAATTGGCAATCGTCTAAAATAATATAGTTTTCTACGTTATTCCGATAAACGTATTCGAGTATGCCCTCCCCGCGAGAAAGATATTGCCCGTCCGACTTATCTTTCGTTTTATCGACCGCTTTAAGTCCTTGTTTCGCGAGTTTTTCGTCGAGATAATTTGCAGAATAATCCTGCAACGGTTTTAACTTCTCTTCTTTTCGCCAATACTTTTTCCATGTAGAAATCAGCACAATTTCCGCTTTCGTTTTTTCGACGATTTTTTTAAGTTTTTCACTTCTCTCGTCGTCTATGCCGATATACTCGCCGCAACGACTTTCGGACGACGGGGTGTTTAAAACTCCGTCTATATCTAAAAATATCGCTTTCATTTTAATTTAATCGATTGCAATAAGTCCGTCGCCGATACCGAAAAGGTAAAAAGCTATCGCTTCGATAAGCATACATTTTTCGATTTTCACAATCTTAGAAGGTGCGCCGATTTCCTGCAATTTTGCAACACGTTTTGCACGGTTAATCGACCTATAGCCGTACTTTTCAACATCAATCATGTCAACTTCGCCGCTATTAACCTTTTTCATTATAGTGTTGTATGCGGAAAGTATTTCGTCTTCTGTCGTATTATTGAGCTTTCCTTTAAAGCTCACGGTTTCAATGCCCGTTTTATCTTCCTCTGTTTCCGCCGTGTAGTACGACACGTCATCTTTTACCCTCGCTATGCAAAGCTTTCCGTCCTCATCGATAAGCCTTAACATGTTTTTAAGATAGAAAAACGGCGCAACGTCCATTTTGGGCGAAAGCGAAGATTTTCCGTCTGCATTTAAAAGTTGCAATAAATCGTTAAAATTTTGTTCGGCAGACTCCACTTCAGAATAGGTCAATACTTTTTTCATAATTACACCTCGTAAAAAATTAAATTATATGTGTTTGTGGATTGTTTACGAGAATATCATACCATATGTAATGAGACTAAAACGGTACATACTAAGACTTTTTTGATCTTTTTTTTGTTATTCCTATTTTTTCTTTCCACTCGTCCAAAAGATTCAGACAGTCGATTTCTTCTTTTATCTCTTCCTGTTTTTTAATGATTTCGCATGCTATTGCAAACGTTTCCTCGTCTATATCTCCATTAAGAAAATATTTTATCGGGAGCAAAACTCTTGCGCCGCCGTTAAACTCGCCGCGATAGTATTCGAGATCGACATAATCGTGCATAACCTCTGAGTAAAATTCACCCGTATAGCGGCCGCGATCGTCGGAAATTAAATAATATCCGCACGCCGTCATATCCGAAATATCGCCGCATTCTTGTAAATAATTTAAATATTTCTCTTTCCACTCTTTGTCTTTTTTGCTCAACTTTTCGCCGCGCTCTTCCGCCTCTTTCGCCGACCAATTCGCAAGCGACAAGAGGACAAACGGCTGACTGTCGGAAAACAAATAATCCCCGAACGGCGTTTTTCTGCTGCACACGATATCGCCGTATTTAAAGGGCGTAGGAACGTTTACCCAAAGTTCGTCAAAAAAGTAATCTTTTTCTACCTGCAAATCAATGCCCGAAATAAAACTGCCGTCCACGCTCATCACGTTTCCGCCTCCGTCAGTTTCAAGCGTTATACTTCTGCAATGCGACGAAAGATATTTCTTTATATATTTCACGCGGACTATATCGAGATCATCGTATTTCCGTAATTCCCCCTGTATATATCCCAAATCAGAGTAGATCTCGTTAAAATCACCCCTATCGAACGAGGAATCGCCTTTGCAAATATAACTATAAGAATAAACGGACTGCTCATCTTTCTTATAAAACTCATCGATAAGGGCGTTATCCGTTTCGATGAATTTTTTTAGGAGCGTAAACAAACTCGTTTCATAGTCTGTAGAACGATTGGAAACTATTTCGTCGGGCATTTCCTGCATAATCTCACGCCACGCGTCGTGCTTTTCTTTAAGCGTAATCTCGTAATTAAGCCACACCAGAAACGCGCTTTCGGTCGCGGTGAACTTATGCCCTATTTTTTCGTTGTACTCTCTTACGTCCTTTGAACGTATGTATTTGTAAATATTTATCATACGCTCATTATAGCAAAGGCTATGAGACAAATTCGTCCCATAGCCTTTATTTTTTATATCCTTTTGTTATGCAAAATACGCCCATAAATAAAAATCAATTTTCTTCACTTTTGACATGCCCTTTCCGCTAAGAAACTGCTTATCAAAATCATTAAAAAAATCCACACGGTTTGCCATAGGAATAAGATCGTTTTTGTATATAGACTCCAAAGTGTCATAAATCTTCACAGGATCCTTTTCTTTAATGTTCAACCCACTTAAAACATTTTTGTCAATTATCGGTGAGGAGTTATTTATTGTATGCACCATTTTGCTAACAAAGGATTTTTCGCGTTTACCAACCGCATTAAACAATTCATTATACAGTTCTGCAAATGTAGATTCCTTATTGTTTCGATTTCTCTCAAAGATATCATAAAAGGCTTTTTGCCATTCATTTCCACGACGAACACGATAAAACCCGTTAAACATACGTTTAAATTCATCGTTACTTCCCAACGGCGCGGAATTATTTTTAAACTCGTTCATAATCGAATTGTATTTATCGATTCCGTCCTGAATTTTTTGAATTTGGTTTGCCGTTAAACTTTTTATGCAAAATTTAATAGTCGGTACTGTTGTTACCATTTGTTTTCCTCCGTAAGCATATTTTTCTCATTAACGTTAATTTTTATTTTTCATACGTCTTGGTAATTCTAAAACATCCTTTAGCATCTTGTTGTGTTAAACATGAAAATTCGGGCATAGGCATTTCCCCGACCGTTGCTATAGCAACGAAAGAATAATGCAATTTCGTAAATCCGCCTTCACCATTACGAGGGTCGGCAACAATGTGGGTTCTGATCATATCAATCAGTAACGTTCTATAAACCGAATCACTCATCTTATCTAAATCTGGCAAAAACAACACAGTGTTTTCCTTCTTAAGGTTATCAACCATTTCATCCCCCGGCTGAATAACGTCGCAAATCGTCAAATTCTCCCTAGGTCTGACGTGGCATTTCTTTCTTTGTATTTCATATCCAGCCGACGATACTGTAATAACATTTATCCCTTTATTAGTCAGATAATTTTTAATAACTTCGTTTACTTTATCCGTCTCATCACAAACAAACAACCTGTTGTGCCGATATTCTGTTTCAAAATCATCTCCAATTTCCTCTCTGAATTCGATTTCTTTAAAAGATTTCTCGTTAAAAATCTCATCAAGAGCATCAATAATTATTTGTTTTTGCATTTGTTATTTTCCTCCCATTTCTCAACCTCAGTAGAACAAAAAAACAGAAGGAATAGGAAGAATTTCTTAACTTTTCGGCAGATATTGACTATGTTTGATTGTTTT
>CAVJNC010000107.1:0-7161 GCA_963650905.1 Subdoligranulum sp. APC924/74
CAACGAATATATACGCGTCGCAAATCCGAGCGTATGGATCATTCTTGCCGCCGTTATAGTTTTATTGGCGGGAGTGATAGTCTGGGGCGTATTCGGAAGGGTGGAAACGAAGGTCGAAACCTGCGTTTCCGTCAACGGCTCCGTCGCCGTGTGCTACGTTACGGCGGACGATGCGGCCCGCCTCAAAGAGGGAATGACCGTCACGGCGGAAAACGTCGGCGGAAAGATAACGAAAATTCCTGCCGCGCCTATGCAGATAGGCGAAGGCATAAGCGATTATATCCTTTATCTTACGGGTTTTTCGAAGGGCAGTTTTTGTTACGCGGTGGAAGTTGAACTGAACGGATTGGCCGACGGCGTTTATCGCGCCGTAATTACGGTGGACAGCGTCGCTCCGATTTCTTTCGTAACTCATTAGAATGCGGGGTGAAAAAATGGTAAACAAGAAAAAAATCCCTTCCGCTCCGCTAAAAAAAGGCGCGGCAAAAGTTCCCGTAGTCATTCAGATGGAGGCTCTCGAATGCGGAGCCGCAAGTCTTGCGATGATTCTGGCTTATTACGGAAAGTGGGTGTCTCTGGAGCGCGTGCGCGCGGATTGCGGAGTGTCCAGAGACGGCTCCAACGCCAAAAACATTCTGAAAGCGGCGCGTTCTTACGGGCTTACGGCAAAAGGTTACCGTTACGAACCCGAGGGGCTTAAACAAAACGGGACTTTTCCCTGCATCATACATTGGAATTTCAACCATTTCGTCGTTCTTTGCGGATTCAAGGGCAACAAAGCCGTTATCAACGATCCCGCCAAAGGCGCTTACAGCGTGTCCATGGAAACTTTCGACAAGTCCTTCACGGGGATATGTCTCGCGTTCGCGCCGTCCGAAGATTTTCAACCTTCCGGCAAACCGAAGAGCGTGCTTGCTTTTGCAAAGAAAAAACTCGTCGGAACGGGCGGGGCTTTCGCGCTCGTGGTTATAACGACCGTCATCACTTCGCTTATAGGCATCATCACTCCCGGGTTTTCGAACGTTTTTGCCGATCGTTTGCTTTCGGGAAAAAATCCCGAATGGTTTATGCCGTTTATTTACGGAATTTCGGGGCTTGCCGTAATTCAAATCGTCGTTTCGTTGATTCAATCCGTCTATTCGTTAAAGGTCAACGGCAAGATCGCGATCATCGCGGACAGCGAATATATGTGGCACGTTCTTCGGCTTCCGATGGTTTTCTTCTCGCAAAGAATGGCGGGAGACATAGCGCAAAGGCGCAGTCAGAACTCGTCCGTTGCGGGAAACATCATTTTAACTTTTGCGCCTCTCGCGATTCAGGCGGCAATGATGGTGTTTTATCTTTTCGTTATGCTGAGATACAGCATTGTGTTGTCGCTTATCGGCATAGCGTCTATATTTCTCAATATGCTCGTGAGCAATTACATATCGAAAAAAAGAATCAATCTGACGCGCGTTACGAGTCGCGACGGGGGAAAACTCGCGGGCGCGACCGTCGCCGGAATAGAAATGATCGAGTCGATCAAGTCTTCGGGCGCGGAAAACGGATATTTCGAGAAATGGGCGGGCTATCAGGCAAGCGTAAACGCCGGAACGGTTAAATTCACAAAACTTAACGCGTATCTGGGGCTTATCCCGTCCGTTATATCGATGCTGACAAGCGCGTCGGTTCTGATGGGCGGCGTGTATCTGTGTCAGAACGGGGAATGGACCGTCGGTATGATTTCGGCGTTTTCGGGCTTTTTGAATTCGTTTCTTTCTCCCGCAATGCAGTTCGTATCGGCTTCGCAAACGCTGCAGGAAATGCGGACGAGCATGGAGCGTATAGAGGACGTCATGGAATATCCCGCCGCCGTGCCGGCTTCTTCGCAACCGATTTCGGACGACGAAGAATTCGACAAATTGTCGGGCAAGATAGAACTGAAGAACGTAACTTTCGGGTATTCGCGCCTTGCCGAACCGCTTATAAAGGATTTTTCGATGACTCTCTCGCCGGGGCAAAGAGTGGCTTTCGTAGGTCCGTCGGGTTGCGGAAAATCTACTATTTCCAAACTGATTTCCGGTCTTTATGCTCCGTGGTCGGGCGAAATTCTTTTCGACGGCAAACCTATAGACAAAATCAACCGCAGCGTTTTTACGGGATCGTTGTCGGTTGTGGATCAGGATATTATTCTCTTTGAGGATACCATAGCGAACAACATAAAGATGTGGGATACCTCGATAGAGGATTTCGAAATGATTCTCGCCGCCCGCGACGCGCAAATACATAACGATATCATGCAGAAAGACGGCGGTTATCAATACAAACTCTGCGAAGGCGGCAAAGATTTATCGGGCGGACAGAGACAAAGGATCGAAATCGCCCGCGTGCTTGCCGAAGATCCTACGATAATCATTATGGACGAAGCAACCTCGGCTCTCGACGCAAAAACCGAATACGAGGTGGTTAAATCTATCGGCGACAGGGGAATTACGTGTATCGTCGTGGCGCACAGGCTCAGCACGATCCGCGATTGCGACGAAATTATAGTTCTTGACAAAGGACAGGTCGTGGAAAGAGGCACGCACGAAGAACTTTATGCAAACGGCGGCGTTTACGCCCGGCTCGTATCAAACGAATAAGGAAAAAAATTATGGGATGGTTTGACGAACAAATCAGACAGCGGATTCGGCACGACGACGATAATTTTTCGGACGCGTTCGCCTCGATGGCGAGCGTCGTCATGGGTGAGAAAATCGTTTGCGCGCTCAACGACGATCGTATTCTGGCAAAAAACGCAGTCGATGAAATTTTAAAGTATTATCATATAAAACCGACGGAAGTACCCGACGGCATAAAGGATATAAACGACAGGCTCGAGTACCTTATGCGCCCGTCCGGAATCATGCGTCGGATGGTTAAACTCGAAGAAGCGTGGTATAACGACGCGATAGGCGCGATGCTCGGAACCAGAAAGGACGACGGAACGCCGATCGCTCTTATTCCTCACGGGCTTTCCGGTTATCGTTTTTTCGACGCGAAAAAAGGCAAATGGGTACGCGTGAACAAAAAAACCGCGGCTCTGATAGACGAGGAAGCCGTATGCTTCTATAAGCCTTTTCCGTTGAAAAAAATAGGCATACGCGATTTGTTTTTGTATATCGCGCAGTGTTTGTCCGTTTCCGATTTCGTCCTGATAGGCGTCGTAACGCTCGCCGTTTCGCTTCTCGGACTGTTGACGCCAAAAATTCAGAATATTATTTACGGGCCCGTAATCGAAAGCACGAGTTTGCGGCTTCTTTTCGCCGTATTCGGCTTTCTCATCTGTCTGAACGCGTCGCAGTTGCTTATAGGAGCGGCAAAACAACTTATAATGAGCCGAATTACGGGCAAAATGAACGTTCAGGTGCAGGCGGCGGGAATGATGCGTATGCTTTCGCTCCCCGCAAAGTTTTTCAAAGAGTACGCTTCGGGCGATCTTGCGACTCGTATGAGTTGTATCGGCGTCCTTTGTTCGATGCTCGCGAACGCGATTATTTCTACGGGGCTTACGAGCGTGTTTTCGCTTCTTTATATCTCGCAGATGGTCGCTTACGGTCCGGGACTCGTCGTTCCCGGTCTGATCGTTATTTTCTGCACCGTAATGCTCTCTTTGATCACGACTTTTGCCGGACTTAAAATTTCGAAAAAACAAATGGAACTTTCGGCGCAGGAAGCGGGAATCGAATATTCTCTTATCACCGGAGTGCAAAAAATAAGGCTTTCGGGGGCGGAAAAACGCGCTTTTTCAAAGTGGGCCGATATTTACGCCAAAGAGGCGAAATTAAAATACGATCCGCCGATAATCCTGAAACTTTCCGACGTGTTTACGACGTGCGTCTCGCTTGCGGGGACGATAGTCATGTATTATTTCGCGATCAGAACGAACGTTTCTCTTGCGGATTATTACGCTTTTAACAGCGCGTACGGCATGATAGCGGGGGCATTTTCGTCGCTCGTCGGTATGGCAGGCACTTTTGCCGAAATAAAACCGTTGGTCGAAATGGTGCGTCCTATTCTCGAAACCGTACCGGAAATATCCGAAAACAAAAAGGTCGTAACGAGAATTTCGGGAGGAATAGAACTCAATAACGTATCTTTCCGTTACAGCGAAACGGGGCCGCTTATTGTGAACGATCTGAATCTGAAAATCCGCCCGGGGCAGTACGTGGCAATCGTCGGATCGACAGGGTGCGGAAAATCCACGCTCATGCGACTGTTGCTCGGTTTCGAAACGCCGCAAAAAGGCGCGATTTATTATGACGGCGCGGATCTTGCTTCTCTCGACCTGAAATCGTTGCGGGGAAAGATAGGAACGGTCATGCAGGACGGAAAACTTTTTCAGGGAGATATCTTTTCGAATATCATCATTTCCGCTCCGCAGTTGACTATGGACGCGGCGTGGGAAGCCGCCGAACTGGCAGGTATAGCGGACGATATCCGCGCGATGCCCATGGGCATGCATACTATCATTGCGGAAGGTTCGGGCGGCATTTCGGGCGGACAGAGGCAAAGACTTATGATTGCGCGCGCCGTTGCCCCGAAACCGAGAATCCTTATGTTTGACGAGGCGACTTCCGCTCTCGATAACATAACGCAAAAGATAGTTTCGGATTCGCTTGAAACGCTCAAATGCACGCGGATAGTCATAGCGCATCGTCTCTCGACGATACGTCGGTGCGACAGAATCATCGTTCTCGATAACGGTAAGATCATCGAGGACGGAAAATACGAAGAACTTATCGCAGAAAACGGTTTTTTTGCGGAACTTGTAAAAAGACAACGGCTCGACGAATAAATTTTTTGCAACAACGCTAACAAAACGCGTAATTCTGCGTATATATCTATGAAAGGAAAAACAGGAGGCTGTTATGGATATCACGAACGATCTTATAGAAAAGGCAAAACAGGCAAAAACGCCCGAAGAACTTATTGCTCTTGCAAAAGAAAACGGAGAGGAGTTGACAGAAGAAAGCGCGAAGGCTTATTTCGATCAATTTCACAAAACGGGCGAACTGAACGACGACGAACTCGACAACGTCGCCGGCGGCGGATGTCATGCGGGCGACGGAAGACTCGTCACGACCATATTCAACAGTTGCAGTCATTGGCTCTGCAAGTATGACGGCGACACATGGAAGGATACTCACGGCATATTCGGCGGACGAGATTCCGTATGCGCAACATGCGGAACTTTCGTCGTTTGCCAAAGTTGCAAATATTGTTCTTATGAGAAAGGATTGTGGCTTTGCAATTGTTCCGAAAATAAAAGGTAAAACCTGAACAGACGGAGGATTTATTATGGAAAACAAGATTACGCCCGAACTTATCGAAAAAGCAAAACAGGCAAAAACGCCCGAAGAACTTATTGCTCTTGCAAAAGAAAACGGAGAGGAGTTGACAGAAGAAAGCGCGAAGGCTTATTTCGATCAATTTCACAAAACGGGCGAACTGAACGACGACGAACTCGACAACGTCGCCGGCGGCGGATGCGGAGAAAGCAAATCTCTTTCCGCTCATAAAACGTTCTCCGTAACGGGGCGCAAATTAGAACAAAGATGCCCTGTCTGCCACAACGATTGCTGGGAGGAATCTGCCAGAACGAATATACATCAAAAATGGTGGTATTGTTGCGTTTGCAGTAAGAAGAATACGCCTAACGTTCCCACGGTCAGTCAACCAGGTCAAAGGTCAAGTTTTCCGTCCGTAACGATCTATGTTGAAATTTAGTCGATTAAAATAATTGCGATATCGGATAATTTGAATAACGAAAAAATTTATGAAAGGAGAGTTTATCATGGAAAACAAGATCACGCCCGAACTTGTCGCGAAAGCGAAAAAAGCGAAGTCCGCCGAAGAGATTATGAAACTCGCAAAAGAAAACGGGATCGAAATGAGCGAAGAAACCGCGAAGATGTACTTCGAGCAGATTTCGCCTAAGACGGGAGAACTTTCGGACGACGAACTCGACAACGTAGCGGGCGGCGGATGCTATTCGAAAGACGGACATCTCTGGACGACTATCGGACATAAATGCAAATATTACGAAGAAAGCATACTTCATCCCACCGGCGTGAAGGGAACTTGCTGCAGATGCAAATACTGGGGACAGGATCCCAATTCCGCGTCGCTCTGGACGCAAATCGTAGACGTTATTATGGACGTGGTCGCGCCTCGTCAGTGCTATCACCCTAAAAACAATAAATAATCGGGGATTAAATTTATTATCCCCGGGAGGAGAGAAAATGGGAAAAGAACTTATTCTTAAAGCAAAAAAGGCTGAAAGCCCCGAAGAACTTATTGCTCTTGCAAAAGAAAACGGAGAGGAGTTGACCGAAGAAAGCGCGAAGGCATATTTTGATCAATTTCACAAAACGGGCGAACTTTCGGACGATGAACTCGACAACGTCGCCGGCGGCGGTTGTCACACTAAAGACGGGAGATTGGTGGTTTCGGCGCTTCACGTATGCGACGATTTCAATGGTAAACGCGGAATAAGAAAAGGCGAAGAGTACGCAGAGTGTAATAGTTGCATATATTGTACCTACGAAAAAGGTTTGTGGCTCTGCAATAATCCCGCAAAGATAAAATAAAAGCAATTTATAAAAGGAGAATTTATCATGGAAAACAAGATTACCCCCGAACTTATCGAAAAAGCAAAAAAGGCTGAAAGCCCCGAAGAACTTATTGCTCTTGCAAAAGAAAACGGAGAGGAGTTGACCGAAGAAAGCGCGAAGGCATACTTTGATCAATTTCACAAAACGGGCGAACTTTCGGACGACGAACTCGACAACGTAGCGGGCGGCGCGTGCTACGCAAAAGACGGAAGGATGGTGGTTACGATTGATCATCTTTGCTATCATTTCATTTGCAAAAGATGCGGCTCAACAAGGGGAACGGGAAAATACGCCGAGACCTGCGATGGTTGCAGACACACTCGAGGCGACGCAGCGGCGCATTGCGCTACATGCAAGTTCTGCAGTTACGAAAAAGGCTTGTGGCTGTGCAACCATCCGGAAAATAACAAATAAAAGCAATTTATAAAAGGAGAATTTATCGTGGAAAACAAGATCACGCCGGAACTGCTTGAAAAAGCAAAAAAGGCTGAAAGCCCCGAAGAACTTATTGCTCTTGCAAAAGAAA
>CAVJNC010000108.1:0-7142 GCA_963650905.1 Subdoligranulum sp. APC924/74
TCGATAAATATATCGGTATGCCGTACTGTATGATCCCCGATCCTCACGGCGTTTATTCTTCGTTCGCGGAGTATAACGAAAAGGAATACGAGCAGTCGCTGAAAGAACTCGGTATCGATATCGAATACCGCTATCAGGGCAAGGAATATCGTTCGGGAAGATACGTGGATGGTATTCTTACGGCGATGAAGAGAAGAAAGGATATTTACGATATCCTTATGAAATACAAAACTCAGGACAGCGACGAGGGCGAAAGGGAAACTTATTACCCGATAAGCGTTTATTGTTCCGCGTGTAACAAAGATTTTACCGAGGTTCTCTCCTATAACGAAGAAACCGAGGAAATCACTTACAGATGCAAGGCTTGCGGAAAGGAAGAAACGGTAAACTTACGCGATTATCATATGGTTAAACTTATGTGGAAGATCGACTGGCCTATGCGTTGGGGAGTGGAGAACGTCGACTTCGAACCCGGCGGAATAGATCATGCCGCGGCTTCGGGATCTTACGTCGTAGCGAAGGATATCGCCAAGGAAATTTACGGCGTGAAAGCGCCGAAATTCCAGCCTTACGGGTGGCTTTCCATCGCGGGACTCGGGGATATGCATTCTTCCACGGGAAACAATATCACTCCCGCCACCGTTCTCGAGGTTTACGAACCCGAAATGGTCAGATGGCTTTTCGCGAAGTACGCCCCGACGGACGGATTCGCTTTCAATTTCGACGATACCATCATTCGTCATTACAGCGAATTCGACAAAGGTCTCGAGGCGGTTAAAAACGGCGAGGCGGACGAATATAACGTCGCCGTTTACGAACTTTGCATGATAAACGGAATCAACGTCAAGGCGAAAGTTCCGTTCGGCGTTCTTGCGTCGGTTGCGCCTATAGTGGATTTCAATCCGCAGGCGGTGAGGGAAATGCTTGCCAAAATCGGCGTGGAATTCGACGAGCGCGACGAGGAAAGACTGGTCAGGGTTAAAAACTGGATAACCAAGCATCAACCCTCCAAAATGTATAAACTTCTCGGGAAGAGAAACGACGAATATTACGCGGGACTTTCGGACGAAGAAAAGGCGGCGGTTAAAAAACTCGCCGATTATATCGAAGAACACGACAACGTTAAAGAGCAGGAAATACAACAGTATCTTTACGGCATAATAAACGATCCGTCGCTCACCAAAAAGGAAAATATGGCAAGACAACAGAAGTTCTTCGCCGTATTCTACAACGTTCTGTTCGGTTGCGACAAAGGTCCGAGATTGTATCTGTTCCTTTCGGCTATCGATAAGTCGAAATATCTCGATCTTCTTAAATTCTGAAAATAAAACGCGCGACGACCCGTATCGCTCCGCGCGGAGGTAATAAAATGGACGAAAATTTTAAATTCGGAACGATAAAATACGTTCGTCCCGATTTTGAAAAAATAAAGAAAGACGCGCGCGGATACGCGGAAAAAATCAAAAACGCGGCGAGTTACGACGAGGCGAAAAAAGCGTTTCTCGAATTCGATAAGGAAGAATGCGAATTTTTCGACACGGCGACCGTTGCGAGCATCAGACACACGATAGACACGAGCGACGAATTTTACGATAAGGAAAACGAGTTTCTGAACGAGCGGATTCCCGAATATTCGAGCGCGTATATGGAATTCGCGAACACTCTTTACGATTGCGCGTTTAAAGGCGATTTCGTCAAGGAATTCGGCAACTCCATGTTCTCCAATATCGAAATTCAGAGGAAATCGTATTGCGAAAAGAATATTCCGCTTTTGCAGAAAGAGGCGAAACTTTGCAGCGAGTACGAGAAAATAATCGCCTCGGCAGATATCGTGTTCGACGATAAGCATCTGAATCTTTACGGAATCATGGGGTATTTCGAAAATCCGGACAGGCAGGTTCGCCATGACGCTTACAAGGCTTATTCGGAATTTTACGCTTCCAACGAAAAGCGTTTCGAAGAAATCTGGGACGAACTGATTAAAGTCAGAACGGCTCAGGCAAAAAATCTCGGCTTCGAAAATTATATTCCGCTCGGATATTTAAAGCAGGGCAGAACCGATTACGACGAAAAAGACGTCGCGTCGTTCCGCGAACAGGTAAAAGAGGAACTCGTTCCGTTCTGCGAAAAACTCTATAAGGCGCAGGCAAAGCGTATCGGCGCGGAAGATTTCAGAGCGTACGACGAAAAACTTATCTTCGGCGACGGAAACGCAAAACCGATCGGCGACGACGATTTTCTTATCGAAAAAGCGCGCGAAATGTATCACGATATGAGCAAGGAAACGGGCGAATTCATCGATTTTATGCTCGATCACGAACTTCTCGACGTGAAAAACAGACCGCACAAGGCTTCGACGGGATATATGGCTTCGTTGAACTCTTATAAAGCGCCGTTCGTTTTCTCGTGCTTCAATCAGACGACCGCGGACGTAGACGTTCTCACGCACGAAATGGGGCATGCTTTTGCCGGATATACGGCGATGAGAAATCAGCCGATTTCGGCTTATTATTCCGAATCTACCGATATAGCGGAAATTCATTCGATGAGCATGGAGCAGTTCGCTTATCCTTATGCGGAATCTTTCTTCGGAGACAAGGCGGATAAGTTCAGATTCGCTCATTTGCAGGAAGCGTTGACTTTCGTTCCGTTCGGCGTAGCCGTGGACGAATATCAGCATATAGTTTACGCGAATCCCGATCTTACGCCTAAGCAGAGAACCGCGGAGTGGAAAAAACTGGAAGAGAAATATATGCCGTGGAGAGAATACGGCGATATAGAATTCTTCGCGAAAGGCGGTTGGTGGTATCATAAGATACACATTTTCCTTTATCCGTTCTATTATATCAACTACACGCTTACCACTATGGGCGCGATGGAGTTCAAGAAAAAGATGAACGAAGACAAGGAAAACGCATGGAAAGATTATCTCAATCTTTGCAAAACGGGCGGCAGTCGCGGATATAAGGAAACTCTCGGTTTCGCGAATCTTTCCGTGCCTTTCGAGAAGGGCAGCGTTAAAAAGGCGGTTTCTTACGCCGAAAAGATACTTCTCGAAGAAATAGACAAAAACGACTGAAGGTAAATTTATGAATTGCATTTTCCCTAAAAGAATCGTTGAAGAAAGCGGAGTGACGAATTCCGCCGCTCTCTTAAAAACGAAGACAGTTCAGATAGGGTTGAACGAAAGCGATCTTGCCGTTTTCGGAAAAGGTTCGCATATAATTCTCGATTTCGGCAAAGAATTGTCGGGCAGTCTCAGATTTTTATGTTTCCGGAGCGAAGGCGCGGCAAAAATCAGAGTGAGGCTCGGCGAATCGGTTTCCGAAGTCTGCCACGACGTGGGCGAATGCGGCGCGACGAACGATCACGCCACGAGAGACTGGACGTTCTTTATCCCGTGCTACAGCGATCAGTTGCTTATGGACGGCGGTTTCCGCTTTGCGAGGATCGACCTTTCGGAAGACACCGTTCTTTCGGTTAAGAGTATCGTCTGCCGGAGCGACGCTTACGATAAATCGTTCGACGGCTCTTTTTGCTGCGACGACGAACTCGTGAACGAGATTTTCGACACTGCCGCTTACACGCTTCGCCTTTGCATCCATAACGATATGATATGGGACGGAGTGAAGAGAGACAGGCTCGTCTGGATAGGCGATATTCACCCCGAACAGATGGCGGCGAACGCGCTTTTTTCGGATACGACTTTCATAAAGAATTCCATCGGGTTCGTGAAGGAGCAGTCTCCGCTTCCCGGATGGATAAACAGTATGCCGACCTATTCGCTCTGGTGGATTATCAATCTCAGAGATTATTATTTCAGAACGGGCGACAAGGCTTTCGTCGAATCGATGAAAGATTACCTTATTCCTCTCGTCGGGCAGATAAGCGAATACATAACCGACGACGGAGAAACGACGTTCGATTACAATTTCATCGACTGGCCGTCGCATCCGCAAAACGAAACCGAAACGGATAAAACGGCGGATGAAAAAGCCGGCGTTCACGCGCTCTTCGTATGGTGCTTTACTTCCGCGAAGGAACTGTTCGAATTGCTCGGAGAAGACGTTTCAAAGGTTATTTCGTCTCTCGTAAAACTTTCCAAAAAGTCTTATACCGTAAGGAAATTTAAGCAAATTTCCGCGATGAGACTTATGGCGGGAATCGGAGATGAAAAGGACGTTGAACTTATTCTTAAGAACGGCGCGGAAGGGCTTTCCACGTTTATGTCTTATTATATTCTCGATTCCGTTGCCGAAAGAGGACACGGAGCGGAAGCGCTCGATATGATGAAAGAATATTACGGCAAAATGCTCGGACTCGGCGCGACTACTTTCTGGGAAGATTTCGATATAAAGTGGGCGGAGAACGCGGGCAGAATCGACGAGATTCCGACGAGCGGCAAAAAAGACGTTCACGCGGATTACGGCGCGTTTTGTTACAAAGGGTTAAGGCACAGTTTCTGCCACGGTTGGTCGAGCGGAGTAATACCTTTCCTTATGAGATTCGTCGCGGGGGTTAAGGAAGTCGGCGCGGGAGGAAACGAACTCGTCGTTTCTCCGAACCTGTGCGGTCTTAAAAAGGTCGACGCCGTTTATCCTACGAAACTCGGCAAAGTTAAAATCGCCGTCGAAAACAAGGACGGAAAGGTTACGACGAAAGTCGACGCTCCCGTCGGAATAAAAGTCAGGGTTGACGAATAAAATACATAAAATACAATAAATTGTCGGCTTCGGGTTGTTCCGAAGCCTCTTTTTTTGTTTAACCTTATTATAATGAGTTGAAAAAAAAATTTTTATATGTTAAAATAAGTAAGTACTATAAAGGGCATTATGCCCGATCGGAGGAATGAATGGCGCACGATTATAATTCTCAGGACATTAAAATTCTTGAAGGACTCGAAGCCGTCAGGGTAAGACCAGGTATGTATATCGGTTCTACGGGGCCGAAAGGATTGCACCATATTTTATGGGAGATCGTCGACAACGCTATCGACGAAGCGGCAAACGGCTTTGCCGATAAAGTAGAGGTAATTCTTTATAAGGACGGGAGCGTTTCCGTCGAAGATAACGGAAGAGGTATCCCCACGGATATACATAAACAGGCGGGCGTTTCGGGCGTTCAGGTCGTTTTCACGCAACTTCACGCGGGCGGTAAGTTCAACAACGACAACTATAGTTTTTCGGGCGGTCTGCACGGCGTGGGCGCGTCGGTCACGAACGCTCTTTCGGAATGGCTCGAAGTAGAAGTTTATAATAAAACAATCTACAAAATGAGATTCCGCAGTTATTACGACAAAACCCGCAAAAAGATGATTTCGGGCGAGCCGGAAGCCCCCCTTCAGAACACGAAAATCAAGACGGACAAACACGGAACGTTCGTCCGATTCAAACCCGACAAAGAAGTTTTCGAAACCGTGGAATTCAGTCTCGAGACCATCGCGAAACGTCTGCGCGAACTGGCTTTCCTCAACAAGGGCATAACGATAAAACTCACGGATTTACGCGACGACGACAAATTTTACAGCAAAACGTTCAAGTATGACGGCGGTCTCGTGGATTACGTTTTATATCTCAACGAAGGCAAGACCAAACTTTACGATCTGCCCGTTTACGCAAAGACGGAGAAAGACGGCATACTGATAGAATTTGCCATTCAACACACCGACAGTTACACGGAGAGCGTGTTTTCCTTCGTGAACAACATTCCCACGCCCGAGGGCGGAACGCACGAAGTAGGCTTTAAATCGGGCGTAACGAAGATCCTCAACGATTACGCAAAATCGAACAACCTCGTCAAGGACAAGGACGTTGTTTTCACCGGCGAAGATTTCCGCGAAGGTATGACGGCTATTATTTCCGTCAAGATGAAAAACGTCGAGTTCGAGGGGCAGACCAAGACAAAACTCGGCAACCCCGAAGCGAAAGCGGCGGTCGAAGCGGCGACGATAGAAGAACTCGAGATTCTCGTGAAAAACAAAAAGAACAAGCCTGTTTTCGACGCTATGATTAAAAAGGCGGTCGGCGCGGCGAAAGCGAGAAACGCGGCGAGGCACGCGAAAGAGATCGCGAGGGCGAAAAACGGCGCGGACTCGGCTAAACTTATCGGCAAACTCGCTTCCTGTTCGAGCAGAAAGGCGGAATTCAACGAAGTGTTCATCGTCGAGGGCGATTCCGCGGGCGGCAGCGCGAAGCAGGGCAGAGACAGGCAACATCAGGCTATTCTTCCCCTCAGAGGAAAACCGCTCAACGCCGAAAAGAAGAGCATAGCGGACGTTCTTAAAAACGAAGAAATAAGAACGATAATCAGCGCGCTCGGAACGGGTATCGGAAACGATTTCAATCTCGACAACCTCAATTATCACAAAGTCATAATCCTTTCCGACGCGGATCAGGACGGCGCGCATATCAGAGCGATACTTCTCACTTTCTTCTTCAGATATATGAAGCCGCTCATTCAGGAAGGTCACGTTTATATCGGAATGCCGCCGTTATACAAGGTCTATAAAAAGGACGTAATCGAATACGCGTACGACGACAACGAACTTCAGAAAGCGATAGACAAGGTGGGCAGAGGATATCAACTACAGAGATACAAGGGCTTAGGCGAAATGAACCCCGAACAACTCTGGGATACGACCATGGATCCGCAGAAGCGAGTTCTCATGCAGGTTACCATAGAGGACGCCGCAGAGGCGGAAAAACTTATAACGACGCTTATGGGCGACGATATCGACGGCAGAAAAGCGTATATCGCCGAACACGCCGATTTCAACAAAGAAGACGCCTTTATGAGTAAGGTCAACGTTTAAGGAGGATAGATAAATGTCTGAAACAAAAGACTCGATAATTACAAGCCCGCTTGAGGACGTTCTCCACAATTCGATGATTCCTTACGCGGAATACGTTATTCTCGACAGAGCGTTGCCGAGAGTGGAGGACGGATTGAAACCCGTGCAGAGAAGAATTCTTTATTCTATGTACGAGCAGGGAATGACGCCCGATAAAGGCTATAAAAAGAGCGCGAGAGTAGTCGGCGACTGCCTCGCGAAGTACCATCCGCACGGCGACAGTTCCGTTTACGACGCGATGGTTCGTCTCGCTCAGCCTTACAATATGAGAAACACGCTTGTCGACGGACAC
>CAVJNC010000109.1:0-6978 GCA_963650905.1 Subdoligranulum sp. APC924/74
GCGTCGAACGTTGCGGAAAAGGTGAACGTCGCTTTGTCTCCGCAGGCTTCGAATTTAATGCCTTTTTGCAAAATGTCGCCGTATAGGGCGTTTATCGCCTCTGTTTCGGTGAGATCAATTATCTCGTCGAGTTCTTCCGGTTTTTTGCTCGCGGCGATTCTTTTTTCGTTTTCGGCGGCTTTGTTGTAGGCGATTCGTCCGTATCCCGTTCCGTTGGGGTTGGTCTTGCGGATGTCCGCGTTCTTTTCGGTTTCGTAACTCATAAATAATACTCCAGTTTAAGTTCGGGCGCGGCGATGCGGGCGTTCGTGTTTTCCGCTTCGAATCTCAGTTTGAATTTTACGCCTTTCAGATTCGGCTTTAAAACGATCGGCTTGTCGCTCCCTTCTACGACGTAAGAGCGTTTCTCTCCGTCGACCGTGAACGAAACCTTCGCTTTGCTTGCCGAATAAAACGTGAATTTCGTGAGCGTTTTTTCGACGGGAACGCCGAAGTCGCTTTCGCCGTTTTCCCAGATCGCTTTAAGCGGACTGCCGAACATCGTTTTATCTTCGGTGTTGAGCGCGCAGATGCAGTTCAGTACCGGAGAAGTTCCGTAAAGCATATAGTTGTCGTCGCAGTCGATCGTCATGAAGTCGCTCAGAGTCGCGCCGTTTATCAGCGAGGCTTCGAGAGTTCTCGGGTTGAGCCGAAGAACCTGAACGGCGCTCATGCCGTCGTAATAAACTTTGACGCGGATATAGGCGTAACCGTTGAAGTACATTCCCTTGACGTAAACGTAGTCGGCGGCGAGCCTCTTTTCGAATCCGGCGGATATTTTCTGGGTGGTGACGCCGTCGAAGCGATAAAGTCCGTTCGTCGCCATAAACAGAATACAGTCGCCGCAGACGATCACGGAATCGGCGAAAATTCTGCCGGAACTTATGAAAAGATTGGTTGCGGAAAATTGTCTCTGGTCGGTGTAAGCCGAAATTTTCGTTATTCCGAACGCCCTGAAAACGTAAAGATAATCGCCGAAACTCACCGCTTTGATAAGTTCGCCGCCCGCGTCGTCCATTTCGATGAACCCCGCTTCGGTGAGCGAAACGTTCCAGTTCGTCGGATCGAAATCGTCGGAAAACCAGAGCGTGTTACGGTAACCGGAGGTGGTAACGAAAAGTCTTTCGAAGTGAATGCACATCGAGGTTATTTCGGGCGCGTCGGAGACGATCGTGAGTTTTGTTCCGTCGAAAATGCAGATTCCGCCTCCGCTTTTGGAAAATATCATCACGTTTTTGCCGTTGAAGTTATAAGGAACGCCGACGGGATCGGATTCGAACGTCGTCGCCGTCAGTTTCGTAAAAGTTCCTCCGCCGAAAGGGCAGACGTAAAGATATTTATCCGAGCAGTAAATCAACACTTTGTGAACGGAATTTCCGCTGCTGTCGTAATTTTTGAAAAGGTAGCATTTGCGGACCGTAACCCCCGTCGGGCAGACGTATTCTTCGAGCGCGTCCAGTCCGTCTCCCGGAACGAGCGTTCCTTCGGACGGATCGAAGTTTTCCATCGTCCTCGCGTAAGCGTAGCCGCCGGAAGTCGTGGCGAGAACGTCGTTGAAACCTCTTATCGGATCGATTTTTACGGTGAGTTCGCGCGGCGATTTTATTCTCGTTTTTCTCGCGGTCATTTCCACACCCTCGAAGTCGTTATTTTTCCCGCCCTTTTCTTCGGCAAAACGCCCGCGATCGCGTTTTTGAACTTGCTCTCCCAGTTGCTCGCTTCGGAATATCTTCCGCCGATCATGCAGTATTCCGCCGCGATTCCGTAGCAGAAAACGGTTTTGCCCAAAGGCGTTTTTTCATAGTCGAAATCTCCGTCCGCGGTTTTTTCGGACGGGATGTAATCGTATATGACGGTGAGTTCGCCGGCGACTTTCTCCGTTTCGAGATAATCTTCTCCCACGGAGAACACGAGGGCTGTTCCGCTTTGTCCGCGCACGCTTTTTATCCTGAGCGGCGTTTCGGAAAGACTCGAGAAAAGGGTTTTGCCGGATTGTATCTTTTCTTCTTTCGCGATCGGGTAATATTCGGTAGCAACCTCGAAAAGCGTGTCGTTGTAACACTTCAGAAACACGTTCGTCTTCGCCTTGTTTTCGTCCGAAAGTTCCTGCGCGGTATCGGAAAGCGCGGCATAAAGCGTTTCGTCGCCCAGAATTCTCGCGGTGTCTTTTATAATGTCTTTTATGGTCATTTTCGTTCTCCTTTTTTTAGCCGCAGGCGGTTGCCGTTCCGGCAACCGCCTGCGGCTCCGTCCGATAAGCGATGATTTTAAAAAATCGTCGTTTATCGGCTTATACGGCGACTAATGCCGCCTGATGAGTGGTTTTCGGGCGCGTCGTTACGCTTCGGTTATACCGGAGAGCATCGCCTGACCGCAAGGTCTGGAGCAGATGAGTTCGGCGTATTTGACGAGCGTGGCGGTGTAAGTGGCTTTGCCCGCAACCTGTTTGATGACCTTTCCGTCGTCGCCCTCGAGCCACTGCCAGTCGCAGAGTTGATGAAGAGCGAAGTCGTCGGTATTCAGAAGGTACATCGTTCCGCTCGGGCAGAATCTGTCCGAAACGATGGGGATTCCGTTGTAAGTGAGGGCCTTGAATCCGCCTTTGAGATTCTCCACGTCGAGGTTTCTCTTGTAGGTGGCGAGGTGCTTCATGAACGCTCTCTTGACGCCCGCGGAGCAGATTATGAAGTTGATTTTGCTGCCGGTGTTTTCGTCTACGTAATCTATCGCTTCCTGAATGGCGGTTTCGCTTATGTCGCCCACGGAAGTTTTCATATAGGGAACAAGCCATTTGTTGGTCGCTCTGTTAAGCCCGTAAATGTTGCCCGTGGAAGCGAAAATCGCTTTAAGACCGGTGAGTTCCTGATTATAAGAACCCTGAACGGTCACGAACGAATTGGCGGGAACTGTGGTCGAGGTCACGCTTGCGCCGTCGATGGTGAAGGCGTTGCTTGCCTTGTCCACGTCCTTGACTCTTCTCGTGCCTACGGTGAGTTTAGTTCCGTCCGAACCGTAGAAGTCGATCATCATACCCGGGACTACCGATTTCACGTCGGCGCAGGTGATCGTGTTGTCCTTTACGGAAGAAACCTTCGCGATCACGCCCGTTCCGTCGCCGAAGAGCATTCTGCCCATGTTGAGCGCGGAAGATTTGACGAGCCCTTCCATTTCGGCGTTGAGAAGGTTGACGAACGCGCCCGCGTCCGAAGCCGAAGCCCTCATCGCCTTGTCCGAAATTTCGATCGTACCGTAAAGGTTTTTAAGGGTGCAAACGAGTTGCTCGTAATTGTTTCCCGCGGAAACAGGCAGGTCGCCGTCCTCCGTACCCGCGCCGATACCGCCGTTAACGCCGTACTGCGCGAGTTTTCTCACTTCCTTGCCCCAGACGTCCGAAGAGGTCTGTTTGATTCTTGCGAGAAATGGGTTGATTTCGGTGTTGAGTTGCTCCGCAACCACGTCGAGATAGAGTGTTTTAAGCGCCTTGTCCGCGCTGCTGATTGTTACCATGTTTTATTCCTCCGATTAAATGATAAATTTATTGTACTGATAGGTTTTTATAGCGTTTAATAGACTTATAGACCGAGATTTGTTTTAATCAGCCTTCCGGCTTCCTCAAAGGTTCTCGGCTTTTTCGGCGGCGCGGTCACCGCCGTTCCGAACACCGGCGGAGCGATCGGTCTGTTCCTGAAAACGCGCAGAAGATACGCTTTAACCGCTTCTTCGGCGTCGATCGTTTCCGATTTTTCGCTCGTCGCCCGTTTTTGTTTTTCCGCCTCGTCGCCGTCGCTTGTTCCGGCTTCGGCGGGCGTGGCGGGAATGTTTTCTTCGGGCGGAACCGCGTCCTCGTTCCCGCCCGAAAGAATTTCGTAAACGTCTTTTTCGTTTTTCTTCGCGGCGTTCTCCGCCGTAAGTTTTTCAGTCGCGGCGTTTTCGGTCGCAACGTCTTTGCCCGTCGCGTTTATTGCCGCGTTTACGTTGCTTACCGCTTTCGCATTATCCGTCGCGGTAGATTCCGCCGTGATTTTTTCGCTCGCCGCGGATTTTTCCGCCGCAGAGTCGTCCCCTGAAATTTTATCCTTTCCGGAGGAAGCGCAAAGTCGCGTTATTTCCTCGTTCTTCTTTAAAATTTCTCCCTCGAGTTCCCTGAGTC
The DNA here is from genome assembly GCA_963650905.1 of Subdoligranulum sp. APC924/74. GTDB lineage: Bacteria > Bacillota > Clostridia > Christensenellales > Borkfalkiaceae > UBA10281. Next base: position 4,190 of record CAVJNC010000109.1, read on the forward strand.
TCCTGCTGCGTCTGGTAAATTCGGACTCAAGATTCCCGTACGCCTTCAGAAGCGACTTCACGTCCTTAAATTTTCCCAACGAGACTTCGGTTGCCGCCGCGCCTTCGTTGTTTTTCGCCTCCGCGACTTGCGCCGCAACCTCCGTTTGTTCGTTACCCGTTTGTTTAATATCGTTTCGCTCCATATTCCCGTTTCACCTCGCGAAAATTCAGTTAATGTTTATCGTTTTGTCGATTTCGGCCGCGTTTTCTTCCGCCGCCAGGGCGAGTTTATGCCGTCTTAAGTGTTCCACGGCGTTTTTCTTCGTCGTTTCGTTTTTTCTCACCGCTTCGCTTTCGGCGGAGAGCAGAAACCTCGTGTGTTCCGCAACGTGCAGTTTATGGTCGTCGTATTCATCCGCGTCCATCGGCTGCTTAAAGCCCGTAAGGTTTTCTTCCGCGGCTTTGTTTAAGTGCAGGCTCTCTATGTCGAGGGTGTTGTCGATCGAGCCGAAACCGAGGATTTCAAGCACTTTCGCCTTCGTTCTTCCTGACATTTTTCCGGTGGCATCGGAAAGCAAACCCGTGCCTATAAGTTCATAAACGGCGGTTTTCTTCTGAGCGGGCGTGAACGAAAGTTCGTTTTCGGTGTCGAAAACCACGTCGTCCGAACCTATGTCGGAAGAGTTGAAATAGTGCAGTTCCACTTTGCCGTGGTCGCCCGCCGTGCGCATAAGCCTCGTGTCGGTCGCGAATTGTTTGAAGAGCCTTATAATCTGCTTCGCGGTTTCCTTTTCCGCGGCGCGGATGTTTTCCGTAACGGAATTGAGCCTTGCGTCTTCCTGTTCGATGAGAAGTTGCAGCGCGACGCCCGAAGTTCCCGCGGCGAAGTCCGCCGACCTTGAGAATTCGCTCACGCCGCTTAAGAGTATGAATTCGCTTAAGAGCCTGTCTTCCTCTCTGTTGAGGTCGGTCGGGATCGCGCCCATGCCCATAAGCGACGGGGGAGTCGAACCCTGCCTGTAAACGATGATTTTCCCCGGCGAAAGTCCCTCTTCCGCGAGTTCGTCGGTGTCCACCGAGCCGTCCTCAACGGCGACGACGCCCATCGTGAGCCTGTTGAGAAATTCCTGTTTGCGGTTTTTCACGGCGTTGTAGGCTTTCTGAACGGGGATAAGCCTTTCCACCATCGAAATGCCGAAAAAACACCCCGATTTGTCTATCGCGTTCTGTTTCACGAATGGGAAAGTCCTTCTTCCTTCTATGCCGTTCGCGTAGGGGAGTTCGCCCATGAACAGAATGGCTTTTTCGCAGGCGATTATAAGTCTGCCGTTCGGAAATTCCGAAGTCGGGCGTTCATATTTTTCGACGACGAGCGCGCTGTCGTGCGCGACGGATTTCCCCGCGACGCCTTTATACGCGCCGTAAACGTCCACGTCCGAGCCTTCGGTTTTTATGCCGTAAAGCCGTTCTATGTCCGAAACTTTCATCGCTCTCGCCCTTATGACGCTCTCGCATTCTTCAATCGTTTCATAGCAGAGCGAATCGGGATAAATTTCGAACGGAGAAACGGATTCCACCGTTACGTCGCCCTCGTAAACGCGCGTTCCGTTCACTTCGCCGAGCAGTTTGCCCGCGTTCGGATCCCACCCGACGAAGTAAAATCCCGTTCCGCAGGATTCGCTCCAGCCGGTGGTTTTCGAAATTACGTCCTCGAGTTTCAGTCTCTGACAGGTCGAATTCACGAGTTCGGTCGCGAGTTTGGCGTTTTTGATGTCGCTTTCTTCCGCGCCGGCGGCTCTCACGCTCATAACGGGGCGTATTCTCGTGAGCCTTGCTATTCGCGAGTCGATTATCGGCGCGATGTGGTTGAACACGCTTCTGTTCTGCCAATAATAAAATTTTTCCTCTTCTTCCACTTCGCCGCGCGGAGTTATTTCGCAATACTGATTGCCGTGGAGATATTCGAGGTCGAGTTCCCATTGTCGCTCGAGATCCCGTCTTTCTTCCTGCCTTTTGTAGAAATCGGAGAAAACGTCGCGCAGAATTTCGTCGTACGTTTTATCTTTTTCCGATATCTTTCGCTTTCTGATTTGTTCGCCGATTGTCATTTTTCGGTTTGTCCTCCAATAATTTTAATAGTCTTGTTTTTTCCTTTTCGAGTTCGTCGTCGGAAACGTCCGCGATATCCCCGTCGCCGGCGGTTATGCCGAACAGGAGTTTTGCGGCGGAAATGTCCGGCGGAACGGATTTTTTCGTCACTTTCCGTTTTGTGAGTTTCATCTCGTCTTCCGTTTCCGCGAATTCCTCGATGGTTTCCGTCGTGTCGTAGCCGACGGCGCGTTTAACGAGCGCCTTTTCGATTTTCCGTCTTGTTTTCTCGTCCATATTTCTAAGGAGCCGAGAATGTCTCAGCCGTATTCACGGGCTTAATAAAATCCCGATTCCTCTTTTTAATCACCCCCGAAGCAGTTGAATCTGGCGCAAGTATAACCGAGAAAACGCAATAATCAAGACCTTTGTGAACTTTCCGGAAAAAATTTTTCGGGAATGGCGGATAAACGGTTGCAATAACGAAAAAAATATGCTATCATTAACAGGCTTGAATCGAAAAACGACTTACGGCCTCATGGTCAAGCGGTTAAGACGCTGCCCTCTCACGGCAGAATCTGCGGTTCGATTCCGCATGGGGCTACCAAAAAAACGCGAAGCCAACACAATGGGTGTTGGCTTCGCGTTTTTTGTTGCCCCTGAGCGGAACGTACGCGGCAAACGCAGTTTGCCGTCGTTCGCATTCGCGTAGCGAATCTT
>CAVJNC010000110.1:0-6857 GCA_963650905.1 Subdoligranulum sp. APC924/74
ACTCAAAAGTAAAGGTAAGTTCCGCAAAAACGACTAAAAATTGAAAAACGGCAAAAACGGCGTTTTTTGCGGACGTTACTTTTGCAAACTTCCACACCGTTCTTTTATTAAGGCAAAAATGGCGTAAAACACCCGGAGGTCGACCGTTTTTGTAAAACTAACGTCCACCCCTCGTTTTTAAACTTCCGCTACTTTTGTCCCGTATTCCTATCTTTTTAGTGTTTCAGCAGGCTCGGCGTCAAATTTATATCGTCTGCCGCTATCTTTTCTATGCCGAGTTTTCTTACTACGTCTTGCCCGTACATCAACTTAAATACAGAATACGGACTTTTATCGTTCAACTTTTTTCGTCCATACGAATTTATATGGCTCATCAGTAAATTGATATCCGCTTGCGTATGCCAGCCAAGAATAAAACGAACCGTGGTCTGACGGCGAGTTTTTGACTAATACGTCGTTACGCTCGCGGCTTATACGTCAAGTATTAACCCGTTCGCGTGCCTTGTCTTAGCCTAAAAACTCGCCGTCAGACTTGCCCGCAACCAAAACGCCGATATTTTCGATGATTTTTGGCAAAGGCGAACGCAGACGTACTTGCCGTACTTCAAGCGAGAATTTGGCAAAAAGCGTGGAAATTGCGGCGTTTTGGCAAGGTTCGTTTTATTCTTGGCTGGCATGACGGAAAAGAAAATACGCCTATGACGGAAAAGGAAATAATAGAAGCGATAAAGAAAATCGAAAACGAGCAGGAAAGACGTAAAAAACTTCCGCTTAACAATTACAATACGGGCGAGAAAAAACACCTTAAACAAATCGCGTTTCACAAATGCCCGAAGCGCAACCGCTGGGTTTTCGGCGGGAACAGAAGCGGAAAAACGGAATGCGGGGCGGTGGAATCCGTTTATATGGCGAGGGGAATTCATCCTTACCGCAAGAACAGGAAGGACGTTTTCGGGTGGGTGGTGTCTTTGTCCCGCGAGGTGCAGAGGGACGTGGCGCAGAGCAAAATAATGAAATATCTCCCCAAAGAGTGGATTTCGGAGATTATAATGAGTTCGGGGCGGAAAGATTGTCCCGAAAACGGAATAATCGACCAGATAAAAATCAAAAACGTATTCGGCGGGATTTCCACGATAGGCTTTAAAAGTTGCGATCAGGGCAGAGAAAAATTTCAGGGCAGTTCCCTCGATTTCGTCTGGTTCGACGAAGAGCCGCCCGAGGATATTTACCGCGAATGCAAAATGCGCGTTCTCGACAAATGCGGCGATATCTTCGGCACGATGACTCCGCTTAAAGGGCTTACCTTCGTTTACGACGAGATTTTTCTCAACTCGGGCAATTCGCCGGAGGTGTGGTACGAGTTCGCCGAGTGGGCGGACAACCCGTTTTTGTCCGTCAGCGAAATAAACGAACTTTCGTCCTCGATGAGCAAAGAAGAACTCGATTCCCGCCGCTACGGCAGATTTTCCGCTTCGTCGGGGCTTGTTTATCCAGAATTCGACGAAAATATTCACGTCGTCGAGCCGTTCGCTCCGCCTTACGAGTGGCAGTGCAACATTTCGATTGATCCCGGGTTGAACAACCCCCTTTCCGCGCATTGGTATTGCGTCGATTACGACGACAACGTATACGTCGTCGCCGAGCATTTCGAGGCGGGGAAAGACGTGGAGTATCACAGTCGCAGAATCAAGGAAATAAGCGACGAAACAGGCTGGCGGCGGGATAGCGACGGGAGAATACGCGCGCTCATCGACTCGGCGGCAAATCAGAAAACGCTCGCCGCGCTCAAAAGCGTAACGGAACTGTTCTGCGAACACGGCATACTCGTGAACCCGAACGTGAACAAGGATTTGTTTTCGGGGATCGCGAGGGTTAAAGAATACCTGAAAAACAAAAGGATTTTCATCTTCAAAAACTGCGTGAATCTCATCCGCGAACTGAAACGTTACAGGTGGGGCGAGGGCGACGTTCCCAAAAAGACCGACGACCACTGCCTCGACGAACTGCGCTATTTTATTATGTCGAGGCCGCAGGCGAAACAACCTCAGCCGCAGATGACCGCCGTTCAGAAGGACAAGGCGCGCCTCGCGAGGAAAATTTCCAAAAATCGAAGAAGGGCGGCGAAATAAAGTCGGCGGGGATATACGAACGGCTGAATAACGTCGGCGGCGGAGACATGACGCGAGCGGCGGAATAGTATCGGCGGTAATATAATGCGGGCGGCGGAGACATAACATAAACGGCGACAATCCGGCAATACGATAATATAACGACACGATAATATGATAATGCGATAATATGACGACGCGATAACGGGGAGGGTATGACTGCCTCGCGGAGCGATAAAATCCGCGGCTTGCCGTTTCGGCGAAAAACGGCGCAGACGACGCCGTTAAAAAAATTTTTCTATGCATCGAAGTCGCCCGTTTTCGCTACGGAAATTTACTGAAATACGCCGAAAATATGCCGAAAACGTTCCGAAAATCGCAAAAACGCCGATTTTTTCACATTCGGGCGCGGCTACATTTTGTGAATAAAAAATTGCATAAATACAATATCTTGTGGTTTTTTTATTTTTATGAGTAAAATGTTGCGTAGGCAACATATATTGCGCTCGCCGTTGTGATATACTTTGTTAGCCGGTCGGGTAGCAGGCCGGTTACAAGCGAAGCAGAGGTGAGAAAAATGAAAATTATCAAGAGAAGCGGAATAGAAGCGGCGTTCGATCGCAGTAAAATAACCGCCGCGGTGACAAAAGCGAACGAATCGGTTGCGCAGGGGAAGAGGCTCACCAAAAAACAGATCGAACTCATCGGGGATAACGTTACCGAAATCGCGTCCAACAGAAGAAGAGCGTTGAGCGTGGAAGAGATTCAGGATATCGTCGAAAATCAGATAATGGATCTCAAGGCGTTCGACGTCGCGAGAAAATATATAACTTATCGTTACACCCGTCAACTCGTCAGAAAGTCCAACACCACCGACGAGCAGATTCTCAGTCTCATCGAATGCAACAACGAAGAGGTTAAGCAGGAGAATTCCAACAAAAACCCGACCGTGAACAGCGTTCAGAGGGATTATATGGCGGGCGAAGTGAGCAAGGACATCACCAAGAGAATTCTTCTGCCCAAAGAGATCGTCGACGCGCACGAAGCGGGCATAATCCACTTCCACGACGCCGATTATTTCGCGCAGCATATGCATAATTGCGACCTTGTCAACCTCGAAGACATGCTTCAGAACGGCACGGTCATAAGCGGTACGCTCATCGAAAAACCGCACAGTTTTTCCACGGCTTGCAACATCGCCACGCAGATAATCGCGCAGGTCGCTTCCAATCAGTACGGCGGGCAGTCCATTTCGCTCACGCATCTCGCTCCGTTCGTCGATATCAGCAGACAGAAAATCAGAAAACAGGTCGCCGAGGAACTTAAAGAACTCGGCATAGACGACGAGAATAAAATAACCGAATTCACCGAAAAAAGGCTTCGCGACGAAGTTTCGAGGGGAATTCAGACGATTCAGTATCAGGTCGTAACCCTTCTCACCACGAACGGTCAGGCGCCTTTCATCACGGTGTTTATGTATCTCAACGAGGCGAGAAGCGAACGCGAAAAAGCCGACCTCGCGATGATTATCGAGGAAACTCTTCTGCAGAGAATGAAGGGCGTGAAGAACGAATCGGGCGTTTATATAACCCCCGCTTTCCCCAAACTTATCTACGTTTTAGAGCCGGACAATATCGCGGAGGGCGCGAAATACTGGTATCTTACCGTTCTTGCGGCTAAATGCACGGCGAAACGCATGGTTCCGGACTATATTTCCGAGAAGAAAATGCTCGAATATAAAATCGATAAAAACGGAGAGGGGCATTGCTACACCTGCATGGGTTGCAGAAGTTTCCTCACGCCTTACGTCGACGAAAACGGCAAACCGAAATATTACGGCAGATTCAATCAGGGCGTCGTCACGATAAATCTCGTGGACGCGGCTTTGTCGTCCGGCGGCGACGAGGAAAAATTCTGGGAGATTTTCGACAAGAGGCTCGAACTTTGTTATAAGGCTTTGATGTGCCGTCACAACAGGCTTAAAGGAACTCTTTCGGACGCCGCGCCCATTTTGTGGCAGTACGGCGCGCTCGCAAGGCTGAAAAAAGGCGAAACCATCGACAAATTGCTTTACGGCGGTTATTCCACGATTTCTCTCGGCTACGCGGGGCTTTACGAATGCGTCAGGTATATGACGGGCAAATCCCATACCGACGCCGAGGCGAAGCCGTTCGCTCTGCACGTGATGCAGTATATGAACGATAAATGCAAGGGCTGGAAAGAAAAAGAAAACATCGACTTTTCGCTTTACGGCACGCCGCTCGAAAGCACCACTTATAAATTCGCTAAATGCCTGCAGAAGAGATTCGGCGTTATTCCGGGCGTGACCGACAAGAGTTACATAACGAACAGTTATCACGTTCACGTTTCCGAAAAAATCGACGCTTTCACGAAGTTGAAATTCGAGAGCGAATTCCAGCAACTTTCCCCCGGCGGGGCGATAAGTTACGTGGAAGTGCCGAACATGCAGAACAACATCGAAGCCGTTCTCGCGCTTATGAAATATATTTACGAGAATATAATGTACGCCGAACTCAACACCAAGAGCGATTATTGTCAGGTGTGCGGTTACGACGGAGAAATTCAGATAGTCACCGACGACGACGGAAAACTCGTCTGGGAATGTCCGAATTGCCATAACCGCGATCAGTCGAAGATGAACGTGGCGAGAAGAACTTGCGGATATATCGGCACGCAGTTCTGGAATCAGGGCAGAACTCAGGAGATAAAAGAGAGAGTTTTGCACCTTTAATCGACTTATAGGCAGACTAATACGATCTTATGAATTACGGTGAAATAAAATATTACGACATAGCCGACGGTGTTGGAGTGAGAACGTCGCTCTTCGTTTCGGGGTGCAGAAATTGCTGCGAGGACTGTTTCAATCGCGAAACGTGGTCGTTTTCTTACGGCAAGTCTTACACCGCCGAAACGGAAAACGCGATAATCGAAAGCCTTAAACCCGATTATATCGCGGGACTGAGCATTCTCGGCGGCGAACCGTTCGAAAAGGAAAATCAACCGGAAGTTTTAAAACTCGTCGCGAGGGCGAAAAAGGAATGTCCGGATAAGAATATATGGATATATTCGGGATTTACTTTCGAGGAATTGCTCGGCGGCTCGAGGGCTTCGGGGCAGACCGCGGAGGAGATTTTAAAACTCGCGGACGTGCTTGTGGACGGACGGTTCGATAAGACGAAAAAGAACGTTTCCCTGAAGTTCAGAGGGAGCGAAAATCAGCGGATAATCGACTTAAAGCCTAGTTTATTGCAAAAAAAGGCGATCATAAAGGAGATCTGAAACTATGAAAATCAAGGTGAAAAAATTAACGCCCGAGGCGGTTCTGCCCACGCTCGGCAGCAGGTTCGCGGCGGGCGCGGATTTGTATTCGGCGGAGAAAGAGGACGTGGTTATCGCCCCCGGCGAAACGAAATTCATAGGAACGGGGATCGCCGCGGAAATTCCCGAGGGCTACGTCGGATTGGTTTACGCGCGCAGCGGGCTTGCATGCAAAAGAGGGCTTGCGCCGGCGAATAAAGTAGGGGTTATCGACAGCGATTATCGCGGCGAAATAAAAGTCGCTCTTTTTAACCACGGCAAAGAACCGCAGACGCTCGAAAAGGGCGAAAGAATCGCGCAGATGGTCGTCGCGCCCTATCTTTCGGTTTCTTACGAAGAGGCGGACGAGCTTTCGGACACGGAACGCGGCGAGGGCGGATTCGGCTCCACCGGCAGAAAATGATCGTCGTTCCGCGTAACGCAATAAAATCGACGGCGTTCCGCGTAATGCGAAAAAACGTAACGTGATAAAACGTAATACGATAAAACGTAACGCGACATAAAAATAATCGACGTTTCTCCTGACAAGATAAAACGGCAGGCGGAGTAGCGCGATGTAAGCAAAAAAATTCGGAAAATAATAAATTATGAGTAAAAAAGTTCTGATTTTATCGGGTAGTCCGAGAAAAAACGGCAATTCGGACGTGTTGTGCGACGAATTCGCGCGCGGCGCGATTCAGGCGGGCAACGAGGTCGAAAAAATCCGCGTCGCGGATAAAAAAATCGGATATTGCCGCGCTTGCTATTATTGCGGCGATCACGGCGGCGAATGCGCGATTAAAGACGATATGGCGGAGGTTTTGCGAAAAATAATCGACTCCGACGTTATAGTTCTCGCTTCGCCCGTGTATTTTTATTCTATCGACGCGCAGTTGAAAACCGTTATCGACCGGACGGTTGCAAGGTGGACGGAAGTTAAGAACAAGGAGTTTTATTATATCGTTACCTGCGCCGACGGCGAAAAAGAAGCGACGGAAACCACTCTTGCATGCTTCAGAGGCTATGCGGATTGCGTGAGCGGAGCGGTTGAAAAAGGCGTAATTTACGGCACGGGCGTGTACGAAAAAGGCGAAGTTGCAGGCTCGCCCGCTTTGACTGCGGCTTATACGGCGGGACTGAACGTTTAGCCGCGGATTCCGGCGCGCCTGTGGCTAACCGCTTTTTAATGTCCGAATAACGAGAATAAAAATTTTAATGTCCGAATAGCGAGAATAAAAAAGGGGTTGTAAAAAACAGTTTAAAAAGAATGAGACTTTGACAAATTGTCGAGGTCTCATTCTTTTTGCGCGGTAAAAATTGTTTTGATGTAACGATTTATATAACATAACTCAAAAACATGCAATTTTATGTACAACAAACAAAACCGACAGCAATTTTGCCGATTTTCTTCCATTCGTTTTATGTGGATAA
>CAVJNC010000111.1:0-6843 GCA_963650905.1 Subdoligranulum sp. APC924/74
CTTCCGTACCACACGAAGCGTATCTACGGTGTTACGAGCGAATCTCGAAACCGATTTACATAAAATATAATCGACTCTGCCACGTTCGCAGTCTCTGATCATACGATTGAAATTATCGCGTTTCTTCATCATCGTCCCGCTCAGCCCTTCATCCGCATAGATATCTGCCAATTTCCACCGCGGATTCTTCGCAATGGCATCGGTATAATGCTCGACCTGAGCCTTATAACTTTCGATTTGGTCTTCGCTGTCGGTTGATACACGACAATATGCGGCTACCCTCATTTGCCTGTATTCGTTTCGCTTGGAAGACAGCAGAGGATTAGCGTCTATTTTTGTAATTATTCTTGCGCGCTGTTCCATTCGCATATCTCCTGTTTAGCTCGTAATTTCCGCGCCGTTTATAAATTTAATCGTTATATCGCCCGACTTATCGATGCTGATCTTTTCAATATACTTTTCCATAAACGCCTTATCCGGTTTCTCTTTCATCGTTTGCCTCGCACATTCCTCAATAAGCATTCTTGTATAAACATCCGGGGCTTTTCTGCTTGCCGCTTCAAACTTTAATTCGGCGAGGTGAAAAATCAGTTTCTTCCCCACACTGAAAGTCAGAGCCTGACTGTTAAACATCTGACTGAGTTCGCCTCTGCTTCTTTTTATTTCCGAATCGTTTTCTTTTAAGTCGCTCTCCGCTTGTAAACAATCGGGATCATTGCATATCTTGCGGATTATCGCATTCATCCCGCCAAAAATATGGGCATCCGAAACGTAAACATCGTTTTTGCAATCTCCGCGGCACAACCATTTTTCACGACTACGCCATTTGGATATCCTGCGCATAGGTTTACCGCATTGTTTGCAAGTTATTTTATTATTCCTCAAATACTCGATTTCCGCATCGAAATATTGTTTCTTCGCCCCTTTGCTTTCCTTTAATTGTTTTGCATAAATAAAATCGTCATCGTCGATAATTTGCGGGTATCCGTCGGCACCGATATATTTTTCGTTTTTGATAATTCTTGCGACTCTGTTTTTATTCCATATGCAATTCCCCATATAAAACTCAACGCCTTCCTCGGCTAATTCTTCTGCTATCGTCCGAAGAAGTCTCCCATCTATGTATTCGTCGAAAATACGCTTAACTATTCGAGCCTCGTCGTCAATTATCGATATACTTCCGTTTTTTATTCCGTACCCGTAACTTATCATCCGATTAGCCATTTTCTCTTTTCCTTATCTTTAATTCTAAATTTCCTTTAGCCTTAAAAACTATAGTTCCGTCTTGCTCGACAAATATCGCTTCGACAATTTCGTTGAACAGATATTTATCAAACTCTGTTATCGACTCGGGTTCTTCCGCCAATATCCGCCTGAGTTCCCTTAACCCGTCCAGACACTTTTCTTCCTCATCGGCATTTATCAGTTTTAACCTTCGGCTACGCAATTCGGCTAATTTCCGCTTTGTCCTGTCGGACTTTTCGGAATACGTCACTTGGTCTAACACCCCGAAAGCAAACATATCGGTATACGCTTTATTTTGCAATGCAAGAGTTGACAACTCTTTATCAATCTCGGATATTTCGGGGCTTCCTATATTGCATTTCGTTTTCAAGGTTTGTAATTGGTTGATTGTTTCGTCAATCACCGACTTACTGTTCTCCTGCAATACGTTATACATCATGATAAACGCTTCTTCTATTTCCTCTCGTTTTAATTTCGGAGCGTGGCAAATGTCTATCGTCAGTCCTTTTTTTGAACAACCCCACGTCTCTGTTTCCGTTCCGTTGACTTTACGATATACCCAGCCGCATTTACGACATCTTATCTTTTGCGTAAAAAACGATCTGCCGTTGCTTGCGTTTATGAATTTTTCTTTCCTGTCTTCCTTTATTTTTTGAACCGTGTAAAAATCTTCTTTCGAGATTATCGCATCGTTTGCGTTTTCATAATAATATCTGTCTTCTTCACCGCGGTTAGGTCTGTTCCGTAGCGGTAAAATATTCGGCGTATACGTTTTTCTCATTATGTAATCGCCCATATACCGTTCGTTGCTCAGCATATACGAAATCCGTCCTATTCCCCAATCGATATCTCCCGTTTCATGCTCTTTCATATATTTGACAATGGCAATCATCCCGATTCCCGATAAATACAATTGAAATACTTTTCTTACCTTCTCCGCCTCCTCCGGGATAATTATCATATTTTTACCGTCCAGTCTATAGCCGTACGGCACCGAACCGCAATAGTATGAACCGCTTCCCATCTTCATTCGTATCGAAGTTGCCATTCTTCTCGAATGCGACAATGACTCGCTCTGGGCAAAAGCGCTCTTAATATATAAAGTCATTTCGGAACTCATCTTCTCGGTATCTATCTTATCGTTTTCAAAATAAACGCTGACGCCGGATTCTTTTAACTCTCGTATTGCCTCGATACATTCAAGCGAATTCCTAGCGAAGCGCATTACGCTTTTTACTAAAATCCTGTCGATTTTACCGTTTTTTGCGTCTTTAAGCATACGCTTGAATTCATCTCTCTTCCTCATTTCCATTCCCGAGACGCCCTCATCTGCATAGAGGTCCACAAGGCGCATTTTCTTGTTTTCCTTTATGTATGAGTTATAATATTGCATTTGGGCTAAAAACGAGTTGATTTGGTCTTTATGGTCGGTGGAAACACGACAATATGCCGCAACCCGAATCACGTCGTCATCGTCTGAATATTTTGTTGCTCTGATTACCTGAACTTCCTTGCCCATGCTTTTTACCTTATCGTCATTAGTCTACAACCTAAATCTTCCGCGCATTTAGAGTTGATTCTTTCCGCCGTCGCTTTATCCAACTTTTTTTCTTGATGTAAATCCATAATCATTGAATATATAACAACGTATTTCAATTGATTTTGTTCTTTATTTTCCACGCTTTATCTCCACTCATGTAATAAGAAAAGATGAAGCGTTTATTCCTACGGCACAATCGCCAAACGCTTCATCTTCCGCATTTTCTGATTATGCCGTAGCATAAATATTTATTTGTTATCGTTTCGTTTATTTACTTCCGCCGATCAAAGCGATTAACAAGCCTATAAAACTCATTATGCCGTGACCTATTATCAAAAGTCCCGCTCCGAGAAATCTGAAAACCATGCCTGAACATTTTCCTATAATACCTAACGCTTTCATAACCGCCTCCGTCATACAGATTCGTATACGATTTGATTCAGAATCGCTTCTTCGATTATCTTCTGCATAGCGGTTTCCCGCCTTACGTCTTCCATATACTCCCCGGTTTTCTTGTATTCCTCTCGCTTAGAAAGCTGCGCGTACATAATCTCGTACAGTTCGTCCGCCCGTCTGTCCACACCGTGCAAATACTCCGGAAGATGCCCCGCAAGAGACAACAGTTTACCGAAATTATGCTCTTCGATATACTGCTTTGCCATCGTTCCATACTTTCCGTACAGTTGCTTCTCAGGCTTAACCATCTTCCGATACGCCTTTATTTCCGCCACCGTCATTCCCTCGTTCGCTTCCGCTTTCCGTAAAATTTCCTGCTTGTTCATGCCTTTGCCTCCTTGTTTTATTTGCGTCGTATATATACGACTTTGTATTTTTATCTTACTACTTATTTTGAAATGTGTCAAGCTCTTTTGCGTAATTTTTCTTGATTCTTAGAGATTTTTGGTTTTTTTATTGTCTTATAAATTGATAGCGCATATTTTGCACTCATTTTGCACTTAATACTGTTGACAACTCGGTTGCGTTTGAGTATAATATTATTAGAAAATGTACTCGGAGGTGCTATATGGCTAACGTTACTATTCGTATGGATGACAATCTTAAAAAACAGGCGGAGGAATTGTTCGCGGATTTCGGGCTGTCCTTCAATGCCGCTATGATTATGTTCGTAAAACAATCGCTGCGCGAACAACGTATTCCTTTTGAAATTACGCGAAACACTATATCTATGGCTTCAAACGATTCCGTCGCTTCGATTTCTAAGCAACTCATCGCCGAAAACTTGACTGCATATAAGGAACTCGCAAAATGATCTGGCTTTCAAAAGAACAGATATTGTATTTGCATAGCGAACTTATTAAAGTTACGGGAGGGTTGGACGGATTGAGAGACGACAACCTTCTGCAATCCGCCCTTCTTTCTCCTATGCAGTCGTATGACTCTGTCGAACTTTTCCCGACGCTGATCGATAAAGCCGTTCGCCTGGCTTGCGGATTAACGCAAAACCATCCGTTTATCGACGGAAACAAACGCATCGGCGCACATGCCATGCTCGTTATTCTTAAACTGAACGGCGTAGAATTGCTTTACGCGCAAAACGAGTTGTCCGCGATTTTTTTGCAATTGGCATCGGGCGAAATTGCTTTCGACGAACTTAAAATCTGGGTTCAGTCGCATATCAAAAACGAGGAGAATTAGTCTTCTCGTTTTTTAATACTCCACCCTTTTCTTCGCCAATTCATAATAATAAGGTTCTTTTTCAATGCCGATAAACTTGCGGCTTGTTTTCCTGCACGCAACTCCCGTACTTCCCGAACCCATACAATTATCTAACACGACATCGTTTGGCTCGGTATATGTCTGTATTAAAAATTCCAATAAATCGGTCGGCTTCTGCGTGGGATGAACAGAATTTTTCTCGCGAGAATATTCCAATATCGTCGTTGGATAATTCGTATATTTCTGAACGTATCCCTGTCCTGAATTAAGTTTATTCTTGCCAGAACTATACCCCATTGCAAAACGCCATGAACTTTCCGTTTTATTCACCTTCGCTTTGCCTGCAATCTTAAGCGTCGGAGGGTGATACGGTATAGGATTTTTAGATAAACTCCCCACTTTCGCTTTACTGAATACCGCTATTTCTTCTATCGCGTTTAACGGTTTATAATTAGCATTAAGGAAACCCGTCGGCGTTTCTTTTTTCCATAGCCATAAGTACCTGAACATTTCCAAGTTGGAACATATCAACTGCGAAGTAAACGGTTCTGTTCCGAAAAGGCAAATCACGCCGTCTTTTTTTATTATTCGCTCATACTCTTCCCATAACTTGTTTAGCGGCAATACCCTGTTCCACTTGTGGACCACGCTCGTTCCATACGGCAAATCGCATAAAACAAGGTCCACCGACGAATCGGGAATGCTCGGCATTATTTCCAAGCAATCCCCGCAATAAAGGTCTCTGTCGCTCTTCATCAGGTCACCAAAGCCGCTATTCCTCTGACAAGATAAGGCGCGGCTACTAAAATCGCAAAGATTACTATCAGCCCTATACCGTAATTTACAAGCATTTTCTTTGCTTTTACCTTATCCTCGTTTTTCGTTGCTATGATTATCGCTATGCCCATTGCAATACTCCATATCCCCGCCGTTGCCAAAAACACCCGGACCATATAAGGACTATATTCGTTCAACAGGTATTCGACGTAATTCGATACTTTCTCGTATTGTTCACCCATTTCTTGCTCATACGAATCTCCGCAAGTCGTGCAAACGTATAGTCTCGTTATCACTCCGTTTTCCGTTTTAACCTCGACTATCTCATAATTGTGTCCGCGACAAGGAATTTCATCGTTCCTTTCGTATGAACATTTACTGCAATAATAATGCCTTTCGCCTGCGGTTTCGCATGTAGCCGCAAGCAATACATTCGTCTCTAAAGAGTGTCCGGTCGGACTGACTATATCCGTCCTATACTCGTATTGACAATCAAGACAAATACGCACAACGCATCCCTCTTCCGTGCAGGAAACAGGAATATATCTTTCCGTGAAATTATGTCCGCAAGCCTGCAATACCTGCGTTTTGTAAGTATCCGAACAACGCAAACAACTTTCTCCGACATATCCGTCTTCCGTGCAGGTAGGTTCAATCCTGACGGCGCGATAATCGTGACCGAGCGCATTTGTAAAACTATCGTTGTATCCTGTTCCGCAATACGAACAAATATGAGTCGTATAACCTTTATCTACGCAAGTAGGTTCGGTTATTTCTTCTTCATAGTTATGCCCGATCGCGGGAATGACCTCGTTATTCTTATATTCACATATCGAACATATTCTGTATCTTAAACCGTTTTCGATACAGGTAGGCTCAACGCCGATCTTCCATGCGGCAAACTCATGCCCGGTAGCATCTACGTAATTTTCAATATAACTATTTCCGCAAACGCTGCATTCCTGCGTTGTATATCCCCTATCCGTACATGTCGGTTGAGTCTGCCGCGCGGTATATTTATGACCTTTTGCCTCAACATACGTATCTATATAATTGCTTTCGCATCTACTGCAATTATGCGTGGTATAGCCTTGTTCGGTACAAGTCGGGGCAATTGTTTCGGAAACGTAGTCGTGTCCTTTTGCTTCGATTGTGCCGGTTTCGTAACTTCCGCAACTAATACAATCTCTTCGCCGGATTCCCTCTTCCAAACACGTCGCTCCCTTTACAACGTACCATGAAGCATAGTCGTGTCCGTTAGCCGAAATAACGTCGGCATTATATGTATCGCCACACCTTGTGCAAACGTAAACGGAATAGCCGTCGGCAGTGCAGGACGATTCGACTTTTTTTACCAAATAGTAATTATGTCCTTTTGCCTCGACATAGTTGGCGTTATATGTATCGCCACAATTATCACACTTATATATTGTATATCCCGTTTCAATGCAAGTCGGTTCAATCACTTTATCTGCCATATAGTAATGATCTATCGTAAATTCATAGGTCGTCGCTCGGCTTGCGTCGTTCGTCAAAGTTAATGTATGCTTCCCTTCGGTTTTTATCCAAGTACCGTTTATATAACTGTCTCCGTCAAGCGTGGC
>CAVJNC010000112.1:0-6761 GCA_963650905.1 Subdoligranulum sp. APC924/74
CCTTCGCTCCGCATATCGGACATATTGCGCTTGTTATCTTTACTGCTTTTTTCATACATTTAGTTTAGCATAAATTTATGCTTTTGTCAATGCCATTGAGACACATCTTTCTCAACATTTTTCCCGATAAGACTCTCAACAGGGTTTTTTTACGCCTTTTTCTTTGCGGATTTCTTTTACCTGCCTTTCGAATCCGTTATCGCCCGGCTTATAAAACACGCTTCCCGCAAGCGAATCGGGCAGATATTGCTGTTCGACGTAGCCGCCGTAATCGTGCGGATATTTATATTGCCTGCTTTTTTCCTTCGCTTCCTTGTCGCCGAAAACGGCGTTACGGACGTGCATAGGCACCGTGTCGTCCTTGTTGCTTTCCGCCGCGGCGCGCGCGGCGTCCATCGCGACGACGACCGAGTTCGATTTCGGCGCTTCGCATACGTAAATTATCGCTTCCGAAAGAGGCAGAAGCCCCTCGGGATAACCCATATTCTGAAAAGCCGTCATCGCGCTCGAACAAACGACCAGAGCGTTCGGATCCGCCATTCCCACGTCCTCGGCGGAATGCGCGAGCAATCTCCTGAAAACGAGAAGCGGATCGCCCCCGCCCGAAATAATCCTGTGCGCGTAATAAAGCGCGGCGTCGCTGTCGCTTCCGCGGAGCGATTTGCAGAACGCGCTGAGCATATCGTAATAGGAATTTTCGTCGTAAGAGAGCGCCTTTCTCTGTATCGACTGTTCCGCGTCCTTAAGCGTGACCGTAATTTTTCCGTTCTCGTCCGCCTCGGTCGTTAAAACGGCGAGTTCGAGCGCGTTATATGCCGTTCTCAGGTCTCCGCCGCTCATCGCCGCGATGTGCGAAATCGCCTCGTCTTTCACCTCGAGATTAAGTTCGCCGTAACCGCGTTTTTTATCGTTAATCGCCCTATAGAGGGCCGTTTTAACGGTTTTATCGTCCAGTCGTTTAAACTCGAACACCCTGCATCTCGACACGATTGCGGGCGTCATCGAAGCGTAAGGATTCTCCGTCGTGGAGCCGATGAAGATTATCGTTCCGTTTTCGATCGCGGGCAAAAGACTGTCCGACTGAGTTTTACTGAACCTGTGACATTCGTCGAGCAAAAGATAGGTTTTTTTGCCGTATAATTTAAGGCTCTCCCTCGCCTCGTCCACCGCTTTTTTCACGTCCGCGACTCCGCTCGAAACGGCGTTCAACTTGACAAAATTTCCGCTCGTGGAATTGGCGATTATGTTCGCGAGCGTGGTTTTGCCCGTCCCCGGGGGGCCCCAGAAAATGCAACTCCCGACCTTATCGAGCGAGATCGCCCTGCGGAGCAGACTGTTATCCTCGCAGATATGGCTCTGCCCGAGAAACTCGCGGAGCGAAACGGGGCGCATCCTTTCGGCGAGCGGCGCGTTCGCTTTATTTTTTTCTTCGTTTATCGCGTCAAAAATATCGTACATTTTTCCTCATTTTTCCTTATTTTCGCGAGTATGATAAAATATGAGAGCAAAACAAATCATAAACCGTCCGATTACGATCCGTTCAATTTTAAGCCGTTTGACTAAATGCCGTTCGATTAAAAGCCGTTTGACTAAACGACGTTCGATTTTAAGCCGTTTGATTAAACGCCGTTCGATTTTAAGCCGTCCGACTTTCGGCAGAATTTTAAAAATAACGCTTACGCTCTGCGTTTCGGCGTGCATGGCAATCATCCTTATCCGCCCCGACGTATACGCCGCCTCCGCTCTCGAAGGATTGAAACTGTGGGCGCTCGTGGTGTTGCCGTCGCTTTTGCCCTTCTTTTTCTTCACGTCACTGCTCGCGAAAATCGGCGCGACGGAAAGGATTGCGAGAACGATGAAAAGACCTTGCGAATTTATTTTCGGCACGAGCGGTTACGCGGCGTACGCCTTTTTAATGAGCATACTTTCGGGTTACCCAGTCGGCGCGAAAATCATAGGCGATCTCGGCGAAAACGGACTGATAGACAAAACCGACGCCACGAAAACGTCGACGTTTTGTTCCACGTCCGGTCCGCTTTTCATCGTCGGAAGCGTCGGCGCGGGAATGTTCGGCTCCGCCGCGACGGGAAAGTTGCTCTTTCTCGTTCACGCGCTATCCGCATTGACGACCGGTCTGATTTTCAGGTTTTACGGAAAGACTGAAAAATCGGGAGCCTCGGCGAGCAAAAACGCTCCGCAAACCGTTCGCCCGCGCGTTTCGCCTGCAAAAGCGAAAGCCGGGAACGGCAACGCGCTTTACGACTGCGTTTATTCGTCCGTTATTTCGTTGGCGACTGTGGGCGGATTTATCTGCGTGTTTTACGTCCTCGCGGACATTTTTCAGAACCTCGATATTCTCTGCCCGATTCGGAAAGCGTTATGTTTTATCACGAAAAGCGAAACGCTCTCCGAGGCTTTTTCCTATGGTTTAATCGAATGTACACGCGGTTGCAAATTGCTCGCTTTGTGCGGTTTATCGACTTATAGCCTCGCTTTTGCCTCTTCATTGATTGCGTTCGGAGGCGTTTCCGTTCTCGTTCAGTCGATATATTTTTTAAAAAAGGCGAACGCGAAAATATCGGTTTTTCTGCTTGCGAAAACAGTTCAGACCGTTATTTCTTTTCTTCTCACGCTCGTTATTTTGCGGTTTTTTCCGCAAGTTTTCCTTTGATTTCGTCCGGAACGTAACCGTCCGCGCTCCTGCCGAATTTCAGAAGTTCGCGAACGACGGACGAACTGATTTGAACGTTCGGATCGCTGCAGGGAACGTAAATCGTGACTATTTCCGGCATCAGTTCGGAATTCACGAAGTTCATTTCGTTCTCGTATTCGTAATCTCTGCCGTTTCTCAAGCCCCTCACGTTATAAATCGCCCCTTCGGCTTTAAGAAGGTCGACGAGAAGCCCCTCGTGAAACAGAACTTTCACGTTTGAGTATTTGGCGCAGGTCGCGCGCAAAAATCCGAGCCTTTTTCCCACGGAAAACATCGTCGTTTTGTTCACGTTCACGCATATCGCCACGATAACCTCGTCGAAAAGCGACGAGCATTTCGCGATTATTTCTTCATGTCCTTTCGTAACGGGATCGAACGTTCCCGCAAACACACATTTTTTCAAAGTTTTTACCTCTTTTATTATCGGCTATCGAAACGTTATAAGTCCGGCTATAAGTCGATTATTGCCGTTTATATGTCGGTTATAGGTCGGTTATAAGTCGGTTATAAGTCGGTTATAGGTCGGTTATAAGTCGGTTATAAGTCGGTTATAAGTCGGTTATAAGTCGGTTGTAAGTCCGGCTATAAGTCGATTATTGTCGGTCATAAGTCGATTATAAGTAGACTATAAATCGATTATATATCGGTTACGAAGCGACGTAAAAATCAAAAACCGATATTCCGTAAGTTCTCGAATCGACAAGACGAACGCCGTCGATATTTCCGAGGCTTGCGCCCGAATGTTCGTAAATAATTCTGCCGCCCTCTTTCAATAATCCGTTTTTCGCAATCGCGGTCACGACGTCTTTCGCGTCGGTCGCATACGGCGGATCGAGGAAAACGAAATCGAATTTGCCTGCCGAGTTTAATTTATTCGCCGAACCGACGTTGCCTGCCGAGTTTAATTTACTCGCCGAACAGACGTTGCTTGCCGAGTTTAATTTACTTGCCTGAGCGGAAACGTAAGCGAGCGCGTCGCCCTCGAAGATATCCGCTTTTTCCTTCAGATAAGCGAGATTTTCCTTTAAAAGTTTTACGCTTTCGCGCGAATTATCTACAAAAACGACTTTTTCCGCCCCGCGCGAAATTGCTTCCAGACCGATTCCGCCCGTTCCCGAATAGAGGTCGAGAAAACTGCAACCCGCGATATCGAATTGCAGAATATTGAACAAAGCCTCTTTCGCCCTGTCCGAAGTGGGGCGGATATCTCTGCCGCCGAACTCCTTAAGCGTTCTGCCTCTGTGCTTTCCGGCAATGATTCTCATCTTTCGCCCTCGCTTTCTTCCGCCGATGGAAGCGACGCGTATTTCGAATAAATACACCCGCAATAATGCTGGCGATAAAGCCCGTATTCGGTCGAAATTTCGACGGAACGCTTGTAACCGTTTTCTTTTTTGAAGTCGTTCGGCAGATATTTCACCCCGAACAGTTCGCCCTGCTTTTCGCCCTCGGCGTTGATAAGTCCGACGTTTTTGTGCGGACTTACGGTAAGCGTGGAACAGAAATATTCGTAGCCGCCCGCCTTTGCGGTTTTCGCCGTTTCGGCAAGACGCATAGCGAAACAAACTTCGCAACGCTTTCCGCCTTCGGGTTCTTTTTCAAGCCCCTTCGCCGCCTCGAAAAATCTGACCGACTTATATTCTCCGTCGATTATTTTTATCTTTCCGCCGTAGGCTTCCGTTAAAAATCTCTTCTGCTCGTTAAGCCTGAGATTATATTCTTCGCTTTCGGTTATGTTGGGATTATAGTAAAAAACCGTGAGTTCGAAAAACGGCTCGAGTTTTTCGATAACCGCCGTCGAACACGGCCCGCAACAACTGTGCAGAAGCAAAGTTTTCTTCTCGCCCCCGAAAGTTCCGATTATTTTTTTCATTTCGGAATCGTAATTAATTTTGTTCATAAACCAGCCTATAAGTCGATTATCTGGATAAATATGCAATCATTAGAAAATCGTCAACCCTTGATGATTCTGATTTTCTTCAAAAGCGCGACGTTCCCCGCAACCATTCCGCCGCCCGTCGCGACGGCGATTTCCGGCTCGTCGTCCACGTTCGCTTTTATAGCCATTCTGTCCTTAAAGTAAACGTCGAGCCCGGGGATTTTGCTCGAACCGCCGGCAAAATAAACGCCATTTCTTCTTATTTCGGCGGAAACCTCGGCGGGGAGTTTTGCCATAACGAGTTCCACGACTTCGAAAAGTTTATCGTAAAACGCTTTGATCGGAAAATAAATATCCTGCGAACAGACGGATATCGAGCGAGGTTTTCCGCTCGCAAGATCTCTTCCGCTAGCGACGATTCTCGCGCCGTCGTTTTCAAAAAGGCTTCCGATCTGTATTTTGATCGATTCCGCCGTGAGCGTGCCTATTTTGAGATTGAAATACTCTTCTATATGCTTCATTATCATCGCGTCGATGTTTCTTCCGCCCATATTCACGCTCACGCCCGCGATAACTCCGTCGAGCGAAACGGCGGCGATGTTCGTCGTTCCGCCGCCGATATCGACGACGAAACACGGATTGGATTCGCTTATCGGAACGCCCGATCCGAGCGCGGTTAAAATGGGCGACTCCACGAGGTCGACGGAATACACCCCCGCCCCCGCAAGCACGCGGAGATATTTTTTTATCTCGTCGTTATCGAGTCCGCACGGAACGGAAAGAAGTACCTGCGGACGAAGACTGAGTTTTTTGAGCGTGATTTTGTTAAGAAAACTCTCGATCATCGCCGTAGCCGCTTTTTCGTCGACGACGACGCCCTCGCTTATCGGAAAAACGACCGAGTTTTTGCCCGCGGTTTTTCCGATCAGTCTTTTCGCTTCGCTCCCGACCGCTTTTATTTTTCTCTTCTGTTGTTCGTCGATCAGCACCACGCTCGGCTCGAAAAGCACAACCCCCGCTCCGAGTTGATAAATTACGGTGTTCACAGACCCTAAGTCGATTGCGATAACGTTTCCTCTCATATAATTCTCCTGATATAATTTCGGGGTTATTTTAAATCTCCCGACATAATTTCGGGGTTATTTTAATTCTCCCGACATAGTTCGAGATTATTTCAATTCTCCCGATATAAATTCGGGATTATTTCAACAGTAAGTCGAGCGTGGGTTTTATCGCCGAAATCGGCAACCCGACCACGTTGTCTCTGTCGCCGCGGTACGATTTTACAAGCGGAAATCCGTCCTGTATGCCGTAAGCGCCCGCTTTTCCTTGCCAAAGCCCGCTTTCGAGATATGCTTTGATCGTTTCTTCGGACAGTTCTTCGAACTCGACTTCCGTCGTAACGCTCCCCGTTTCCGAAAAATCTTCGGCGAAAACAGCGTAACCCGTGGTGACGCGATGAGTTCTGCCGGAAAGCCGTCCGAGCATTTCTTCCGCTTCCGCGGCGGTTTTCGGCTTACCGAGAATTTCACTGCCGAGCGCGACGACCGTATCCGCGCCGAGAACGACCGAAGTTTTCGGAACGCGTGAATAAACGTCCCTCGCCTTGCTGAGCGCGCACCTTACCGAAAACTTTTCCGCAGGGCAAGTTTTATCGAACGCGTCCTCCTTGTCGCTCTTCACGATTTCGAAGGAATATCCTTCGCGGAGCAATATTTCTTTTCTGCGCGGCGAACCGCTTGCGAGAATAAATTTCTTCATAATTCCGCCGGAATGTGTTATTTCTATTACATTATATAATAATTAATCTGTTTTGTAAAGTATTTAAGCAAGCCGCGGACCGTTTGGCGAGACATAATAAAAACCGCGGAAAATTCCGCGGTCCGGTTCAAAAAAATATCGAGAAGGTCTGTAAGCCGAGTTCTGTCATTTAATACGGTTATCTATCTAGCCTTGCCGTTGCCGGCAAGTTCAAGCGACGTTTTGCGGACAATCCCGACCGGCTGTCTTCCGGATTGCCCCTATCTTGCTCCGGATGGGGTTTACACAGCGCGCCTCGTCTCCGAGTCGCCGGTGAGCTCTTGCCTCGCCTTTTCATCCTTACAAGGTTGCCCTTGCGGTTGTTTTCTGTTGCACTTTCCTTAAAGTCACCTTCACCGTCCGTTAGGC
>CAVJNC010000113.1:0-4579 GCA_963650905.1 Subdoligranulum sp. APC924/74
AGTTATTTTGCGGAAACTTTCAAGAAAAATTACGGAAAAACGCCTTTGGAATTCAGAGCAAACAAAAAAACATAAAAGACCGAGCAACGATTTTTTGCTACTCGATTAAAAATTTTCCATTTCAATTTATTCGTTTTCCATAAATTTTTCAAATAAAAACGGTTCACTTTATGAATAAATGAAAAAGGCTTACGGAAACTTTCTCCGTGAGCCTTTTGTCATCGTCTGAAAGCGCAATTCTAAAATTTATGTTTTAATAATTCCCTATGGAAACTGCGCTTTCCGCCTGCCCTGTGAATTTCACGACGAGAATTTACACGTCGAAATATTTTTTTATGACTTCGAAAGCCTCTTCCGTGATAACGTGCTCTATTCTGCAGGCGTTTTCCTCTGCCGCTTCGGGGTTAAGCCCCATTTTCACCAGCGCACCCGTTAAAGATTTATGCCTTGCGTAAACGTTTTCCGCCTTTTCTCTGCCCGCTTCCGTAAGTCCGATGATTCCGTCCGGACGAACGACGATGAAACCGTCTTTCTTCATAATTCCGACCGCGCGCGAAACGCTCGGCTTGGAATAACCGAGTTCTTCCGCAATCTCTATTGATCGGACGCTGCCCTTTCTTTTCTGAATTTTCAGTATCGTTTCGAGATACATTTCCTGAGATTCGTTATCTACCATGGTTATATTGTATCATCCCGCCCCGAAAAAAACAAGCAAAAAGCAGACATTGCATTATTGGATTTTACATTCTTTATCGAGATAATCGACCAATTCGGTAAAATTACAGGTCGCAAGCCCGATATACGTATCGGCGCAGCCGTAATAAACGTAAAGCGTGCCGTCTTTAACGACCGTTCCGGTGGGAAACACGCATCCCTCATATAAGCCCTGCAACTCGAAATCTTCGTCGGGTTCCATTAGGAAATCTTTCGTTCTCGCGACAATCTTCCTCGGATCGTTCAGATCGAGCAGAACCGCGCCCACGCGATAAACGCCTTTTTCGTCCACACCGTGATAAAGCATAAACCAGCCTTTATCCGTCTTTATCGGCGGCGTTCCGCCTCCCATACGCTGACATTCCCACCACTCTTTGCCCGTCATCAGGAGTTCGGGCTTGCCGAAATCGATCGGATCGTCGCCGAATGAAATCCATATCGACGGCATTTTTACTTCTGCGTTTTTAAATTTCGGGCGGGAAATCATAACGTATTTGCCGTTCACCTTTTCGGAAAACAGATATACGTCGCGATCGTCGACGGCGGCTTCGGTTATGCGCCCGAATTTTTTGAACGTTCTGAAATCTTTCGTCGCCGCAAGGTAGGTCGCCGTTACGTTATCGTTCGCAAACAAAGGCAGTCCGTCGCAGAAAAAGTCGGTTTCGTCGAGATATCTCGGCGCTTTCGTAACGCCCTCGACGTAAGGCTCGAGCCAATAACGCCCCGGCGCGTAGGCCCTCGCGGCGTAAGTGAGATAATAAACGCCGTTTATTTTCATAAGGCGCGGATCCTCCACGCAACCGCCGTCGGGATCGTCGCGATGCCCTTCGAATACCGGTTTATCGCTTTGACGGACGAAATTTATTCCGTCCTTACTCGTCGCCAATCCGAGTTTTATCTGATGACGAACGTCGTTGCCGGCGGCGCGGTAAAGCATGACGAATTCCCGCTTTTCGTCGTCGTAAATTACGGCGGGGTTCAGAACGCAACGTTCTTCCCACTCGTTCTGCGGGTTCGGCTTAAGTATCGGGTTTTTACCGTATTTTGTAAACTTCATAATAAAACGTTTCCTTTCAGTGATTCTATTCGTCATCACCGACTATTTTCGGAGCGATAAACCGATTTATGCAGATATAGAGCAAAAATCGATTCTCTGACGAAAAAAATCTTTAAAATTATAGCGCGGAACGCCGCGCGAATCAATATCGATACGTTAAGTTATTGTATGGATTTGTAAAGCCATGCGATGACGAACGGAATCCGAATCGCTGCACGAACGGAATCCGAATCGCTGCACGAACGGAATCCGAATCGCTACGTTTTCATTGACATTCCCGTTTCTTTTCTCTATAATTATTAATGAAAAACAAACAAGGAAGAGCGAACGTGACAAGTTATCTTTTCAGGCAGAACATAAGTCTTAATTTAATTCCGTATATAGACGAAATCAATTTTTTTCATCACATAAACCTGTTCGACTGGCCGATAGAACATTCTCATCGCGATTACTGGGAATTCACCGTCGTAACCAACGGAACGATAGTCAACTGCGTGAACGGAAATGAGAAAGTATATAAAGCGGGCATGATTTTCGTTGCGACGACTTCCGATTGTCACTTTTTAAAAGCGAGAAACAAACAGGTGAGATATATCACCCTTCTCGTGAAGGAAAAATTTATTCTCGCCGTTCTGGATTCGCTCAATTTAACCAAAGAAATATTCGAAAGAGTGGAGAGCGAACGGACATTATCCAACCAGAAACTCGCGGAAATCGAAGATCTGTTGCAACATATCGACTACTCAAATTCGCAAAAATACAAGCAACACGACCAACTCGCCTGCTCCGTTCTGCTTGAAATGTTGTCGTCGTTCGTCTCCGCCGAGAGTTTTTACGACCTGGCAATCTCGCCGTGGCAGCAAAAACTCAATTCCTTAGCCCGAAACGACGCGCTTCTCGCTTGCAACGTGAACAATCTTTGCGAGGAATTGGGTTATTCGAGAACGCAACTGAACATGCTCTTTAAAAAGACGTTCGATCTCACCCCGCACGATTATCTTATGAACTATAAATTCATGTACGCGAAAAATTTACTGCTCAACACCAATCTCACCGTCGCGAACATAGCCTATAAAATCGGCTATTCGAACACGATGCAGTTTTACGCGCATTTTAAAAATATTTTCGGCGTTACGCCCGCAAAATTCAGACAAAAAACCAAAGCCAGATAAATCGGCGGAAAACTTCTCCGGATATACCCGCCGAAAACAACCCGCTTTGTTTACCGCAATCAACAGGATATATTTACTGAATACAATAAGAAATGAGCATTCTGAAATCCGTCATGCAACTGCAATCCACGGTCGGCATGGGGTTATAACCGAGCGGAAGAATTCCGTCCGCCGTTTCCTCTATTTTTTCGTCGCGTTCGATAAACGCCTCGAGCCTTCTTATCGCGTAGTCCAGACGGAACGCCTGCCCGCCGTTATAAAGGTGGTGTATTTCCAATCCGAACGCTTTGTTATCTTTAAGGAAATATTCGTCGAAAATCTTCTCGAAAGTCAACAATTCCTCTTTTAATTTTTCTATATCCCCTATAACGTCTTTCGCCGCCGCTTTGTCGTTTTCTTCGCAAAGTTTTCTTATCCTTGCGGGAATATCGGCTTTCACGGACAAAACCCTCGCGACCGCTGCGGTCATTTTATATAAATGAGAAAATCTGCCGCTCGCCTTGCTCTCGTATTCCGCGGCAAGCCTTGCGTAAGCCTCGCCCGAACCGGGCGGCAAGAGCGTGTCGAAATTTCCGAGCAGAATATCCGTGTAAAACGCCCAGAGCGAAGAAGAACTTCTTTCCCTGCAATCCGTTTTGAACGGATTATCGATAAATTCAAGCGAAGAAAGATTATCGTAATTTTCTCCCGTCAACCTTTCGAATTCGGCCTTGTCCGGCTCGCCCTCGCCCGAAAATCTGCCTTTGTTATACTCCGCCGCAACGAAAAGAGTAGGCAGAGCGGCATAGTTGGAGCAAGGCGCGCCGCGGTCCGACCACAACGTGACCATATAGTGCTTCAAGCCCTTTTCGGCGCAAACCTTCATCTGCGGAATTATTCGGGACACGGAATAACGGTTATTCGGCCCGAAGCCGAGATGTTTCCATGCCGCGCCGGCGTAAGCGACTTTGTCGCAGTTTTGCTTCATTCCGTCGATAAGTTCCGCGAGTTTTTTCTCGTCTTTTTCCTCGTAATTCCACAAAAAAACCGTCGTTCCCTCCGGCAGACAAGCCTTGATTTCCTGCGGCGAAACCGAAGATTTTTCGGAACAATCGAGCATATCGCCCCACATTTCGGGAGTGTATCCGTACTTTTTAAGAAGCGGCGAAACCGATTTCAGATGCCGAAGAATAAGCGATTTTTTGTCGGCGAAACCGTGTTTTTTAAAATATTCGCCCGTGCCGAGTCCGAAAGCCTCGTCAAGCCCTAAATGAATTTTTCTTGAACTTATCCCCTCGGAAATCGCGCCGAGCATATTGTCTATGAGTTTATAAACTCTGTCTTCGCCGACGAGAAGAACGTTATCCGTATCGAAAATACCGAAATATTCGGGATATTTTTTCAAAAAATGCAGATGCGAAAGAATATGTATCTGAGCGACGAGTTCAACGCCGCGCGTTTTCGCGTAAGCGTCGATATCTTTCAGTTCTTCCACGGCGTAACCTCCGCGTTTATAATTGAAGCGCGGTTCGTTTTTTATTTTATAAGCGTCTGCAAGCCCGAGATACAATCTGTCGTAGCCGAAAGAAGCGAGGATATCCACGTAATTTTTTATCGTTTCCGTTTTCGGTACGACTCCGCTCGAACATTCTATAAG
>CAVJNC010000113.1:4589-6758 GCA_963650905.1 Subdoligranulum sp. APC924/74
TTTCATAGTTAAAATATTTTCTCCTTAAGCAGTTCCCTGTTTTGCCTGCTCGTCGGTTCGCATAATGGTCTTACCCTTTTCCCCTGAAATACTCTTCCCGTTTGACGTTTCGTAATTTTTCCGCAGGGCAACGCGGCGGAATTCCGCCGCGTTGCCCTGCGCGCTGTACTTTTTTCACCGTTTGTCATTCACAACATAAATTCTATTTGTTTTAGGCTTCAACCTGTCCGAAAGAGCCGGATTCTCTAGCGCTCCAAATATTTACGCACTTTCCGGTTTTATCTGCCGCAAAAGATCTGAAAACAGCGCCGCCTTTTAATTCGCCGTTTACTTTAACGTATAAATATGTCCAGCCCGTTTCGTCCGCAAAATCAAGCGCGCCGATTTCAATTTCTACGGAATTATCTTTGTCATACGAACCTACAATAACCATGTTATTGTTTTCTGAACCTGAATCCGTACCGCATTGAATATTACCGTCGTTAAAAATGAACTGATATCCATCCCAGCCGTTAATCGTACCGCGGAGTCCTACAAAGGTCGCATTACCGTTCGTATAGTTAAATTTATACACCATGGAAGAGATCTCTTTATCACCGGTGTAACCGAAAGATTTATACCATCCGTCAACTGCCGTGGTCTTAAACCCGTCCGCTATTCCGAGATCGTTGTTCGTAGTTACCACAGCCTCTTTGTAACTTATATTATCTACCTGCTCGAATGTTGCTTTCCATACCGTTATACATTTGCCCACGTTTGTCACTTTCTTAGTTAAATATTCAAATTTTATTTCGTCGTTAACCTTGAGATAGATATACGCCTGAGTGTCGTTATTTTTTATATCGATTATACCAACCTCTAAAACATCTCCTGATTCAAAGAGATTTCCGGCAGACCATTTACTTTCTCCGTTTTCGTCAGGATAATTAATTTTTCCACCATCGTCATAAGTAAAAGTGAATAGGTATCCTTCGTGCCATGCCGAAGTTTCCCTTATTCTTATACCAAAAGTATCAGTACCGGTAATTTTGGCTTTGTAAGCAACAGACGTGGTATTATATACGGTATTATAAGTTTTCCCATCAAAAGACGTAACGTTGTTTGCCGCGCCTAAATGGTTGTTCTGCACAACAACGTAATCTTCGAGCGTTTCTTCAAACTTCATCGCCGTCGTGATTTCTTTAGAGCATAAGGTGCAAGTATGTTTTTTAGTTCCGTCGGCTTCGAGCGTCGGCGACGTTACGGTTTCCCATTCGCCCCACGTATGCTCGGCTTCGTCTTCTCTAAGAGTATCATACCCCACGTCCGTGCAGGCGTGCCAGTGGTGCGTATCGTCACTGCTCCACGTTTCGGCATAACTATGTGCTTTTTGCGCGACAGGCTCGGTTTTTTTAGCACCGCACTCTTTGCAGGTGAAAGTCTTTTCGCCCGCCGCCTCGAAAGTAGGCTCCGTCGTCACAACGTCGTTGTTCCAAGTGTGAGCCGCTTCACCCGAGATTGCGGTACAACCGTTATTCTTGTTCTCACAATTATGCCAATGCTTCTCGTCATCGTAATCCCATTCGGTTTCGTAAACGTGATCGGTTTTATCGATAGTCTCCGTCTTTGTCTGACTGCAAACGGTACAGGTGTACGTCGTCACGCCCTCCCGATAACAAGTGGCCTCCGTCGTCACGACGCCGTTGTTCCAATCGTGAGCCGTTACAACGATTGTTTCCGTCTTTTTATAGCCGCAAACCGCGCAGGTGAAAGTCTTTTCGCCCGCTTCGGAACAGGTTGCGTTTTTAGTCACAACGCCGTCGTCATAGGTATGCGCCGCCTTATCCGCGACTTCGGAGCAACCGTCGTCCGCGCAGGCGTGCCAATGCTCGTCGGCGTTCGTTTCCCATTTTTCCGAATAGTTGTGTTTCGTTTCTCCGCCCGCGCAACCGACTACGCAAAGCAGCGAAACCGCCATAGCCGCGCATAACGCGACAAAAAGTTTTAACTTATTACTCATATCGATCCTCCTTAGATCAATTATTTTTACCGCCTTTTCCGGCGGATTTTGCCGTTTAATCTTTTCCGCTATTCCGTTAACGTTCTGCCGATTAATCTTTTCCGTTGTTCCGTAGCGTTCTGCCGATTAATCTTTTCCGTTGTTCCGTAGCGTTCTGCCGATTAATCTTT
>CAVJNC010000114.1:0-6752 GCA_963650905.1 Subdoligranulum sp. APC924/74
GTCGACGACAGTCATTCCCTTTTCTTTGTTGAGCGTTCTCGCGACTTCCATGACCTCTCTTCTGCCCTTCGGATCGAGCATCGAAGTGGATTCGTCCATGATGAGAATTTCGGGTTCTATCGCGATCGCCCCCGCGATGGCGACTCTTTGCTTCTGCCCGCCCGAAAGTTTCGCCACTTCCGATTTGCGGAATTTCTCCATATCCGTGGCTTTGAGCGCGGCGTCTATCGCGGCGGCTATTTTCTCTCTCGGCATGGCGACGTTTTCCGGTCCGAAAGCGATATCGTCCTCGACGATCGACGCGATTTGCTGATTGTCCGGATTCTGAAAAATCATTCCCGCCTTTTTCCGTATTTCGAAGAGATTGTTTTTATCCGCGGTGTCCAGCCCGAGAACGGAAACCTTACCCGCGGTGGGCTTCAGAAGCCCGTTCACGAGCCGCGCGAGCGTACTTTTTCCGCTTCCGTTCCGCCCCAGAAGAGCGACGAACGCGCCCTTTTCGACGGTGAAATCGAGTCCGTCGAGAACGATGTTTTTGCTTCGGACGTTGTTTTCGTCCGCAGACGAATAATAAAATCCGACGTTCTGAAATTCAATGGCATACATAATTCGTATTTTATCACAAACCGCGCCGAAATAACAAGCGTTTGCAACCCGTTAAGGTTTTTTCACTTCATTTTCTCGGGAAAACGCGTAATGTTCCCATTCGTCATCACTATTATAAGAAAATTTTTTCTGTTTATCGTTAAAAACCTTTGACTAAAACACTCCGTTGGGCTATAATATGTAAGGTTGCGCGCGCGGCGAGGCAAAGCCGCGCCGCGCGCCGTACACAAAACAATAATAAAAGTTATAATTTATTTCATACGGAGGTCAAAATTTATGAAAGTTATGACTATTGACGGTAACACCGCCGCGAGCCACGTAGCGTACGCGTTCTCGGAAGTTGCGGCGATTTACCCCATCACGCCCTCTTCGCCCATGGCGGAGGTTGCGGACGAATGGTCCACCGCCGGCAGAACGAACATGTTCGGTCAGAAACTCAAACTCGCCGAAATGCAGTCCGAAGCGGGCGCGGCAGGCGCGGTTCACGGTTCTCTTTCCGCAGGCGCGCTGACTGTTACTTACACCGCATCTCAGGGGCTTCTTCTTATGATCCCGAACATGTATAAGATTTCGGGCGAACTTCTCCCCTGCGTTTTCCACGTCAGCGCGAGAGCACTTGCCGCTCATTCTCTTAACATCTTCGGCGACCATTCCGACGTTATGGCTTGCCGCCAGACCGGATTCGCAATGCTCGCTTCAAACTCCGTTCAGGAAGTTATGGATCTCGCTTTGGTCGCGCATCTTTCCACGCTTAAATCCAGAGTTCCTTTCCTTCACTTCTTCGACGGTTTCAGAACGAGCCACGAAGTATCCAAAATCGAGGCTATCGACTATGAGGATATGAAGAAACTCGTCGATATGAAAGATATCGAAGATTTCAGAAAGAGAGCGTTGAACCCCGATCATCCCATTCAGAAAGGTACCGCGCAGAACAGCGATACTTACTTCCAGAACAGAGAAACCGCCAACAAATATTACGAGGAAGTTCCCGCAATCGTTCAGAAGATGATGGATAAAGTTTCCGCTCTCACGGGCAGAAGTTATCACCTCTTCGATTACGTCGGCGCGCCCGACGCGGAAAACGTCATCGTCATTATGGGCAGCGGCGCGGAAGCGATCGAAGAGACAATAGCGAAAATGAACAAAGAAGGTCACAAAGTCGGCGTTCTCAAAGTCAGACTTTACAGACCTTTCTCCGCGAAGACGTTCGTTAAGGCTCTTCCGAAAACCGTTAAGAACATCGCCGTTCTCGACAGAACGAAGGAACCCGGCTCGCTCGGCGAACCCCTTTACCTCGACGTCGTTACCGCTCTTTCCGAACTCGGAAAGAAGAAAATCAAGGTTTACGGCGGAAGATACGGTCTCGGCTCGAAGGAATTCAACCCCTCGATGGTTTACGCCGTTTATAAGAATCTCGAATCCGCCAAACCGAAGAATCACTTCACGATCGGTATTCACGACGATATAACTCACACTTCGCTCGATTTCTCCGAGCAGTATAACGCCGCTCCCGAAGGCACGATAAGTTGTAAGTTCTACGGGCTCGGCTCGGACGGCACGGTCGGCGCGAACAAGAACTCGATCAAGATCATCGGCGATCACACCGATATGTTCGCTCAGGGTTACTTCTTCTACGACTCTAAAAAGTCGGGCGGCATCACCGTTTCGCACCTTCGTTTCGGCAAGACGCCCATTCAGTCGTCTTACCTTATCGACGCGGCGGACTTCATCGCCTGCTCGCAACCTTCTTACGTTACGAGATACGATATGGTCACCGACCTCAAAGAAGGCGGCAAATTCCTTCTTAACTGCGAATGGGACAACGCCGCGGATCTCGGCGCGAACCTTCCCGCTTCGATGAAACGTCTGCTTGCCAAAAAGCACGCCAAACTTTACGTCATCGACGCTATAAAGATAGCCGCTTCCATCGGTCTCGGCGGAAGAACGAACGCCATCATGCAAGCCGCTTTCTTCAAGATCAACCCCGAAATCATGCCTTACGCGGAAGCGGAAGACTGGATGAAACAGTACGTCAAGAAGTCTTACGGCAAGAAGGGCGACGCCGTCGTTCAGATGAACTACGCCGCTATCGACAAAGCCGCTTCCGAACTTAAAGAAATCGCAGTTCCCGCGGAATGGGCCGACGCTGCTACAGGCGCCGCTCCCGCGAAACTTGCGGACGATAAATATTTCCAGGAAGTCATTCACCCGATCATCGCTCTCGAAGGCGACAAACTTCCTTCCTCCGCGTTCAACGCAGACGGAAGCGTTCCCACCGGAACCACGAAGTTCGAAAAGAGAGGCGTTGCGGTTAAAGTTCCCGAATGGAACGCCGAAAACTGTATTCAGTGTAACCAGTGCGCGTTCGTTTGCCCGCACGCTTGTATCCGCCCCGTTCTCGTCAAGGACGGCGAAACCGTTCCCGAAACGTTCGCGACCAAAGCGGCTATCGGCCTTAAGGGGTACTCTTACAGAATGCAGGTAAGCCCGCTCGATTGTATGGGTTGCGGAGTTTGCGCCAATATCTGTCCCACCAAACCGGACAAGAAGGCTCTTACTATGATTCCCCTTGAAAAAGTCGTTGCGGACGAAACCGTCAACTACGAATTCAGCGAGAAACTTCCCGAAGCGGACACCTCCGTATTCAAGAAGAACACCGTTAAGGGTTCTCAGTTCTCCAAACCCCTCTTCGAGTTCTCCGGCGCGTGCGCGGGTTGCGGCGAAACTCCTTATATCAAAGTCATCACTCAGATGTTCGGCGACCGCATGATCATCGCCAACGCTACGGGTTGTTCGTCCATTTACGGCGGTTCTTCCCCGACGTGTCCTTACACCAAGAACGCGGAAGGCAAAGGTCCCGCATGGGCTAACAGTTTATTCGAAGACAATGCGGAATACGGCTTCGGTTTCCACCTTGCTTACTTCCAGAGAAGAGAAAAACTCGCGGACGTTATGAGAGGCATTCTCGACAACAACCTCCACGGAAGAGTGGGCGAAGCGTGCAAACTCTGGCTTGAAAACAAGAAGAGCGCGGAAGTTACTCAACGCGTTTATAAAACTCTTCAGATCGCTCTTCCCTCCGCTATCAAGAACGCCAAGGGCGAACTTAAAGAACTTCTCAAAGAACTCGGCGGAATGCTCGACTGCGTAATCAAGAAATCCATCTGGATCATCGGCGGCGATGGTTGGGCTTACGATATCGGCTACGGCGGACTCGATCACGTTCTCGCTCAGGGCGAAGACGTAAACGTTCTCGTCGTCGACACCGAAGTTTACTCCAACACCGGCGGACAGGCAAGCAAATCCACTCCTACCGGCTCCGTTGCCAAATTCGCTTCGGGCGGCAAGAGAGTCAAGAAGAAGGATCTCGGTATGATGGCTATGAGTTACGGATACGTTTACGTCGCTCAGTGCGCTATGGGTTCGAACAAACAGCAATTCCTTAACGCTATCACCGAAGCCGAGGCTTACGACGGACCGTCGCTTCTCATCTGCTACGCGCCTTGTATCAACCACGGTATCAACATGGCTAACTCGCAGACCGAAGAGAAGAAAGCGGTCGACGCGGGCTACTGGCATCTTTACAGATACAATCCCGAACACGTCGGCACCGAAGTTAACCCCTTCACGCTTGACAGTAAGGATCCTACCGAAAGTTATCAGGACTTCATCCTCGGCGAAAACCGTTACGCAACGCTCAAGAAGGCTCAGCCCGAACTTGCGGAAAAGTTGTTCGAAAGAGCCGAAGAAGAGAACACCGCAAGACTCGGCAAATACAAGAAACTTGCAGGAAAAGAATAATTTATCGATAAATCGATTCTGATAGGTTATAAATAATCTAAAAGTAAAAGGCGGCAGCCGCGTTGAAACGCGGCTGCCGCCCGATTTTTTATTATCTGCGCGCTGCCTATATGCCTTCCGTCGTTCTTTCGGTTTTTAAAGAAGACTTATATCAATCAGCGTTCATCTCGCCTATCAATCAACGTATATCCCGCCTATCGATTAGAGTTTATCTCGCCTATCAATTAGCGTTTATCTCGCCGTCTGTGCAATATGTTTTTATAACTTTAGCAAAATAAAAACAACCGGATTTTTCTATTTCTTTCCACCGATCAATTGTTCCCTTAAATATAATACTTGTAAACGATTCACACTCATAGAACGCGTAATTTCCTATGGACATCACACTGTTGGGAATGGTTATAGAAGCAAGCCGTTCACAACCTCTGAACGCATTGCCGTAAATCACTTTTGTTTTATCATGGACTTCATAAGAAGATAATTTGTTGTTTTCCACCATTATCAATACATGGTATGGATTATCCGCATTTCCTAAATATTTTGCATTACCATAAACGTTATATTGCAACTTGTCGCAACCGCCAAACGCAGCATAACCTATAGAAATCACACTGTCGGGAATGTTTATAGAGGTAAGCGAATAGCAAAAGGAGAATGCTTGATAACCTATAGAAGTTACACCGTCAGGAATAGTTACAGAGGTAAGCGAGGAGCAATTATAGAACGCAGAATTACCTATAGAAGTTACGCTGTCGGGAATTATTACAGTGATAATTTTCGCATTCATAAAGGCTTCTTTATAAATATTACGCACGGGCAAATTGTTGTAAGTATCTGAAATTTTTACATATTTCGATGCGCCGACATAGTCAATAACTTCTGCATATGTGCCGTCTGCGGAAACGTCGTACATGACGCCTTCGTCAGATAAAAAAACTTGTTCACATACCGAACAATAACCCGAATCGTCAACCCTGTGTTCCACATAATCTATTTTTACGTTACACGCGCAAGCGGAATTATGCCAATGGTGCGTTTCGTCATACGACCATTTACTCTCCGCGGGGTGAGCGGCGAAATCCCCGTATTCAAACGTTTCGGCGCCTTTTTCGCCGCACGAACACGAATAGTAATATCTTGCTTTTGTTGTGCAGGTTGCTTTTTCAGCAAGATAATTTTCAGAAATTACTTGCATATCATAAGCGTGTTCGTGTTTGTGTGCGCAAGCCGAAAAGCCGAAAGCAAGCGCGGCGCACACTGAAAGCATTGCAAAAAGCGTTAAAATTTTCTTTTTCATAAAACAGTCTCCTTAATTACAATCTTAAAATATTATAGTATCAATTTTTGATACCGTCAAGCATATTGTAACAGAAATTGTTACAATCGTTTTATGTTTAAAGAAAGATTGAAAGAATTAAGGATCGAAAAGAATTTAACGCAGGACAAACTCGCAAAACTTATCGGTATGTCAAAAATGACGATTTCTCATTGGGAAAGCGGCTATTGCGAGCCGAGTATCGCTCAACTTATTATGCTTTCGGATTTATTCGAGGTTTCCGTCGATTATCTCGTAGGAAAAACGGATTAAAATTTGTCAACAAGAAAAAAACCACCTCGGTTATATATGAGAACAGCCTTTATTTACGCAAATCAATACCGTTAAAAGCGGCGGGGTTCGGAAATTTCCGAACCCCGCCGATCTCTTTAATCAACGCGATTCGCGTTTATATTGTATTTTATTACGCTTTACGCGTTATGTTGCGAGTTTTCCTCGTCGTCGAAATCGTCGGTCGTTTCGTCGCCCGCGTCGGTTGCAACGCTTCTGCCGCCTCTTATGTCAGACAATGAAAAACAAACCGTAATCCGACGGCGAAGTTTTAAATTTCATCTTTAAACTCTCTGTTCTATCTTCGAATTCTTTATTTTATCTCTGCACTCTGCCGGAGGCGTTGCCGTTCGCTAACGCCTCAACTTCCGATACCGAAACCATATTGTAGTCGCCCTCTATCGAGTGTTTTAAGCAACTCGCCGCAACCGCGAATTCGATCGCTTTCTGAGCATCGTAGCCGTTTACAAGCGAATAAATCAACCCGCCTCCGAAACTGTCGCCACCGCCGACGCGGTCAACAATGTGCATTGCATACTTCTTTGAAAAATACGCCTCGCCGTTCGCGTAAAGCATACCCGACCAGTTGTTGTCGTTTGCGGAAAGGCTCTCACGAAGCGTTATCGCCACGCCTTTGAAATTGAATTTTTCCGTCAACTTTTTGGCTACGGATATGTATCCGTTCCTGTCGAGTTTGCCCGTGTTTATGTCCGTGTTATCCGCTTCGATTCCGAAAACA
>CAVJNC010000115.1:0-6598 GCA_963650905.1 Subdoligranulum sp. APC924/74
GTGTTTCGCTATGTTTTTATCCGACGCGAATTCGGATATCAACCGGAAGAACTACGAAAAAGTTCTCGTTGTGCAACTGCTCGGCGGAATCTGCATGGAAACGCAGGGCGTCGGCAATTCTCTCGATTTCAGAAACAAATGTCTGCTCTCGATAAACAATCATTATATAGATCCGCGGGCGATAGAATTCGTTTATTCCGAACTCGGTTATAACAGAATATATTTATCCAAAAAATTCAAGCAGGAATTCGGCGTTACGCTGACGGAATACATTTTGTCTTTAAGGCTCAATCACGCGGCGTTTTTATTGCAGACGTCGGCTTATTCCATGGAAGAATGTTGTCACGCGATAGGGCTTGAAAGCGTATCTTATTTTATAAATTCGTTCAAGAAAAAATACGGGGTAACCCCCGCAAAATACCGCAAATCCGCCGCATATAAAAGCAAATAATGGTTGATTTAATGACTGACTTAACGACTGACTTAACGACAAAATCCACCCGCGCAGCGAGTGGATTTTAACATAAGACGAATAGATTTCACAATAAGAATCGTCGCGGCGCGTCAAATATCCGCCGCGTTTTTTCGCAAAGATTTTATCGCGAAG
The DNA here is from genome assembly GCA_963650905.1 of Subdoligranulum sp. APC924/74. Lineage (GTDB taxonomy): Bacteria > Bacillota > Clostridia > Christensenellales > Borkfalkiaceae > UBA10281. Next base: position 608 of record CAVJNC010000115.1, read on the forward strand.
ATTTTATTGCAAAGAAACCACCGGATTTTCTATTTCCGGAATTTCTTTTATTTTTAAAAGTTCGAGAATAATCTGCGGTTCGTCGTTTTCGTTCTCCGAAAGATAATGAATTCGCGCTCTCAGATGCGCCCAACCCTTGTTTTTGATTTTCACGGGCGCGTTATAACCGCATAAATGCCCTATGAGTTGGATATCGTTCGCGCAGCAGGTCATAGCGAGCCTGCCCGCGACGAAAGTGTTGTCCGGCAGGTTTTTGGACGTGACCGTCATACAATTGAATTCGACGATTTTACCCTCGTATCTCGCGCGGTTATCGAAAGTGTCGATATAAAAAATTCCGAAATCTTTGTCCGAAATCGACATTTCGTCGGAAATTTTATAAGGAAGTTCCTCAACGAAACTCACAGGGTTGCCGTCGGCGTCGAGGGTTATATAATAAGCGTCCTTGTTGATGAGTTTCAGACTTCTCTTATAGCCCGCCATTTCGGACGTTTCTTCGCATCTGTTCATGACGACTATGTCGGACGCGCCGACTATATCCTGAAACTTCTGGCGCATATTATTGAAATATACTTTAAAGGTTGTCGCGTCGATTATAGCGAAGGTCTGCTCTGCGATGACGTAAGGCGGAAGTTTGATTTCGTTCCAGTCCCACATTGCGTTCTCTTCGATAAAAAGCGCGTGCGGTTTGTTAACCCTGATGAGGTCGTTTATCTTTTCCACGGTGAAATCTTCGGGGGTTTCAAACGAGTAATAAACGGCGTTTAACTTTGCGAGTTCCGCCGGATTATACTCGACTTCGCCCTCTTCCGTGGAAAGAATCAACACTCTGCCTATATCTCCGAAATCGCCGTTTTTGAGCGAATCGACGATAAAAGTCGTCTTTCCGCTCTCCAGAATGCCTTTTACTATAACGGCGGGGAATGTTCTTGCCATAATTTATCTCCGTTCCGGCTTGTCCGGTTATTCACCGAAAAACAAAGCCGAGATTTTTTCTTCGTCGATTTTGGAACCGATAACGCACACCTTGCCCGTATAATCGGGTTCGCCGAGCCTGATTTCGTATTCGCCGGCAACAAGGTCGAAATAATACCATTTTTCGTTGTCTTTCGCCTTAACGACGCCTTTGGAACGCAGAATCACGCCGAGACCGGAATCTTCTTCGCAAAGTTTTTTAAGTATCGCGTCGAGTTCGTCATGCGAAAACGCGACGGGAGTTTCCTCTCCCCAACTCGTGAACACTTCGTCGGCGTCGTGGCCGTGGTGGTGATGATGGTGGTGATGATGTTCATGCTCTTCGTCGTCATGATGATGGTGGCAGCAATGATCGTCATCATCGACGTCATCGTGGTGATGGTGGTGATGTTCGTGTTCCTCTTCGTCATCGTCGTCATCGTGGTGATGATGGTGGTGTTCGTGTTCATCCTCGTCATCGTCGTCATCATGGTGATGATGGTGATGTTCGTGTTCCTCTTTGTCATCGTCGTCATCGTGGTGATGATGGTGATGTTCGTGTTCATCCTCGTCATCGTCGTCATCATGGTGGTGATGGCAACAGCAGTGATCGTCATCGTCGTCGTCATCATCGTCGTGTTCCGCTCTGAGCGACTCAAGAAGCGAATCTACGTTGTTAACGTCGCCTTCGAGAATACCGAGAAGTTTGTTCGGCTCGAGTTCGGTAACCGGCGTTGTGACTATCGTTGCGTGCGGATTGAGCGATTTGATAAGTTCGACCGCCGCAAGAATTTTTTCCTCGCCGAGTTTATCGGTTTTGGAAACGATGACGGTGTTTGCCTGTTTAATCTGATCGTCGTAAAACTCGCCGAAGTTTTTGAAATACATTTTGCATTTTCCGCCGTCGACAACCGTTGCGACGATATTGATTTTAAGCGGCTCTTCGACCTTTTCTATCGCCTTGATTATATCCGACAATTTCCCGACGCCCGACGGCTCGATTATGATTCTGTCCGGATTGAACTTTCCGACGATTTCTTTCATGGATTTTGAAAAATCGCCGACAAGAGAACAACATATACAACCGGAATTGATTTCTTTGATCTGAACGCCGCTGTCTTTTAAAAACGCGCCGTCGACGCCTATCTCGCCAAATTCGTTTTCGATCAGAACGACCTTTTCGTTTTTAAGATTGCTTGCGAAAAGTTTCTTTATCAGAGTGGTTTTGCCCGCCCCGAGAAACCCTGAAATTACGTCTATTTTTACCATTTATAACACTTCCTTTATATTGTTTGCCGCCCCGTCGCGTTTTAAACGCGACGGGGCGGATTTTAAACGTTTTTATTATCTTTTGGAAAGAACGTCCTTTTCGTACTTCATTATTTCGTCGTACCACGACGTATCCGCCGCAACTCCGCACTCTTTGCAGTATTCCGCCCAGATATCGCCGAACGGAAGGGTTTTCATCTCTTCCTGCATAACCATGAGTTTCGTGAAATTCGCTTCGTCCTGAAGGGCTTTAAGGTCCGCGTTGGGGGTAACCATCGCCATTAAAAGGGCTTTCTGCCAACTTCTGATACCGACGGTCCAAGCCGAAATACGGTTGATGCTCGCGTCGAAATAATCGAGAGCCATATAAACTCTGTCAAGCGCGTCGCATCTGACGATTTCCTTCGCCATTTCTCTGGTTTCGTCGTCGAAAAGCAGAACGTGATCCGAATCCCATCTTACGCCTCTCGTGATGTGAAGGGCGATTTCGGGGAAGAAGCACAGAAGCGCGGGAATCTTATCCGAAACGAGTTCGGTCGGATGATAATGTCCGTTATCCATAAGCGGAAGAACTCCGTCGTGCATCGCGGCGAAACTGAGAGTGAATTCCGCGCTGCCCGCCGTGTAAGATTCGACGCCGATACCGAACACTTTGGATTCCACGCACGGTTTGACGAGATTTTTATCGAACGGTTCGGAAAGAATTTCCTCGATAGACTGTTTATAACGCATTCTCGGCCCCATACGGTCTGCGGGAACGTCCTTGAAACCGTCGCCGATCCAGATATTCATAACGCAGGGAATACCCGTTTCTTTTGCGAAATATTCGGAAATTCTGATGCAGGCTTTTCCGTGATTTACCCAGAATTTTCTTACTTCTTCGTCCGGACTCGTAAGCGTAAGCCCGTTTTTGACCATGGGATGAGAGAAGAACGTGGGATTGAAATCGATTCCCATTCCTCTTTCCTTTGCAAATTCTACCCATTTTTTGAAATGCTTGGGTTCTATTTTATCTCTGTCCACGAATTCGCCTTTTTCGAAAATCGCGTAGCAAGCGTGAAGATTAAGTTTCTTCGTGCCGGGGCAAAGCGACATAGCCTTGTCCAAATCCGCCATAAGTTGTTCGGGCGTTCTCGCTTTCCCCGGGTAATTACCCGTCGTCTGAATTCCGCCGGTCAAAGGTCCGTCATGATCGAAACCCGTAACGTCGTCGCCCTGCCAGCAGTGAACTGCCAGAGGAACGGTTTTAAGTTTTTTGATTGCGGCGTCGGTATCGACACCGTATTTTGCATACTCGGCTCTTGCGCTTTCGTATCTTGATGCCATTTTAAAACTCCTGAAATTTATATTATCGGTTACCCGACTGATTCGTTTGCGCGACAAGGTATTTTTAACACCTCCGCGCACTTTACAACGATATTATAATGTCTTTACTCGCGTTTTGTCAACTGAAAATAGGAATTTACAATTAAAAAAACCGAAAAAGCGTTTTTTATCACACTTTTTCGGCTTATGAACAAATATATAATTTCAAACTTTGACCTTTGTCGCGTTTTTCCCGACGACAGCGACCGAATACGCCGAAAAATCGAGTTCGCCGAGCAAGTCGTTCACATCGTTTTTACCGAGAGCGTCAACCGCCGCGAGTTTACTTTCCGCGTCGAACGCTTTGCCCGTATTAAGAAGATATTTGCCGTAAAGAAGCATCTGTGAAGCGGTGCTTTCCTGCCCGAACGCGAAAGAACTGATCATCTGCGCTTTGCCGCGGTTGAATTCGTCGTCGGTTATGCCGTTTTTCTTTAAGTCCGCAAGCACGCGTTTGATTTCTTCGTAAGCAAGTTCCGCGCTCTTGGGGTTAAGCCCTGCGTAAACGGCGAAAGTTCCCGTTTTAAGATAGCAACTCGGATAGGAATAAATCGTGTAACAAAGCCCGAGTTCTTCTCTTATTTTCTGGAATAATCTGCTGCTCATTCCCGAACCCGCGACGTTGTTGACTACGGACATGGCGTCGGCAAGCGGCGCGTCGTACTCCACGCCTTTGAACGCAAGCGCGAGATGAATCTGCTCGATATCTTTATCTATTTTTATCTTTCCCTGTTTGTTTTCGGTTTCGCCCGACGACAAATCGTCGGATTTCAAAGAAGAAACGAACGGCGCGAAATATTTTTCGGTGAGTTTCTTCGCTTCGTCGAACGAAATTCTGCCGGCGAAAGACACGACGACGTTATCGGCGTTGTAAAACCGTTTTCTGTACGCCGCGATATCCTTCTTCGAGAAAGATTTTACGTTCTCGTCGGGGCCTAATATCGTTCGTCCTAAGCCCTGCTTGCCGAAATAAGATTCCGAAAGAGCGTCGAGGCAAAGTTCTTCGGGCGTATCGGCGCACATATTGATTTCCTCGATAACGACGCCCTTTTCTTTGTCGAGTTCGTCGGCTTTATAGGTGGAATTGAGAAAAATATCCGAAAGAAGTTCGAACGATCTGTCCAGTTCCGCCGTCGTGCTTTTCACGTAATAACAAGTCGTTTCTTTCGAGGTGAAAGCGTTGACCTGAGATCCGATATCGTCGAACGCCGACGATATCTCGAACGAATTCAGTTTTTCCGTTCCTTTAAAAGTCGTATGCTCGATGAAATGAGATATTCCGTTGTTTTTTTCGTCCTCGAGGCAACTCCCCGCGCCCACGAGAATTCCCGCGCTGACAGACATCATCGCGTCCATCGTGTTGACGATTAATCTTAATCCGTTGTCGTATTTTTTGTAATTTACCATATTTTTCCTGAATTATGCGTCATTTTAAACGTCGACCGAGATACACTCCGTCACCGTTCCGCATCTTAATCCCGCCCGCTCGTAATAAAGCAGAATATCCGGCAAGGCTTCGAGCGTGTGGGTTTTCGGGTGCATAAGCACTATATCTCCGCCTGAAACGTTTTTCGTCGCGCGCGAATAAACGGTTTTTGCGTTCTTATCCCGCCAGTCGATCGTATCCTTGCTCCACATTATCGTTTTGTAACCGAGTTTTTCGGCGACTTTGAGCGTCGTGACCGAAAAAGAACCCGACGGCGGAGCGAAAAGTTTGATTTCCGTGCCCGCGGTTCGCTTTATAAGAGCGTGCAGGGTTTCCATTTCCGCCATGTTTTCGTCCTCGGAAAGTTTTGCGTGATCGCGATGAAAATATCCGTGACTGCCGAGTTCGTTGCCGCTCCCGATGATCTTATTAACCGTTCCGATATTGTCGTCCGCCCAGCAACCGCCGACGAAAAACGTCGCTTTTGCGTTGTGTTCCTTTAAAACGCCGAGAATACCCTCGACGACGTCCTCGCCTTCGTAGACGTTGAACGTGAGGGCGACGACGTTTCCGTTTCTGTTGCCGTGATATATCGCCGAATAACTTTCGTTACCCGATATGACCACCACGTCGCCCCGTAAAAAGCACACGGCGATCACACCCGAAACGATTGCGGTAAGAATGATCGCCGTTATGACGTTTAACTTCCTGTCAGTTAGTTTTTTCAATTCGACTCACCTCTATACAATATATTAGAAGAAAGTCGTAATTATTTCATCTTAGCCGAGCGAGATTTGAACCCCGTCAAGCCTTAAAGCCGTCTTTTTCACGCTTTTTGGCAAATTCTCACTTGAAGTACGGCAAGTACGTCGGCGTTCGCCTTTACCAAAAATCATCAAAAAATACGGCTTTAAGGTGCTACGCATTTTAACGGCGATAAATTCAGGAAAATCAAGGCAAACGAACGCAATCATACT
>CAVJNC010000116.1:0-6550 GCA_963650905.1 Subdoligranulum sp. APC924/74
GCGATAAACGATATGAAGTTATGGTATACGCAAGCCCCGATGCGATGACTTATTGGGCTATGCAATATCTGAATTTCGTGGAAATCAAAACGCCGCTTTCGCTAAGAGAAAGAATAAAAAACAACCTGCAAAAAGCAGAAGAAAAATATTTGACGGAATGTTAAGACCTCAAAACGGTACATAAACAATGGTATTTTTATCGGGTAGTTGAATGCTTGAAAATGTTTGAATATTATGCTATAATGAAACTGGAAAAAGTTAAGGAGTAAAATATGAGTGCTTATATTAAATTTTTAAAAGACGAATACGATAAAATTACAAAGGGCGGTTCTAACATTTTTAGTGGAGATGAAACTATAATTAATGCATATAATAAAAAATGTACCGATCCTTGTAAAGAATTGAAGACAGAACTGTTGCCGCAGCCGATTTGCGGAAATATCAAGAACGCAAAGATAATTATATGTTCGTTAAATCCCGGGCTTGGGGACGGGGATGAAGATATAGAATATGAATCCAAGGCTTTTGGTAAGGGGTTGCCGTACTTAAGAGATGATATCCTTGAGCAATTAAATCAGGATAATCCGAATAATAACTTTTTTTGGATTACGGATAAGGCAGAAGGTACTTCCGGATATAAATATTGGCTCGGAAAATTTAATCAAAAGAATGCGGACGCGTCGTTGATTAAGAATATCTGCAAAGAATACAACCAAAAAGGAATTGCAAAAAAAGAAGAGGATATCATCACGATGTTATCTGAATCTATTGCAACCGTAGAATTGATTCCGTATCACTCAGTAAAAATGACGTATGATATGCAAAGAAAACTCTTGGAATGTCCGAGTGTAAAGATGTTAAAGGAGTTTATGGAAAAAGAAATTATTCCGTCTTTAGGTGAAAACAATCAATTGATATGCATGATGCGGTCGTTTGTGAGTTGGGGGATTACGCCTGACAAATACGTCACCAACAAAAATATTATTTTTAATCCGAATCCGCGTAACCCGTCGTTGAATGTGAACAGAGATTTCGGGAAAAGAATTCTTGAGCATATCAGGCTGATAACAGACAATTTTACCAAGTCAATATAAGATTAATTGCGGTTCAGATACAAAAAATCCAAAGGAGAGTAAAAGTTATGAAAAAGTATCGTTATTTAGAGTTTACGGATAATATTGCGAGGTCAAATCCGGTAAGGAAAAACGGGGCTATATATATTATCGGTGAAGTTTCGGATGATTTGATTTCCGAATTAAATCTTGAAAAGGTATCTACATATGAAGGGCATGTATATTATTCCACAACAATCTTGAATATGGGTTTGCTCGGTTGGGAATTAAAATTCGTTACGCCTTGCGCTTTGAATTTAAGAAGCGGGTCGTACACTTCCGGACCGATAGAAAATTCCTATATTTTTGTTAAAGAAACAGTTGCCTAAAAAATTAACGTTGACGGTTAAAGTACCGAAAAGGGAACAATAAAAGTATTATAATAGCGTTGCAAAGAGAAATCTTTGCGGCGTTATTTTTTTATACGGAGAAATTGTTATGAAATGAAAAATGTGAATTATAAACAATTAAAAGAATGTTTTGCCGGTACGGCGACGGATATTTATAAAACAAAGGCGGATATTTATGGGATAAAAAGCAGAAACGCGGAGAAAACCGCAAGAGTCTTATATGAATATTTTTACGAATCGACAGGTTCGTTTTATCGCTATGAAAACGTGGTTTTCGATTATTCCGCGGCGCACAAATCGCGGCTTGAGTATTCAGATTATTTATCGGCGTATAAAAAGCGTGATTTCGACGAGCGAAAAGAAACGGCGTTATATCGACAGTCAAAAGAAAAGTCTTTCCGTTTTTTGCTTAACGAATATATAGCAAATTTTAAGCCGAGGGAAATAAGCGAACGGAAGAATTTATATTTCGATATTACGCCGCAAGGGAAGTTCATCACAATTAAAAAAGCAGGCTATAAGTCGATTAACTACGATTTAAGTGTGAGCGAGCAAACTCTTTTTGATTTTCTGTGTTTTATAGAAATAAATAAATTCCGTCAATTCGTAAACGGCGTAAAAGATTTCAATCATAAAGAAAAACCGCTTATTCTTATAAACTTTCCCGATTTTTTAGACGAAAGTTTTGATTATATTTCGTTTTTGGAAGAACAAAAACCGAATCGGGAAATAATTATTGTCAGCGATATTATATGTACCGAAAACGCCGCATTAAACTCGATATAATAAAAATACAAAAAAACGAAAGAGGTATTTTACAATGAGCGAATTTGACAAAATCATAGGTTATAAGGATATCAAAACGGAACTTATCAGACTTTGCGACGTGATTAAAAACGCCGATAAGTATAAGGCGCTTGGCGTTGCGCCGATCGGCGGGCTTCTTCTCGACGGCAATCCGGGGGTTGGTAAAACGCTTATGGCGAACTGTTTTATAAAAGAAAGCGGCAGAAAAGCATTCGTTTGTCGTAAAAACAAGCCCGACGGCGAGTTTGTCAACGAGATAAAGAACGTTTTTACGGAAGCCGCCGAAAACGCTCCGTCGATTATTCTTCTCGACGATATGGATAAATTCGCCAATGAGGACGATTACCACAGAAACGCCGAAGAATACGTCACCGTTCAATCGTGTATCGACGAAATCAAGGGCAAAGACGTTTTCGTGCTTGCCACCACCAACGGGACGGAAAATCTGCCGCGATCGCTTCTTCGCGCGGGGCGGTTCGACTGTATAATTAACGTGGACGCGCCCGAGGGCGAGGACGCCGTGGAGATCGTAAGATATTATCTTTCTCAGAAGAAAGCGGTTGCGGAAATTAACGCCGAAGAGGTTGCGCGGCTTTTGAACGGGAAATCCTGCGCCGTGCTTGAAACGGTAATCAACACCGCGGGGCAGTATGCAGGATACGAAAATAAAGAAATGATAGAGGTGGACGACATCATCCGCGCGTGCCTTCGCGTAATTTACAACGCGCCCGAAAGCACCGCGCCGCACAATCCCGTTATTTTGGAAAGAACGGCGTATCACGAAGCGGGGCATGCGGTCGTTGCGGAAATTCTGGAAGAAGGGAGCGTGGATCTCGTTTCCGTCCGCAAAAATACGGGAACGGTCGGCGGATTTACGGCTTATCACAATCCCGACGACTACTGGATTTCCAAAACGCACATGGAAAACCGTGTTATAGCCATACTTGCGGGTAAGGCGGCGACGGAGATTATTTTCGGCGAGGCGGATACCGGAGCGAATAACGATCTTCACAGAGCGTTCGATATCGTTCAGAGATTTGCCGATAACTATTGCTCCTACGGCTTCGGGTATTGGGAAGGGCGCGACAGTTCGCCCGACAGACTTTTGCGAAGAGAAGATCGCATCGCGGCGGATATGGAAACGTATTACGCAAAGGCGAAAAAAATACTTATCGACAACAGAGACTTTTTAGAAAGTCTTGCAAAACGGCTGCAAGAAAAAGACACGCTCGTAAGTTTCGAAATTAAAGAAATCAAAGAAAAAACGGTGGCGGGGATATGAGAAAAGAAATTATCGAGTATGCAAAAACTATAACAAAAGACACACTTCTTGCGGAAGTTGCGAAAGTCGCTCAAACTATCGAAGAATTAGAATACCTTCTGAAAGCATTGGAGAAAAAATATGGATAATTACGTAATAATAGATATCGAAACGAGCGGACTCGATTCCGAAAAAACGAAATTATTAAATTATCGGCATTAAAAGTCGAGAGCGGGAAAATTTCGAAAAGGTTTTCTGAACTTGTGAAACCAACAAAACCTTTGACGGAAGATCTTGAAATTCTAACGGGGATCACGAATAGCGATTTGAACGAAAAATGCCGAATAAACGACTTATTGCACGACTTTTTGAATTTTTTTGGCGATAATCCGCTCGTTGCGCATAATATCGGTTTCGATATAAAATTCATAAACGCGGCTTTGAAAAAAGCGGGAATGCCGTCGTTTAGAAATAAAACCGTCGACACGTTGGAACTTGCAAGAAAGAAATGCAAGATCGACAAGTCTTCCTTGCAGGCTATCGCAAAATTTCTCGGCGTGAATTATAAAAACCTAACGGACGACGAGATTACGTTTTACGTTTTTAAAAAACTTAAAAAATGACAAAAGAAGAAGTAATCGGAAAATTGATTAAAGATAAAGCGTTCGCAGACTATTTATCCAATGCGAATTTAAGCGAATACGATATGGCGAAACTCGTTTGCCACGCTCCGATATCGCTTTTTGAAAAGCAGTCGCTCTATAAAAACCTGCTCGAAGAAAAGCGCGGCGAAAGCATAAACAACGAAAATGCAAACGGCGAAAGCATAAATGTTGACGAAAAGTTTTCTTATGAAAATTATCTGCGGATAGTCACGCGGGCGACGGAAGATTTAAGTCTTCCGAAAGACGGAGTTTTTTTGCTCGTCGGGCATAGTTTCGGTAACGGCTACGACGAACAATTCGAGTGCGCGCCTTTCAGAAGTTATCGCGCGGTACAAAAGTATCTTAACGAAACTTTTGACGAAGGCGGCGAAGAAAATATTTGGTATACGCTTGAAAAATGGTTGCCCGAAAGCGAAGATACGCTCGGACTTACGGAAGTGTGCGAGTTTGCGTTTATCGGTAAAGAAGCGTTTTTATAAAAACTTACGTTATTTTTACGATAAAGAATTCCGCAAAAGAAACAGGCGGCAACTTCTGCCCGAAAACGATTTCACCCTGTTTTCCTCGGACAACGACCTTAATTTACCTACGCCGTTTAAGGCAGGCGATATTCTTTATGTCGATTGCCGCCCGTTCGCGCCGAAAACAAGCGTAACCGTTACGGATAATCATTCGGAGTTCGATTGTTGCAATCCGCAATGCGAATACGATGGCGAAAACGGAGAAAAGAAACGCGGCGCGTTAAAGCACAGTCATATTTATAAGGAAAACGTAATCGAGAGCGTTTCGTCTCTTTATAATCTCGAATGGGAGAAAAGATAGAATATGTCGGAAAAAAGTCTGTATAAAAAATTAGTCAATGCATGGTTTGACGATGATAAATGTCAACAACGCGCGCGGGAAAATCAATTTTACGAAAAAGCGAACGGCGAAAAAGTAGGGGTAAAACCGAAGTCGAAAGCGAAGCCGAATCCTCGCGCCGACCATAAACATGAATATATACCGGTCGTAATATGGGATAAAGCCGCGTGGAATAACAAAATTTGCGGCGGCGTTGGCGAGCGTTGCCGAATTTGCGGAAAGAAGAAACAGGATTATACTTATTTTCGTATGGCAGACGAACCTCGCAAATATTACGGAGAAATGGAACATTTTTGGGAAGAAAACGACAAACTCACCCCGATAGATAAAAACACTTATCGCAAAACGATTTTTCTGGGCGGTTCGCAGACGGTGAACGGTTTGATGGTTGAAGTGAAAAACAAACTCGTCGATTTCATGAACCTCGGGCATAAATTCGTTATAGGCGACTGTAAGGGTGCGGATTTGGAAATGCAAAAATTCCTTGTCGAAAACGACTATAAAAACGTTGTGGTTTATTATAGCGGCGAACGTGCAAGGGTGAACATAGGCGGCTGGGAAGAGAAGAAAATCGGCGCGAATAAATTCGACAAGGGCTACGAACTTTATAAAAGAAAAGACGAGCAGATGACTGCCGACGCGGACGAGGGTTTTATGATTTTAAAAGGCGCAACGCGCGGTACGATTGCAAATATAGAACGGCTTGCGGCGTTGAAAAAGGATTGTCTTGTTGCTTTTCCCGAAAGAAGCGAAAGGGCAAGACGGCTTAATATGCCCTTGTATGATATTCGTCTGATAAATAAAGAAGATGATCTCGTCTGGCTGAAAGGGTATTTGGAGAGGTTAAAAAATGGATAAATCAGGAACGGAATCCCTAAGAATTCTCGTCTGCGGCGGCAGACATTTCGACGATTACGATTTGCTTGAAAAAACTATAAACGGCGTTGTTGCCGAGTTCGGGCGAACGGATATAGAAGTCGTCAGCGGACATTGCGTCGGTGCGGACAGGCTTGGCGAACTTTACGCCGATAAACATAACGCTCAAGTAAAAATATTTCCCGCCGAGTGGAAAAAGTATGGCAAGCGCGCAGGACCTATGCGCAACAAACAAATGGTGGATTATATAAGCGGTTTTGAGCGTAAAATTGTTATCGCGTTCGTAAGCGTGAATACCAAAGGCACAAGAAACACGATTTTTCTTGACAAAAAGGCGAATATTCGCGTAATCGAAAAGGAATATATTGTTACCGCCAAGCCTTAAAAAATTTTCAAGAAATTTGCGAAAATAGTCGAAATAAAAAATCAAATATGGTATAATATAAAAAAACGATTCAATATTTCGTTTTTAAAAACAAACTCATGGAGGATATTTTAACCCCAGTAGAACAAAAGAAGTGAGATGCCTGCGGCAGTAGAAATATCGGCGTGAGAGAATTAAACATAGATAGAAACGGCTATTTTTATTGTTTTGAATAACGTGGCAGATTTACCTAC
>CAVJNC010000117.1:0-6541 GCA_963650905.1 Subdoligranulum sp. APC924/74
CATTCGGCAAGGTGGATATCCTCATAAACGGCGCGGGCGGGAACAACCCGAAAGCTACTTGCGATAACGAAACAATGTCGCCCGAAATGCTCGGTGCGGAAGGTTTGAAAGACTTTTTCGCGCTCGACGAAAGCGGGCTTAAATTCGTTTTCGACCTTAATATCACGTCGGCTTTTCTGGTAACGCAGGTGTTTGCCGAAGGAATGGTAAAAACGGGCGGCAATATCATAAACATTTCGTCGATGAACGCATTCCGTCCGCTCACCAAAATCCCCGCGTACTCTGCGGCGAAAGCGGGCGTGTCTAACTTCACCGAATGGCTCGCCGTTCATTTCGCGCCCTGTCATATCCGTTGCAACGCAATCGCGCCCGGGTTCTTCGTGACAAACCAGAATCGCGCGCTTTTATATAACGAGGACGGCACGCCGACGGCAAGAACGGGCAAGATTTTGGCGGCTACGCCCATGAAGAAATTCGGCGAGATAAGTGACCTTATAGGTTGTTTATTGTGGCTTTCGAGCGATAAAGCGAGCGGTTTCGTAACGGGAACGGTCATCCCCGTGGACGGCGGATTTTCGGCATACAGCGGAGTGTAAACAGAGAAATGAGAAAAGAAGAATTTGTTTTTAACGGTTTTGACGCAACTATTTTGATACCGGATAATTTTAACGGCAAATGGATTTGGAAAACCGAATTTTTCTACGCATTTGACAAGGCGGAAAAAGCCCTGTTCGATATGGGTTATGCGCGAGTTTATTATCAAATAAGCGATATGTATGGCAGCGATCGCGCCGTAAGATTCATGCATCAATTTCACTTACAACTGGTTAAAAAACACGGTTTAACTTCAAAACCGTGTTTGTTTGGTTTTTCAAGGGGCGGACTTTATGCTTTCAACTATGCGCTATACTACCCGGAATATGTCGATAAAATATATTTAGATGCGCCGGTCTTAAACCTGAAATCGTGGCCTCCTGAGGGCAGTATGGAGCATAAGCAAATGCTTAATGAATATACGCTTGACGAAAACACGTTTGAAGCATATAAGTTTAGTCCGATTGATAAATTAGATGAGTTTTCATTAAGCAAACTTCCGATTCTTTTGGTCGCAGGGCTAAAAGATGCAACCGTGCCATACAATGAAAACGGAAAAATCATGGCTGACTTTTATGCCAGAAAAGACTTGCCGATAACGGTTATTACAAAACCCGATTGCGACCATCATCCGCATTCGCTTGACGATGTTGCGCCTATTATAAACTTCGTTGAAGGAAAATGAAAGAAAGGTTTGAACTCCCGAACGGAGTAACGGCGCGACGGTAACTGTGAAGGGTAAAGAAGAACACACGGAGAAAAACGGTGAATTACGGAACGAGAGAATAAAAAGGATTCGGTCTCGGAGGATTCGAGAATGCAGAAACAACAAATTGAAAATAAAACGGAAAAATTCGCAAGGCTTTGTCGTGCGGTTGTACCCGAAGGGATAACTCTTTTGGAAACCGACGGGGCTTTGCCGTTACAAGAAAACGAAAACGTTGCGATGTTCGGGAGAGGACAATTCGAGTATGTAAAAAGCGGCACGGGATCAGGCGGACGCGTGAACTGCGATTATGTAACGACGATTGAGGGCGAATTGAAAAAGCGGGTAAGCCTTTTTGAAGAGGTACGCGCTTATTATGCCGAATTTATTCAGTCTCATCCGTTTAACGTCGGCGACGGATGGCAGGCTCTTCCTTCACAAAAAGAATCCGTGCCGCCCGAAAATCTTGTATTCCGCGCGGCTGAAAAATGCGAAAAAGCGATTTTTGTGCTTTGCCGTATATGCGGCGAAGGTTACGATTCGAAAGCGGAGAAGGGCGATTGGTATCTTTCCGATGAAGAAGAGGAAACTATTGCGCTTTTAACCAAAAATTTCAAACACGTCATCGTACTTGTGAACGGCGGCAACCAAATCGACTTAAATTGGATAAAAAAGTATTCCGTAGGAACGGTTGCTTTGATCTGGCAAGGCGGTCAGGAAGGCGGAGCGGGAACCGTTGATATGTTAATGGGAGACGTTTCGCCGAGCGGCAGAATGACTGATACCGCCATAAAACATATCGAATCGCACCCTGCAACAGGACATTTCGGAGACGAGATTGAGAATATTCACGTTGAAGATATTTACGTCGGCTATCGATACTATGAAACCTTTGCAAAAGACGAGGTTTTATATCCGTTCGGCTACGGACTTTCGTATACGACTTTTGAGAGCGAAACGCTTGTAGCAGATAAAAACGGTGACGAGATAACTTTGAAAATTCGCGTGAAAAACACGGGAAATTATAAAGGAAAAGATGTAGTGCAAGCATATTTTGCCTATCCTGAAACGGCTCTCGGAGCGCCTGCAAGACAGTTAATCGCCTATAAAAAAACAAAGACGCTTCTTCCCGGCGAGAACGAAATTTTAGAATTGAACTTTAACGTTACGGATATGGCGGCGTATGACGACTGCGGGAAAAGCGGCGCGAAATTTGCCTATGTTCTGGAAAAGGGCGAGTATAAGGTATATGTCGGAGCAAACGTTCGTGAAGCAGAGGAAGTTCTTTCTTTTAAGCAAGATACGTTGCGCATAGTAAAACAATGCCGTCAATGTCTTGCGCCGGAAAAAGACTTTGAAAGACTGACGAGAAACGGATTTCAATCCGTACAAACCGCAGCATATGACGTTTGGGAGCGCGTAAAAGCAGAGTTGCCTGCAACCATACCGTTTACGGGGAATAAAGGCATTACGTTACGCGACGTAAAGAACAACGCGCATACGCTCGACGAATTTGTTGCGCAATTCACAGAAAAAGAATTGTGCGAATTTGTCCGCGGCGAAGGAATGTCGTCGCCGAAAGCGCCTGTTCCCGGCACTGCGAGTTGTTTTGCCGGTGTGACGAAAGCGTGGAGTGAAAAGGGTGTTCCCGTTGTAACAACTTGCGACGGACCGAGCGGAATAAGAATGGAGTCCGCGGCTCGCGCTACCTGTATTCCTTCGGGGTGTATGATTGCGTCTACATGGAATCCCGCGATATTTGACGGCGTATTCGACGCGTTTGCGGAAGAGGCGGCGGATTATGGCATAGACGTAATTTTAGCGCCCGGCGTTAATTTACATCGCTATCCGCTGTGCGGCAGAAGTTTTGAATATTATTCGGAAGATCCTTATCTTGCAGGCACTTTTGCGGTAAAGTTTGCGGAACGATTCACTAAAAAGGGTGTCTTTGCTACGATTAAGCATTTTGCCGTGAATTCGCAGGAAACCGACCGGTTAGCCGAAAACGAGATTTTATCGGAACGCGCGCTAAGAGAAATATACCTTAAAGTGTTTGAAGTGGCGGTAAAAAGCGGGTATGTACGAGCGATAATGACTTCGTATAATCGTATTAACGGCATTTCTGCCGCAGGAAGTTACGACCTCACCGCTTCGATCTTGCGCGAAGAATGGGGTTACGACGGTATGGTGATGTCGGATTGGTGGTCGCAGGTTGACAACAAGGCTCGCACGAGTCACGACGGGAAAAATCTTGCGGAAATGGTAAAAGCGCAAAACGACGTGTATATGGTTGTTCCCGACGCTGCGACGTATGAGGATAACCTTGCGGAATCATTGGAAACAGGGTTTCTGACGGTCGGAGAATTGCAAAGATGCGTGAAGAATATATTGCAATTTTCAATGAACACTCTTGCTTTCAAATCCGGCAGGGTTACCGATTTCGATGATTTATCCAAGGCGACAAAACTTGTGCGCCGCATTTCTCTCGACGGAGTGCCGTTTGAAGAAGCCACGAAAGACGACATGTATGTTTATCGCGGCAAACAACTCAGAAAAGTTACGTTGCAAGTGCCGGAGGACGGGTTCTATTGCGCTGAAATTTCGTATTCGTTTGATTGCGATCCGCTCGAGCAGAGACGACTTGATTTTTCTTCGGACGGCAAAGAACCGCTTGTATCGGTGCTTGGCGGCACTAACGGAAAAATAGAAAAAACACGGTTGAAGATATACCTAAAACGAGAATCCGTGTTGGCGTTCCCTTCGGATAGCGCGCATGAAGTGGCAATATACCGTCTGAAATAAACATCTTTTCTGCTGAAACACGTTCTAAGATAACATATAGCGGACAGTGAACTTATAGTTTGCTGAATATAGAAATAAACCGTATAGGAATCAGAAAAATGCAATTCGATTTTAACAATCACCTTAATAACGAAATATTACAACAAAACCGCCTGAAAGCAAGAAGTTATTTCATTCCTTACGAAAACAAAGCGGCAAATACGGGCAATATATCGGGCGCGAAAAACACGACGAGATGCCATTCGCTTTGCGGTAAGTGGAATTTTGCGTATTACGAAAATATCCGCGAAGCGTTCGATACGGTCGAGCAGACTTACACCGATGAAATAAGCGTTCCCGACGTCTGGCAATTTGCAGGGTATGAAAAGCCGTTTTATATCAACGTCGCTTATCCGTTCCCCGCAACGCCGCCTTACGTTCCCGATTGCGCTCCCGGCTCGGTATATAACAGGAAATTCAGTTATAAAAAGGCGAAAAATTTATCTCGTTCGATAATAACTTTTCAGGGCGTAAGCGCGGGTTTCGATTTGTTTATTAACGGCAAATACGTCGGCTACAGTCAGGGCAGTCATTATCCGTCCGAGTTCGATATTACCGATTATGTATTTGACGGCGAAAACGATATAAAAGTTATCGTATATAAATGGACGACGGGCAGTTGGTTCGAATGTCAGGATATGCTCCGTAACAACGGCATTTTCCGCGAAGTATATATTACCGACGTAATCGAAAACGGCGTTTACGACGTTTCGTGGACTTGTAAAAAACACGGCAACGCCTACGATTGCAAAGTTGCCGTAGAAATGCAGACGGAAAACCCGAGCGAACTTTGCGTTACGCTTACCGATAAAGACGGCAAAGTCGTTTTCACTGATAAGCAACAAGTTAAAAACGAAAGCGTTGTTGAGTTTTCCGTCGAAAATCCGTCGGAATGGAACGCTGAAAATCCCGCTTTATACGATTTGAGTTTGTCGGTTTTTGTTAGCGGGCAAGAAGTAGAAAACGTAAGTATTCCCGTAGGTTTCCGTACTTTCGCAGTAGAAAACGGCGTATTTAAGGTAAACGGCGTTCCCGTAAAATGCCACGGCGTAAATCATCACGATACCACGCCCGACAGGGGATGTGCTTTAACCACGGAAGATTACGAAAAAGACTTCCGTTTAATGAAAGAACTTAATATCGACACGATAAGATTTTCGCATTATCCGCCGTGTCCTGCGGCGTTGGAACTTTGCGACAAAATGGGTTTTTACGTCATCGACGAAACCGATCTTGAAACGCACGGCGCGTCCTTTATGGATGAAACGATCGATTATTTCAGCAATAATTCGGAATATCTTGCGGAATATCTCGATAGAATTGAACGGTTATACGCCCGCGATAAATATCACGCTTCGGTGATTTTGTGGAGTTTGGGTAACGAATCGGGTTTTGGTGAAAATCATAAGAAAATGGCGGAACTTTTGAAATCTTACGATAAAGATTTGCTCATTCATTACGAAGGTGCATGGAATTGGGATGGCGAAAATGGTTTCGACGTCGTTTCTATGATGTATCCTTCGTGCGAGAAAATGGTCGAAATGATGAACAATCGCCCGAACAAACCCTTCTTTTTGTGCGAATACGCACATTCTATGGGCGTAGGGCCGGGCGGTTTGAAAGAATATTGGACGACTATATACGGAAACGAACGCTCTATGGGCGGTTGTATATGGGAATGGTGCGACCACGCTTATTATGCCGAAAACAAGAAAGATTTTTATTTCGGCGGCGACGGAAACGAGTGGATTCACGATGGTAATTTTTGTGCCGACGGAATGTTGCGCGCCGATAGAGATTTGACTTCGGCTGCTTACGAAATCGCAAACGTATATCGTCCGTTTTATTCTAAGTTTAGCGGCAACGAACTCTCTATAACAAGTCGGTTATCGTTTACGGGTTCGGAAAAATACGAAATAGAGTGCAAAGTGATTAAGGACGGCAAAACCGCAGAAGTTGCGCTCGATCACGATATAAGACCGCAAAAAACTCAAAAATTAAATCTTTCGGAAAACCTTTGCGGAGAAAACGTTTTCGTCGAATTGACTTATAAACGTAACGGTAAAATTTGCGGAAGCGAACAACACGTTGTAAAAAGAACGCTGCCCGCGGTTTCGCAAAAGCAGGGCGGCGAAATAAAAGTAACCGAAACCGCAAAGTTTTATATCTTCGATTGCGGCGACGTAAAATATTATTTTTCAAAGCATACCGCCACGTTTGAAAAGATAGAAAAGAACGGTAAAAATTACCTGTCCGATAAAAAATCTTTGTTTTACAATCCGTATGCGGCGGTGAACTCGTTCGTGCCGAATATCTATCGCTATAAGATGGATAACGATATGTATATCAACGGAAAATGGCGTGAACACGGGTTCGATATGATGTGGAACAGGGTGCTTT
>CAVJNC010000118.1:0-6441 GCA_963650905.1 Subdoligranulum sp. APC924/74
GTTATAACCTTCCCACGTCATGAAGCCGATGAGAATGTTTCTGCCGAGGGCGAGTTCGCCGTCGCAAGTGGCGGGGCCGTCCGCTAAAATCGTTCCTTTTTCTACCATATCGCCCACTATGACGATGGGTTTCTGGTTAAGGCAGGTGCCTTGGTTGGATCTCTGGAATTTTTTGAGAGCGTATACTCTGTCGAATCCCGTAGTCGTTCCGTCGTTCTCGTTGACGACGATTTCGCTGCCGGAAACGGATTTGACCACGCCCGCTTTTTCGGCGATGATCATAACGCCGGAGTCGTAAGCGATTTTCGCTTCGATACCCGTTCCGACGATAGGCGTTTCGGGCTTGAGAAGCGGAACCGCCTGACGTTGCATGTTGGAGCCCATGAGCGCGCGGTTCGTATCGCAGTTCTCGAGGAAGGGGATAAGCGCGGTGGCAACCGAAACGAGTTGCTTGGGCGAAACGTCCATATAATCGATTTCTTCTCTCGGAAGTTCGGTTATCTCGTCTCTTCTTCTGCACGCGACGCGCGCGTTCACGAAACGACCTTCTTCGTCGAGCGGCTCGTTTGCCTGAGCGACCACGAACGCGTCCTCTTCGTCGGCGGTGAGGTAATCGACGTGATCGGTCGCCTTGCCCGTCGCCTTGTCTATTTTTCTGTAAGCGGATTCGATGAATCCGTATTCGTTAACCTTCGCGTAAGCCGAAAGCGAAGTGATAAGACCTATGTTCTGACCTTCGGGGGTTTCGATGGGGCACATTCTGCCGTAGTGCGTGTAGTGAACGTCTCGGACTTCGAACGTCGCTCTTTCTCTGTTCAGTCCGCCCGGGCCCAACGCGGAAAGTTTTCTCTTGTGGGTGAGTTCCGCAATGGGGTTCGTCTGGTCCATGAACTGGGAAAGTTGGGAAGAACCGAAGAATTCCTTGATCGCGCTCGAAACAGGTCTCACGTTGATAAGCCCGTTGGGAGTGATATCTTTGGGATCCTGAGTGGACATTCTTTCCTTGATAACCCTTTCGAGACGGTTGATACCGATTCTGAACTGGTTCTGCAGAAGTTCGCCTACCGACCTTACCCTACGATTGCCGAGGTGGTCGATGTTATCCACGGAACCGATGCCATAATTGAGGTCGCTGTTCAAAGAAATCGCAGCGACGATATCGTCCGCGGTTATGTGCTTGTGATTGAGTTTGTCGATGAGCGGCTTGATATTCTTCTTCTGCTCGCTCGTGAGTTTTTCGGGAACGTCCGCTTCCATGATATCGAAGAACGCGCGGCACGCGAAAACGAATCTCCTGCGGAGTTCTCTTCTCTTTTCCTCGTTTTTCTTGTCCTCGGGTTTAACGTCCTCGCCCGCGGGAGTGGAAGTTTCTTCCACGTAGAAAAGAGGATTGATTCTGTCGATGTATTTTTCCGCGACGTCCTCCACGGTACTCGTTTTAACCGCTTCGGCGAGTTCCCTGGCGAAAACGTAGTTGGGATAATAAATGTTTTCGATAAGCCCGAAAGGTCTGGGCGAAACGCCCGCGACCGCTTCGAAATCGACCGCGTTGTTACCGATTATTTTATGTTTTTTGTCGCCGTCCACGAGAGCGTAAACGACGTTTATTCCGCTGTTCTGAATGAGTTTCGCCTGTTCGGGAGAAATGGTTTCGCCCTTTTTGACGAGAAGTTCGCCGTCCTCGTTTACGATATCTTCGTAAGCGACTACGCCCGGAAGCCTTACGCCGATGTTGAGGCGTTTGTTGAACTTATATCTGCCCACTCTCGCGCAGTCGTACCTTCTCGGATCGAAGAAAAGATTTTTAAGATGCTGACGAACGGCTTCTTCGGTGGGAACTTCGCCGGGGCGGAGCCTTCTGTAAAGTTCGAAAAGACCTTCCCCTTCGGACTTGGCGACGTCCTTTTCCATAGTGGCAAGGATCATCGGATCGTCCTCGAAAATTTCCTTTATGCTTTCGTCCGTTCCGAATCCGAGAGCGCGGAGAAGAACGGTGGCGGTGAGTTTACGGGTTCTGTCGACCTTAACCCACAAGGTGTTGTCCGCGTCCTGTTCGAATTCTATCCACGCGCCTCTGTTGGGGATAATCGTCGTGCCGTAAAGTTTTCTGCCCGTTTTGGAGAATTCGAATCCGTTATACACACCCGGCGAGCGGACGAGTTGCGAAACGATGACTCGTTCCGCGCCGTTTATGATAAACGAACCGTTCTCGGTCATCTTGGGAAGTTCGCCCATGAAAACGTCCTGATCGAGAACCTCGCCCGTGACTTTGTTCACGAGCCTGACTTTCACTTTCAAAGGTACCGCGTAGGTGGCGTCTCTGTCGCGGCATTCTTTTTCGTCGTACTTCGGCTTATCGGAAAGGGCGTGATCGAGGAAATAAAGTTCGAAACGATCGGAATAATCGGTTATAGGCGAAAAGTCTTCGAAAACTTCGCTTATACCCTCTTCGATAAAGTTGGCGTAAGAATCTCTCTGAACCTCGATAAGATAAGGCATCGGCTGAACCTCTTTTATCTTGGAGAAAGTTCTTCTTTCAACGTTTCCGAATTTAACTAACGGTAAATTGCGTGTCATTAAATTGACTCCTTTTTTTGTTGATTTAATTTCCGTAATGGTGTATAATACGCTTGTGACCGAGGGGTTGACGGGTTTTTTCGCCCGCCTCGTTCGGTCAAGCAAAGACCGGTCGGATATCCGCCACTGAAATTTCCCGTTTTTTCAGATTTTATCTGTAAAAAACAATCCTTGTTCCAGTTTTTGCCGTCGTCCGCGTCCGGAAGATTTTTTCCGAAAAGGCGTAAAAAGACGCTATTATGGAAATTATAGCATTACATAATTATAATGCGGATTACGCGCCTTGTCAAGCAAATTAACGGCAATATTATAAATTCAGGCGGAAATAACATAATTTTTTAATATCGATCGGGGCGAAAAACGGAAACGAACGCCGTCTTTTCGCCGATTAACGAGGTTTTTATGAGAATAGACAAATTTCTGAAAGTGTCGCGCATTTTAAAACGCAGAAGCGTGGCGAACGACGCCTGCTCCGGCGGAAGGGTGGAAGTCAACGGAAAATCCGTAAAACCCGCCTATAATCTTAAGGTCGGCGACGTCGTATCGATCGCGTTCGGCGAAGGTTCGCTCAGATTCCGCGTGCTTAACCTTAAAGAAACCGTCCGCAAAGACGAAGCCGCTTCTCTTTACGAAATCGTCAACGATTGATTTTATCGCTTATTCCGGTTGTCGCCGCAAAAGCATAAATTATATAATGATAAAGCATTAAGGAGAAGATTATGGTAAGCGCGATAATCACCTGCGCAGGCTCGGGCGAAAGAGCCGGATTCGGCTTCAATAAACTTTTGAAAGACATAGGCGGAATCACGCCCTTCGAAAAAACGGTCCGCGCCTTTGCGGATTCGGGCGTTATCGACGAAATAATCGTCGTCTGTTCAAAGCACGACGAAGAGTTTTTCGGGCAAAAGTGCCTCAATATATCGATTAACGTCGTTTTTGTGACGGGATCGGCAACAAGAAGCAAGTCCGTTCGAAACGGTCTCGAAGCCGTCTCGGGCGACGTGGTTCTCATTCACGACGGAGCGCGTCCGTTCGTATCGGGGCGTATTATCCGCGACTGCGTGAAAACCGCCGTAAAATTCGGTTCGGCGATAACCGCCGTTCCGCTCACCGACACGATCGGGGATGTGACGGAAGAAAACGGCGAAAAAGTTCTCGTTTCCTCGTCGAGAGAGGGGAAATACGCCATCCAGACTCCGCAAGGCTTTAAAACCGAACTTATCCGAAAGGCGTTCTCGCTCGCTTCGGACGACGAGATTTTTACCGACGAATCGGGCGTTTTTTCGAAATATATCGGCAAATGCCGTATCGTCGAGGGCGAAACCGCGAACAAAAAACTCACCTACGCCGAGGATTTTTCGGTAGGCGGCAACGGAAAACTTTTCGTCGGCGCGGGGTTCGATCTGCACCTTCTCGTCGAGGGCAGAAAACTCGTTTTGGGCGGGATCGAAATTCCGCACGTCAAAGGTCTTCTGGGGCATAGCGACGCGGACGTTTTAACCCACGCGGTTATGGACGCTCTGCTCTCATCCGCAAGCCTCGGCGACATCGGAAGACACTTTCCCGACACGGATGATAAATATAAAGATATTTCGAGCATTTTATTATTGCAAAATATTCTCGATTTGCTCAAAAAGTCGGGCTATAAGCCGATTAACGTGTCTGCGGTGATTCAAGCGCAAAAGCCGAAATTATCGGGATACGTCGACGCGATAAGGGCGAATCTCGCAAAAAATCTCGGGCTGGAAGAGTCCGCCGTGGGCATAACCTGCACCACATTAGAGGGTATAGGCGTCGTCGGCAGAGAGGAAGGAATCGCCGTTCAGGCTTACTGTCTGACGGAAAAAGAAAGTTAGACATTACATTTCTTATCACTAAAAAGATATTTCGCAAACGATTAGCCGAAAGGGCTGACATTTTCGCCGACGATTAGCCGAAAGGGCTGACATTTTCGCAAACGATTAGCCGAAAGGACTGACATTTAGCAAAGGGGTAAAAATATGGCAAAAAACAAAATCACTTCGAAATACGTATGCTCGGAATGCGGGGCGGTTACGCCGGGCTGGCTCGGCAGATGCCCGTCCTGCGGAAAATTCGGCACGATCAACGAGGAAATCGAAGAGCAAACGCCGCAGACGGACAAAACGAAACGCCCGACCTATAACAAACCGGTCAGGCTCTCGGAAGTGGAACACGAAAAACTCGAAAGGATAGATTCCGGCATCGACGAACTCAACACCGTTCTCGGCGGAGGTATCGTTCCGTCGTCGCTCGTGCTTATCGGCGGCGATCCCGGGATAGGCAAATCGACGATCATGACGCAGGTCGCATTGTCGCTTTCGAAAAAATATAAGGTTTTGTACGCCTCCGCCGAAGAAAGTCAGGCGCAGGTGAAAATGCGTTGCAACAGGCTCGGCATAACTTCGGACAATATGATGCTCATGAACGAAACCTGCCTCGACAACATTATCGACGAAGCCGAAAATTACGATTTTTTGATCGTCGATTCCATTCAGGCGGTTTATCTCAGCGACCTCAACGGCTCGTCCGGCACGGTGGGGCAGGTTAAAGAATGCGCGTCGAGACTTATGCGCTTTGCGAAATCGTCTAAAACGACGGTTTTCATCGTCGGGCACGTAACGAAAGAGGGTGCGATTGCAGGTCCGAAGATTCTCGAACATATAATGGACACCGTGCTTTATTTCGAGGGGCAACCGCAGGACAACTATAAACTGCTCCGCGCCGTGAAAAACAGATTCGGCTCCGCTCAGGAAGTCGGCGTTTTCGAGATGAGAGAAAACGGAATTTTCGGCGTTAAGGATTACAACGGAATTTTCGTTTCGGAAGAACACGGAAAAGAAGCGGGGAGCGTGGTCACTCCGTCGGTTTCGGGCAATCGTTGCATGCCGGTTGAAATTCAGACGCTGCTTTCCAAAACCGTTTTCGGAATGCCGCGGAGAATGCCGCTCGGGCTTGACTATAACCGCACGATGCTCATCCTCGCCGTACTCGAAAAGCGCGCCTATATGCCGTTTTACACGTTCGACGTTTACGTAACCGTTATGGGCGGAATAAAACTGACCGAGCCTGCGAGCGACCTTGCCGTCGCTCTCGCCCTGGCGAGTTCTTACAAAAATCAATCGGTGGCGGGCGACGTGTGCGCGTTCGGCGAAATAGGTTTAACGGGCGAAATCCGCCCCGTGACGCAAGCCGACAAACGCGTTGAAAACGCTTACAAACTGGGCTATAAAAAAGTTTTGCTGCCGGCGCGGAACTGCGACAATTTGAAAAAATACGCAGACAAAATCGAAATCGTTCCGATAAAGCACGTTTACCAGGCGATAAAACTCCTTTTCCCCGAAAATAAAAATCAAATCGATGCCGACAAATATTAAAACTCGCAAAAAATCAAATAAACTAATAAAAAACTCTCTCCGAGAAAATTTCCCGAAGAGAGTTATTTTATTAACTGACGAAAGTTTCGCCATCTGAGCATTTCACATAAATAATATCAAACGCGCAGTTGCCTAAATATATCCATTCCCATTCTTCCATTGTTCCGTTATATTTCAAACTCGTCATATTTACACATTCCCGGAACGCTTCTTCTCCCACGCTTTCCACACCTTTGCCTATCGTCGCTTCGTCTAATCCGGCGCAACCGTAAAACGCTCGTTCGCCGATGGTTGTTACGCTGTCGGGAATTTCAATCGTTGTTATACCGCAGCCGCTGAATGCGTTGGCGGCTATAGTTTCAACGCCGTTTTCTATTTTAACGCTCGTCAGATTCACGCAATCGGCAAAAGCCGACTCTCCGATTTCCGTGACGTTGCCTTTTATCACAACGCTTTTTAGCCACGAATA
>CAVJNC010000119.1:0-6308 GCA_963650905.1 Subdoligranulum sp. APC924/74
GTGTTCAAAATGGGGTGTATAATTGAGGTACAAATCAACGGTGGGGGTTTCCTACCCTTGAGCGGAGTAAAAAAAGGAGTCGACGGATGTTTTCGGGAGAAATCGCGCATCAACTCGATGAGAAAAAGAGAATACGTATTCCCGCGAAATTCAAAATCGATCCGAACGAATTTCTGCTCAGCAAGGGAGTCAACCACTGCATTTACGTCACTCCGAAGGACGTTGTGGAAACCAAAGCGAGAGAATATAAATCCAAGATATCGGAATTCGATCGCGAAGGTCAGTTCGCGATTTCCGCTTACATGGCGAGTTTTAAGCCGATCGCTATGGATCAGCACGGCAGAGTTTCTCTTCCGCCCGATCTCATCGAATACGCCGGCATAAAGAAAAACGTCGTCACGATAGGCAGTTTCGACAGGTTGGAGATCTGGGGAGAGGAAACCAGAGCGGATCTGTTTAAAGAGAAGTCTTTCGACGATTACATCAATATTCTTGCCGAGAGGATCAGGTAAATGGAGTTCCGTCACGTTCCGGTAATGCTCGAAGAGTGTATGGACGGGCTGGCTCTGAAAACCGACGGCGTTTATTTCGACGGCACGTTGGGCGGAGCGGGACATTCCTCGGAAATTCTTAAAAGGACAAGCCCCGACGGACGGCTTATCGCCACCGATCTCGATTGCGAAGCGATAGCGAACGCGAAAGTGCGGCTTGCTTCCTATAACGGAAGATTTCAACTCTTTCATTCCGACTTCAAAAATTTTCCCGAAGTGCTGAAAGAGGCGGGCGTCGATAAAATAGACGGCGCGATTCTGGATCTCGGGGTGAGCAGTTACCAACTCGACAACAGAGAGCGCGGATTTTCCTATATGGGCGACGCGAGGCTCGATATGCGGATGAACAGAGAAAATCCGAAATCCGCATGGGAAGTCGTCAATCGTTACGACAAAGCGAAACTCGCTTATATTTTTTCCGTTTACGGCGAAGAGAAGTTTGCCGACAATATCGCTAAGAATATCTGCGAAGAACGCAGAAACAAAACGATAGACACGACGAAAGAACTCGTCGACATAATCGACAAAAGCATACCGTACAAGTTCAAGCAGAACGGACATCCTGCAAAAAAAGTCTTTCAGGCGGTGAGGATAGAAGTCAACGAAGAACTGGACGGATTGTCGGATTGTATTAAGGATATAGTAAAAGCATTGAAAAAAGGCGGAAGGTTAGTCGTTATGACGTTCCATTCGCTCGAGGACAGAATAGTGAAGCAAACGTTCAGAGATCTGGAAACGGATTGCGTTTGCGACAAGCGTTTACCCGTTTGCGTATGCGGAAAAAAGCGGGAAATAAAACAAATAAACAAAAAGCCGATAGAGGCCGGCGAACAAGAGAAAGAACTGAATCCGAGAGCGACCTGCGCGAAACTCAGGATAATAGAAAAAGTCTGATCGTCCGCTGCCTTGACTTAATAATAAATTTCAGGGAGAATGAATATGTATAATAACGTAAAGACGAACGTTCTTGAAAAAGAAGACGCAAGAGAAAGACAATACGCAAAAGACGCTACCAATCTCGACAAGATTCTCGAAATGCAGGACGCCGACGATACCAGAATTCTCGGCGAAAACGTCAAGGCTCCCTTAAAGGAAGTCGACGAGAACCTCATGCCGTCGTCTACCACGATGCAGTTCGAGAGCAACGAAGACAACGATATTTATGAGGAAGTTCGTCCTAAGAACGAAACCGATCTTCAGAAAAAATACAAAATCAATACGAAAGGAAAGGTTCTCATCGCCGTTTACGCGCTCGTAATCGCGACGATTCTTTCGCTTATCGTGATAAACTCCAGAATGCTCAAAAGTCTCGATAATTCCATCAGCGGCTACGCGGGAAAAATCACGGAACTCACCGAGCAGTATACCAACGTAAACGCCGAACTCGACTATGTGAAAAGCGATGAAGTGATCATCGAAAAAGCCGAGGCTATGGGTATGGTCAAATCCAGATAAGCGGACAGACTTTTACGGCTTCCGCGAGGGAGAAAATAATTTATAAAAATTTCAGTCTCAATATGTTACGAAAGAGGTTATTTGCGCTGCTTTGCGCGATAACCTTTATTTTTTTGTCGGTTTTGTGCCGCGTGTTTTTCGTGCAGATAGTCGACGGCAAAGCCCTTCAGCAAAAAGCCGTCGATCAGTGGACGAGAGATATTCCCGTAAAGGCGGCGCGCGGAAAAATAACGGACAGAAACGGAATAGTCCTTGCGGAAAACAAGCAGTCTTACGCGGTCTACGCGCGGACGAGAATCGTGGAGGACGTCGAAAAAACGGCGAAAGTTTTGTCGGAAATTCTCGGCGTGGATTACGAAAAACTCGTTTTAAAAATGCGTTCGGCAGGCGTTTCCGAAATAACGGTAAAAAGGCAGGTTCCGCGCGAAGTTACGGACGAGTTGTCCGCGTATTCGTTGCGTGGCGTTTATTTTTGCAGGGATTCGGAAAGAAATTATCCTTACGGCGATTCGCTCGCGCAGATAATAGGCTACACGTCCGTTGACGGCAGCGGGCAAAGCGGGCTTGAAAAGAAATACGACGAATATCTCAAAGGTTACGACGGCGAAATTCTTTACGAAGCCGACCTGGTAGGCAAGGACGTGCAAGGTTCTTCGGCGAAGTATATCCCCGCAACCGACGGGCTTAACCTGAAACTGACGATAGACTACGAAATTCAGATGATTTGCGATTCGGCGATAAAGAAAATCGTCGCGGAGTATTCGCCGAAGTCGGCTTCGGTTATCGTCGCGTC
Organism: Subdoligranulum sp. APC924/74; assembly: GCA_963650905.1. Classification (GTDB taxonomy): domain Bacteria; phylum Bacillota; class Clostridia; order Christensenellales; family Borkfalkiaceae; genus UBA10281. Next base: position 2,800 of record CAVJNC010000119.1, read on the forward strand.
GCCGAAAACGGGCGAAATTTACGCGGTAAGTCAATGTCCGTCGTTCGATCTTAACGACGTGCCGAGAGACGATACCGAATTTTTGAACAAGGCTTCGAGGTGCAATCTTATCGTCGATTCCTACGAACCCGGATCAACGTTCAAAATCATCACTTCCGCGGCGAACATAGAAGAGAATTTAAAGGGCAATCCGAACGCTTTTTCGGCGAATTACGTGTTCAATTCAAATCGGTTCAGATATGTGGACGGAAGAAAAATAAAGTGCTGGTCCACGCACGCCGGCGGAAAACATTCCAACGAAAGGCTCGCGGAAGCGTTGAACAACAGTTGCAACCCGTGCTTTGTAGATATCGCGCTCTCGCTCGGAAAGGACGTTATGTATTCTTATCTCGACGCGTTCGGCTTCGGGAAAACCACGGGCGTGGATTACGGCGGAGAAGCGACGGGAATGCTCGTGCCTAAGTCCGCGGTCACAAACGGCGATCTCGCGAGAATAGGCTTCGGTCAGACGATCGCGATAACGCCCGTTCAACTCGTCGCGGCGGTGTCGGCGGCGATAAACGGCGGAACTTATTACGAACCGCATTTCGTTTCGGAAATATCCGACGAGAGCGGAAAAATCTGCGAAATAATAAACCCGAAGCCGCTGAGAAAAACCATAAGCGAAAAAGCGTCCGAAACCCTTCGGGGATATCTCGAGGACGTCGTCGCCAAAGGGAGCGGAAAACAGGCGTATATCGAAGGATATCGCGTGGGCGGAAAAACGGGAACGGCTCAGAAATACGAAAACGGAAGAATCGCTCAGGGGAAATACGTTATGAGTTTCATCGGATTTTTCCCTGCGGACGAGCCGGAATATATCGCTTTGTGCGTCGTCGACGAACCCGTCGGAGGACAGTACGGTTCGACCGTCGCCGCGCCGCCCGTAAGAGATATTTTCGAGGGCATAATTCAATGTAAAGGCATAAAGGCAAGGTGAAAAATGAAAACGGAGTATCTTTTTAAGAACGTTGAAATCAAAGCGATAAAAGGCATTATGCCCGAAGAGATTGCGGGCGTTACCGATAACGCGGGCGAAGCCGGAAACGGATTTTGCTTTTTCGCTGTCAAGGGCGAAAAACATAACGGCGCGGATTTTATCCGCAAGGCGGCGGATAACGGCGCGACGATGATCGTAACCGAGGACGAAAACGCGGAAGCGGACGGGGCGGCGGTCGTTACGGTCGGTAATATCCGCGAAGTTCTCGATATCGTTTGCAAAAGGTTTTATCTCGGCGAAAACCCGAAGATAAAACTCGTCGGCGTCGTCGGCACGAACGGAAAAACGAGCGTTTGTCATATTATTTACGAAATATTCTCGTATGCAGGCAAAAAAGCGGCGTATCTCGGAACGATCGGCGGCAAAATAGGCGACAAGGAATACGAAACATCGCTCACCACCCCGAGAACGGTCGAACTGTATCGCTTTATCGGCGAGGCGGAAAAAGCGGGGGCGGAATATCTCGCGCTCGAACTATCCGCACACGCGATCGCACAGAAAAGGGGTTGCGGGCTTTATTTCGAATGTCTGATTTTTACCAACTGCACCGAGGATCATCTCGATTATTTCAAGGACGAGCAAACTTACGCCGCGGTCAAAAAGAGCGCGTTCGTCAGGGGCGGATGCAGATATATGGTGATCAACAGCGATGATTCCGTCGGCGTTGAAATCCTCCGCGCGAACGAGAACGGCAACGCCGTTTCTTACGGGATTTATAACCCCGCGGACGTTTTCGCGATCGACGTGAGCGAAACGAAAAACGGCGTGAGTTTCGTCGTCAATCTCTTCGATATCGTTTACGATATGAAAAGTCCGCTTATAGGCTTGTGCAACGTTTATAATCTTCTCGCGTCGCTCGCAACCGCCGCGCTTTTGGGGCTTAAGATACACACGCTCGGCGGAGCGGTTAAAAAAATCGGCGCGATAAAGGGCAGAGCGGAGAAGATCGCGACCTTCCGCGGCGCGGATATTTTTCTCGATTACGCGCATACTCCCGACGGGCTTAAAACCACTCTCAATTCCATGCGCAGAATATGCGAGGGGAAACTTTATTGTCTTTTCGGTTGCGGCGGAAACAGAGAGAAAGAAAAGCGGAGCGTAATGGGCGGAATATCGGGCGTTATCGCCGATTTCACGGTCATAACGAGCGACAATCCGAGATACGAAGATCCCTGCCTTATAATTTCGGAAATTGAGAACGGGATAAGGCGCGTTACGAGAAATTACGTCATGGTATCCGACCGCAAAGCGGCGATTTTATACGCCGTTTCGTTGCTGAAAGAAGGCGACGTTCTCGTGGTCGCAGGCAAAGGCGCGGAAAATTATCAGGAGATAATGGGAGTGAAACGCGACTTTTCCGACGAAGCCGAAGTCCGCTCGGCGATAGCCCGAATCGAAGGTGAAGATTCTTGAAAACGTTTATACTCGCGTTTATCGCGTCCGCGTCGGCGGCGGTTACAGGGGGCTTTGCGGTCGTTCCGCTTCTGAAAAAAATGAAAGTCGGACAGAATATCCTGAGTTACGTAAAGGAACACGATTATAAAAGCGGCACGCCCACCATGGGCGGAGCGATTTTCGTCGTTTCGGCGATAATCGTTTTCTCCGCGTTTTCGTCGGGAAAAAGAAGTCTGGCTTTCGTTTCCGTAGCGATCGGCGCGGCTTATCTTCTCGTCGGGTTCACGGACGATTTCATAAAAGTGAGATTAAGGCGGAACGAGGGGCTTAATCCGCTCCAGAAGACGATTTTCGAGTTGGTCATCGCAACGGTGATATCGATATATTCCTATAAACGCGGAGTGACGAACGCGTTTGTTCCTTTCACGCGCGGCTCGTTCGATTTCAAAGGGTTTTTCGTTCCGTTCTGCGTTCTCGTTTTTCTCGCGACGACGAACAGCGTAAATCTTACCGACGGACTGGACGGGCTTGCGGGCGGCGTTTCTTACGTTTATCTTCTCGCGCTCGCCGCGCTTATCGTTTTGCAGACGACGAACTTTTCGGGCAATTACGCCAATGCCGACGAATATAAAAACCTGTCGCTTTTAAGCGTTTCGCTTGCGGGCGGCATAATCGGTTTTCTGCTTTTCAACACGTTCAGAGCGAGCGTTTTTATGGGAGACACGGGTTCGCTTTCGCTCGGCGGGTTTATCGCTTCGATAAGCATTTTCAGCGGTAATTCGCTTTTTATTCCGATTATCGGCGTAACGTTCGTTTTATCGAGCGTTTCCGTAATAATTCAGGTGCTTTATTTCAAGCGCACAAAGAGAAGAATTTTTCTCATGGCGCCCCTTCATCATCATTTTCAGCACAAAGGCTACAGCGAAAGCAAAATCGTTTTCGCTTATAAATTCGCGACGCTTATCCTTTCGCTTTTGTGTTTTATTTCATACGTCTGAATAAAAATAAAACGGAATAACGGACGGTTGTCCGGCATATCGTTATAACGATAAAACAAATCGGGAGGACGGTATGT
>CAVJNC010000120.1:0-6305 GCA_963650905.1 Subdoligranulum sp. APC924/74
CCGTAGTTTCCCGCCATTACGCTTGACAAAACGGGAAAAAAATGTTATTTTATTATATATATTTTGTCGGGAGACGTTATGCAGGACGAACAATTAGTTTCGAATTTAAAAAACAAAGGGAGATTTTCAAGGCTCGCCGCGCTGAAAAAACTGGCGGCGAACGAAAATTTCGAGGCGGAACAGGATCGGAAAGCCAATTTCGACTTTCATTGCCGCACCGAATATTCCTGCTTCGGCTCAACGCCGTCGCTCGAAGCGTACAGATTGATGAAGAACGGCTTCCCCGCCGTCGCGATAGTCGATTACGCTTCGCTCTCGGGTGCGAAAGAACTGATGAAAGCCGAGAAAATCCTCGGCGGGCTTTATTATATCGGCGCGGAAACGGACGTTGAGGACGAAAACGGCGCGCCCGTCAGAATGCTTTCGATAGGCATTCCTCACAAAAACGTGAAGGCGTTCAACTTCGACCTTTTCTTTTACAGAAAAATTCAGAACGACTTCACCGACCAACTTCTCGGAAAACTGAACTCGCGCCTGAAAAAATACGGCGTTACGGTTTCCACTCCCCCGAGGTCGTTTTTCAAAACCACCTCCACGGAGGACGTTTTCGTATGCCTTGCGAACGCCATAATCGAAAAATTCGGCGCGGCGGACAAAATAACCGCATTCATCACGCAGGATCTCGGAATTCCACTTTCCGAACAGGACGAAAAGAGGCTCGAGGACACGGCTAACGTCTATTACGAAATCGACCTCGCCGCCACGCTTTTCCTCAATTATAAAATGAAACTCCCGCCAAGAAAACTGAAAAAGGTTTCGGAATTCGTTGCCGCAAGCGACGGTTTCGGAGCGATTTCCGCGCTCGTTTTGTCGGGCGAGGCGGACGAAGCGATTAACTTCGCCGTTAAAAATAAAATCAGATGCGTGATTTTCAATATCGACAAACAACCCGACGATTTCGACGCGAAAGCGTTTTACGACAAATGTATCGCGGCGGATATTCTGCCGCTTGCGAGAATGGTCTGCGATTATCCCAAAAAGAAACTCCTCTGCGAATTCAGGGACGAAGAAACCGCGAGCCTTTTCAGAGAGACGACTTTCGCCGTCATCGGTCACGAAATCTCCTCTTCTCTCGACGTGAACGACGGAATGTTCTCCGAAAGGACGTCCGGAAACACGCCCTCGCTCAAAGAACGCATAAGGCTTTTTTCGAGAATAGGGCTTAAGGGCAGCGACATAAAAACGCTGTAAAAGTCTGCGTAAAATCTCATATAACCGGAACGCGACCGATCGGGGCGCGGCGAGCATTTTCCGAATGCTCGCCGCGCTTTTTTGTATATTATTTTATTTTCCCGTCAATAATTCCGGCTATGAAAAAAACATTCTTTTATCTCGTCGCCGTTTGCCTTGCGGCGTTCTCGCTCAGAACGAGCGGCGGAACGATTCTTGACGGCGGAAACGATTACGAAATATTTTACGAAACGAACGGCGGCTGCCTGACGAGCGAAAAACCGACTTCCCTCTCTCTGCGATTCGGGGCGACTCTGAAAAAGAAAAAAGGCGAAAGTTGCTTCATGGCGGAGGCAGACCTGAACGCCCTTCTTGAAAAACTCGGAGCGAAAGAGGTTTTTAAAGAGTCGGGCGAATGTTTCGACAACGTTTATTATTTCTCCCCGCTCGTTTCCGGTTACGTCATCGTAAACGGACGAAAGGTCAATCTTCACGTTTCTTCCGGCGCGCCGGACGGGCAGGCGAAAGTCGCCACGCCGATAAACTTCGGCGGATATTAAGCGATAGGGATTTCATTCGTTATCGCTAGCCGCCCTGAAAACAAAATTCGCTTATATTTTTTCGCGGAACGTATAAAATGCGGAAACGCCGTCAATAATCTTCAGCGTCGGGAAAAAACGACGTCCCGACCTCGACAATCAAAAAACCGGAGGATACATCATTATGTCGGAAAAGAAAAATAACAAATCGTTGCTTGACTTCGTCAGGAAAAATCTCTACTATCTCGTAACGGGCGTTTCGCTCGTCGTCATCGCCACGGTGATCGCGGTGGTCCTTTTCACCAACAAATCGTCCGACGTCGCGGATAAACCGGAATCGGAAACGCCTTATGAAAGCGAACAATCGTCGACCACGGGAGGAAAGGAACAGGAATCGACCGACGTTAAACCGGACGAGTCCGACAGCGGCTCCGCGAAAGATCCCGAAAAAGAATCGGACGCTTCCGCTTCCGCAAAAATCGTTTTCGATCTGCCCGTCGCCTCTTCGACGATAATAAAGAGTTACACGTCCTCGACGGTGGTATTCAATAAAACGCTCGGAGTTTACACCGGACATATGGGAATCGACTTCGCCGCCGACGCGGGAACGAACGTGGTCGCCGTTTACGACGGAGAAATAGAAAGCGTTACCACCTCTTATCTGCAGGGAACGACCGTGACGATAAACCACGGCAACGGACTGAAAACCGTTTATAATTCCGTCGAAGCCGCCGAAAATCTCACGGAAGGCAAAGCCGTTAAAAAAGGCGACGTGATAGGCGTGGTTTCGGATAACAACAGGCAGGAATATAAGGACGGCGCGCACCTTCACTTCGAAGTCATCGAAAACGGCGAGAAAATCGATCCCGAAACCTATCTGCTTTCGTCCGAAAAATAATCCGCCGCTTAAAAGTTTAACCCGAAACGCGCCTTTCATCCCTCAAAAGTCATATCCGTGAAAGATTTCCCGTACACTGTACGGGAGACTTTTTTATGCGCAGAATCATTTCCGTTTTCCTTTGCTCCGCCGCGATTCTATTTGCCGCGCCGCTTTCCGCCTGCGGAAAAACGAACGTTTCAAACTCTTGTTTTCTCGACCTGTATTACGACGCCGACGCCGGCGTAATAAGCGGAAAAGCCGTCTATAAGTTCGTTAACTCGTCAAACGAAAGGTTGAATAAGATAAAATTCAACCTTTATCCGAACGCTTACGACGAGAAAAACAAAGCCTTTTTCGAAGGGCATAAAGACGCGTTTTATCAAGGCGAGAGTTTCGGCGGAATAAAAATTCTCTCCTGCTCTTCGGGCGAAAAAACTCTCGATTTCTCCGTTTCGGAAAACGACCTGACGCTCGAAGTTTCATGCGAAGATATTCTTCCCGACGAAACGGCGGAAGCGGCGATAGATTTCGAAACGACTTTGCCGAAAGCCGGACTCAGGCTCGGAATAACCGAAAACGTCGCGAATCTCGGCGAATGTTATCCCGCGCTTTGCAAACTCGACGAAAACGGGTTCGTTCCGACGGAATATCATTCGTTCGGCGATCCGTATTTTTCCGACGTTTTCGATTACGACGCGGAAATAAACGTTCCTTCGTCCTTTACCGTCGCGTGTTCAGGCTCGCCCGAAAAAACCGTTATCGACGGCGACAGAACGAATTACTCGTTCTCGCTCGCAAACGGGCGTTATTTTGCGTTCGCGCTCTCGGATAAATTCGACGTTTCGGCGATAAAATCGGGAAATACCGACATTTATTACTATTCCGCGACGCCCGAAAACGGAAAACTCGACGAGATAAAAAAATATTTCGATTTTTATTCCGCGGAATTCGGCGAATATCCTTACAAAACTTTTTCCGTGGTCGAAACGGGGCTTTTTTGCGGCGGAACGGAGTTTTCGGGGCTGTGCTTTCTCTCCTGCAAAGGCGACGACGAAAGTAAACTCCGCGCGGCTCTTCACGAAACGGCGCATCAATGGTGGGGCGCGGCGGTCGGAAACAACCAGACCGCGGACGGATATATAGACGAAGGCTTGGCGGAATATTCGTCTTATCTTTACCTTCTTTCATCGGGGCAAACGGACGCCGCAAACGCAATGATCGATAAGGCAAAAGCCGCCTATAAGTCGTTCTTTGAGATAAAAACGCTTTTTTCGGACAATGCGGACACAAGTATGAACAGACCTTTGAATGGTTACGCGAACGAGGAAGAATACGTTGCGATAACCTACCGCAAAAGCCTCGTTATGTTCGCCGAACTCGAAAAAACCGTCGGCTCGGAAAAGAACGTTGCGGCGATGAAAAAACTTTACAAAGACAACGAGTTCAAAAACGTCGGGCTCGGCGAACTTGCGAAAGCGTTCGGCAGAAAGGAATATTTCGAGTCGTTCGTAAGCGGAAAAGTGATTATTTAGTCGTTTTTGCGACCATTCGGTTATTTGACAAAAAAGACGGACGGTGATATAATTTTCGCGGTTGCTCGGGCAGCCGCTTTTTTAAAAAGCCGCTTTAAAAAGCCGTTTTAAAAAGCCGTTTTTTAAAAACAAAAAGCAGAGGGAGCGAACTTATGCCTTTTTTCGAATACAAATGCCGGAAATGCGGTAAAATCTTTGAAGAATACGTTAAAAAATTCGACGACGAGGTTAAATGCCCCGATTGCGGCGGAACCGCCGGAAAAAATTACAGCGGAGCGGTTTACTCGTCGACCGGAGCGAAAAAAATCAACTGCACGGGCAACTGCAAAACCTGCGACGGTTGCAAGTAGCCCCGAGCCCCGTCCCGCCGTCCGGATTCGCGGAAAACAATGTCCGAATTCGCGGAAAACAATGCGAAAGTTATTTGAAAAAATAAATTATTGCAAATAATCGCAATCGAATTATTGACAAATAATATAATTAATGATAAAATTTTAAAGAATATAAACAATAAATTGACGAATCGGGCGTTTTTGTTTTGCAAAGCGTTTCGTTAAAAAAAGCGTTCCGCTTTTTCGTCAAGGAGACAAAGAATGAAAAAACTCATTGCTTTTATTTTGACACTCGCGCTCGCGACGACTCTTTTCGCAACGCTTACGTCGTGCGACAGCGACGGTACGAAAGATACCACGGTTAAATACACGTGGGATATCACCGAAGCGGACGGCGAAGTCACGCTTAACGGTTACACCGTTTCGGACGCGGCGAAAGACCTGATTGCGGACAAAAATTATAAAGAACTTGCGGAGGGCTTCACCGCCAACAACGCCGACGGAATAACTTACGACGAAAACACCGTTAAAAAGGTAACCATTCCCGACAACGTAACCAAAATCGCGGCTAACGCGATCGACAGTCTTTCTTTCATCGAGGAAATCGTCGTCGGCGATAACGTTAAAGAAATCGAATCGGGCGCGTTTTCGAACCTTTCTTCTCTCAAAAAAATAACTCTTCCGTTCGCAGGCTCGGAAAAGGGCGCGCCGGACGCTACCAACGATATGAAGGGCGCGGCAAACGAAAAGAAACTTTTCGGTTATATTTTCGGAACGGCTTCCACCTCGTCGCTCACTTCCTGCACGCAGACTTATAACGACGGAGATTCGGACAACACCGCTACTTATTATATCCCCACCACTCTCGAAACGGTTGTGGTTACGGGCGAAATCGCGGCTTCCGAAAAGAAGATCAAAGTCAACAAAAACGACGACGGCGAATACGTTCTCCCCGCGGAAGGCGAAGAGGGCGAATACGAAATCACCGTTAAATCTTACGCCGATTGCGCCGTTCAGCCTTACGCTTTCTACGGCGTCACTACCGTAAAGACCGTTTATCTTAAAGGAAACCACGTGTTCGCGAACACGTTCAACGGTTGCACCGCTCTCAAGAACGTTTATATCGAAGGTGAAAACGTCGCGATAGATAAAAACGCGTTCAACGGTTGCACCGCGCTCAAGAACGTTACGACCGACGAAAAAAACAACTTCAAGGGCATCGCGTCGATCGGCGAAAGCGCGTTCAGCGGTTGCACCGCTCTCGGCGTAGGCAACGAATTCGCTCTCGGTCAGTTCGATCTTACAGATTGCGCAAAGATCGGCACGCTCGCTTTCGGCGGCTGCACCGGTCTCGTGAACGTAACTCTTAACGCGACCATTTCTCTCGAAAACGACGTTGAAGAAAAGGCGTTCAATGGTTGCACCGGAATCATCTCCGTGAAGAAAGGCAACGAGGTTATCGTTTCGAAAGACGTTAAAATGATAAAAGACGGCGTGCTTGCGAAGATCTTCTCCGGCTGCTCCGACACTCTTTATAAGGACGCGGAAAACGCAGATTAACAAGCATAAAACGCCGATTTAAAAGCATAAACTCAGATTAACAAGCGGAAAACGACGGCGAGGTTGCCGCAAATTCGCTCGGCATGCCAGCCGAGAATAAAACGAACCGTGGTCTGACGGCGATTTTTTGACTAATACGTCGTTACGATCGCGGCTTATACGTCAAGTATTAACCCGCTCGCGTGCCTTGTCTTAGCCTAAAAACTCGCCGTCAGACTTGCCCGCAACCAAA
>CAVJNC010000121.1:0-6288 GCA_963650905.1 Subdoligranulum sp. APC924/74
AAACCTTGCGAGGGATTTCGTCGGCAACGAACCGTTCGCGGTTCTTTTCGGCGACGACGTCATGTATAACGAAACGCGCCCCGTTATCGGTCAACTTATCGATGTATACGAAAAATACGGTAAAACCGTTCTCGGCTGCAAAAGAGTGAGCATGGACGTTATTTCGAAATACGCGTCCGTCGAGTACGATAAAATTCTCGAAAAAGACGTCTATAATATGACGAAAGTAACCGAAAAGCCCAAAAAAGAAGAAGCGAAGAGCGACCTTGCGCCGCTCGGCAGATACGTTTGTTCGCCCGAAATTTTCAAAATCATAGATAATCTTAAGCCCGGCGCGAATAACGAATATCAGTTCACCGACGCTCTCGATTTAATCGCGAGAAGCGAAGGCGCGCTCGCCTATGTTTTTGACGGAACGAGATACGATATGGGCGACAGATTCGGTTATCTCAAAGCGAATATCGAATACGGTCTCCGCGACGCGGAACTCAAAGACAAACTTAAAGAATATCTCAAGGAACTTATTGCCGGATAACGGTCGGGAAAAGACTGAATTTTCTTCGGGGACGCAGGGATTATGAATGAATTTAAATGCACTCAGGGCGTCGTTTACGCGATAAAAAACGCTCAGGTGGTTTCTCGGAAATATAAATTGAATTACGTCGGAACGGAAGAGATTCTTTACGGCTTGCTGTGCCTGCCCAAGTGCGGCTCGTGCAAGGCGTTGAACGATCACGGAGTGAATAAGGATAATTATTTCGAATACCTCAAAGAAACGTTCCGTTATAACGACCAGACGGGCGGTTTCACGCCCAAAGCGAAAGCGGTCGTAAACAAAGATTCCGAGTACCTTGCCGACGTTTCGAAAACGAAATACATCTCCACGGAGCATCTTCTGCTTGCGATTCTCAACAAAAGAGATTGCGTGGCGATGAGTATTCTGCGTAAAATGGACGTGGATTTTCCGTCCGTAACCAAGGAACTCGAAGATAAGATTTTCCGCAGAGAAGAAAAAATAAACGATATCCGTGAGGCGGAAGCCGAACCCGACGAAACGCCCGAAAACGACGACGAAACGATTGCCGCAAGCGGCGATGAAGAAGACAATCCGCTTACCAGATTCGGTTACGATCTTACCGAAAAGGCGAGAGACGGGAAACTCGATCCCGTCATAGGCAGAGAAAAGGAAATCGGTCAGATCATTCAGTCTCTTTCGCGCAGGACGAAGAACAGTCCCGTTCTTGTCGGCGAGCCGGGCGTCGGCAAAAGCGCGGTCGTGGAGGGACTTGCCCTCGAAATCGCGTCCGGAACCGTCCCCGATATTCTCAGAAACAAAACGATTTTTTCGCTTAACGTTTCGGGGCTTATCGCGGGGGCGAAATATCGCGGCGAATTAGAGGAAAGATTCAAAAACGCGATAGATTACGTTATTTCGAGGGGCGATATTATCCTCTTTATCGACGAAATTCACAATATTATGGGCGCGGGCAGTACGGGCGACGGAAATCTCGATATCGCCGAAATGTTAAAACCTATGCTTGCGCGCGGCGAATTGCAGACGATAGGGGCGACGACGATTGACGAATACAGAACCTATATAGAAAAAGATCCCGCCGTTGAAAGAAGATTTCAACCTATAACGATCGACGCTCCGAGCGTTGAAAATTCGATTATAATTTTAAAGGGACTGAAAGATAAATACGAGGCGCATCACAACGTCGAAATAACCGACGAAGCGATTAAAGCCGCGGTCACGCTCTCGGACAGGTATATCACGGACAGAAACCTTCCCGATAAGGCAATCGACCTTATCGACGAAGCGGCGGCTAAGGCCCGTTTGAAATATTGTTTCACGCCGAAAGAATATTCCGAAAAAAACGCGCAACTCAGAAAAGCGGAAAACGAACTGGAATACGTTCTTTCTATGGGCGAAGATTACGTCGACGAAAAGAGGCAACTGCTCGAAAAAATCGACGGACTTCGCGACGAGTTGTATAAAATAAACGAAAGGGCGTTGGACGAAAGAAGCAATTCCACGCCGAAAATAACCGGCGAGGACGTTGCGGAAGTCGTTGCGGAATGGACGAAAATCCCCGTTACGAAAATAACGTCCGACGAAACGGATAAACTCAACAATCTCGAAAACGAACTGCACGACAGGGTTATCGGGCAGGACGCGGCGGTAAACGCCGTTTCGAGGGCGATAAAACGCGCGAGAACCTGCATAAAAGATCCGAACAGACCGATCGGCTCGTTCATTTTCGTAGGGCCTACGGGCGTTGGCAAAACCGAACTTTCAAAGGCTCTTGCGGACGTCGTTTTCGGCGATAAAAACAGTCTGATAAGAATCGATATGAGCGAATATATGGAAAAGAATTCCGTCGCGAAACTCATAGGCGCGCCCCCGGGGTACGTCGGGTATGAGGACGCGGGCATCCTTACGGACAAAGTGAGAAGAAAGCCTTATTCGGTCGTATTGTTCGACGAAATCGAAAAAGCCGATTCCGAGATTTTCAATCTTATGTTGCAGATTCTCGACGAGGGCAGGCTGACGGACAGTAAGGGTAAAACGGTAGATTTCAGAAACACGATAATTATTCTCACGTCTAACGTCGGCGCGGCGGCGACGGCTCAGAGGTCGAATTTCGGGTTCGCCACGGAAGCGGACAGAGAACGCGAGGCGAAAGACAGAATAACCGAGGCTCTGAAGAAAAAGTTCAGTCCCGAATTTCTGAACAGACTGGACGATATAATCGTTTTCCACAGTCTCTCGAGAGAAGATTGCGGAAAAGTGGTAGACGTTCTGCTCGAAAAACTCATAAAACGCCTTGCGGATAACGGAATAAAACTTAAAGTCGCGGGGAGCGCGGCGGACGTGATCATCGATAAAGGTTACAACGAAGTTTACGGCGCAAGACCTTTAAAACGCGCGATAACCACGCTTATCGAAGATATGCTTACGGACGCGCTCATCGACGGAAGAATAAAGAGCGGCGACGATATTCTCGTTTACGCCGAAAACGGAAAAATCCGTTTTATAAAAACGAGATAAAACGAGGTAACTTAAATGGAAGTCGGTGTTTCGACCGCAAGTTTGTTTTTAAGAGAATATAACGAAGATTCGCTCGTAACGCTTAACGAGATAGACGCGAGAACGTGCGAAATTTTCCTCGAAAGTTTTTCGGAATATACCGAAGAATACGGTAAACTCCTTCTTTCGAGAAAAGGCAATCTCAACGTTCATTCGCTTCACGTTATAACCCTTAATTTCGAAACGGAATTGTTTTCCGCGAATCGGAGGGCGTTCGACGACGCGAATTACTGGTTCGAAAGGGTTCTTTCCACGGGGCGGCTTCTCGGCGCGCGTTGTTACACCATGCACGGCAGAGCGAGGATAAAAGCGGGCTCCGATTACGACGATTACGAAAAAGCGGGGAAACGCCTTGCGGTTCTTTGCGAAACGGCGGCGAAATACGGAATTAAAATCTGTCTCGAAAACGTCGCGTGGGCGTTCTGCAGTTATCCCGAATATTTCAAAAAAGTAAAAACTTACGCCCCCGATCTTATGGCTACGCTCGATATAAAGCAAGCGAGAAGGTCGGGTATAGACTATCGCAAATATATCGAGGCGATGGGGCATAACATAAAAACCGTTCATATATCCGACGTGGACGAGAACGGAAAAATAAAACTCCCCGGCGAGGGAATATTCGATTTCGAAGAATTGTTCCGGCGGCTTAAGGACGTCGGATTCGACGGCGACGCTCTGATCGAAGTGTATAAAGACGATTACGGCGACGTATCGGAAATAAAAAGAAGTCTTGAAAAAATGCGTGAAATCGCTTACAAAATTTTCTAAGGAGTAAAATTATGGCAAAAAGATATCAGAATAAAGACTGGAAAAGAGCAATGACGATAAGGCTCGATTATAACAATATGATGAAAGAATTCATCGGCGACGAAGGAATAACGAGAGAAGAACTCGTGGCTTACAGAAAATCCGCCGATAAAGCGCTCGGAAAACTCGAAAGCGAAAAGGGCAAAGGTTGGCTCGGCTGGATGGATTTGCCTCTTCATCAGAGAGAAATCGTCGCGGATATAAACAGAACGGCTAAGGAGATAAGAAGAACGGCAAAATATTTCGTCGTTCTCGGCATCGGCGGCAGCGCGCTCGGCCCTATCGCGGTTTTTCAGGCTCTTTGCCACCTTCATTATAACGACCTCCCCGCAAAGGAGAGAAAAGCGCCCAGGTTTTACGTCGAGGATAATATCGATCCCGAAAGAATGGCCGCGCTTTTCGACGTTATCGACGTAGAGAAAACCGTTTTCAACGTTATAACGAAGAGCGGATCGACTTCCGAAACCATGTCGCAATATCTGATAATATACGATATGCTCAAAGCGAAACTCGGCGACAAGGTGAAAGATCACGTCATCGCCACCACTTCGGAAAACTCGGGTAATCTCATAAAAATCGCAAAAGCCGAGGGTTATAAAACGTATTATATCCCCGACGGAGTGGGCGGAAGATTTTCCGAACTCAGTCCCGTGGGGCTTCTTCCCGCCGCGGTGACGGGCGTGGATATCGGCGAACTTTTAGCCGGCGCGGCGTATATGGCGAGAATCGCCATGAATAAAAATCTCAGCAAAAACCCGCCTCTTATGAACGCGATTCTGCAGGATATCGCCATGAAAAGAGGCAAAAACATTTCCGTTATGATGCCTTATGCCGACGGACTGAAATACTTTGCGGACTGGTATTGCCAGATCTGGGCGGAATCGCTCGGCAAAGAAGTCGATAACAACGGCGTTGCGGTTCACGCTGGGCAGACCCCGGTGAAATCGCTCGGCGTAACCGACCAGCACAGTCAGGTTCAACTTTACGCCGAAGGACCTTACGATAAAGTCGTAACGTTCATCGCCGTGAACAAATACAGAAAAGAAACGGCGATTCCCGAAGGGTGCGAAGATATTCCGGACGTGCATTTCCTCTGCGGCCACACGATGAACGAACTCATCGACGCGGAAAGACAGGCGACGGAATACGCGCTTACCGTTAAAAAGAGAATGAATCACACGATAATTCTCCCCGAAATAAATGCGTTCACCATCGGCGAACTTATCTATTATTTCGAAATGCAGACGGCGTTCGAGGGCGAATTCCTCAATATCGACGCCTACAATCAACCGGGGGTTGAAAACGGCAAGAACGCCGCTTACGCCCTTCTCGGCAGAAAAGGTTACGAGGCGAAGAAAGCCGAACTTTCGAGAGCGCCCGAAAAGAAAGACGCGTATATAATTTAAACGACAAAATATAGACGACGAAATCGCACGGCGGGCAAACCCGCAAACGATAAAAACAATTCGGACAGGAGCATCGGATGCCAAAGAAAGACGATTTAGCAAAATTTTTATTCCATCAGGGAACGAATTACAAAGCCTACGAATATCTCGGCTCGCATTTTACCTCGCGCGGAGGAAAGAAAGGCGTTATATTCAGAGTGTGGGCGCCTTCCGCAAAAGCGGTGTCGGTTGTCGGCGATTTTAACGAGTGGAACGAATCCGCAACGCCGATGACGAACGACGACGGAGTTTTCGAAGTCTTCGTCGAAGGCTTGAAAGTATACGATAATTATAAATACTGCGTGACGTCCGACGGCGGAAAAATTCTCAAAGCCGATCCTTACGCGTTCCACTGCGAAACGACGCCGGCAACAGCCTCCAAAATTTACGATCTGAACGGCTACGACTGGAAAGACGAGGAATATTTCAAAAAGAGAAAAGAGCAGAACACTCACACTCTTCCGATGAATATTTACGAGGTCAATCTGTTGTCGTTCAAACGCAAAGAAAACGGCGATTATTATTCTTATAACGAACTCGTCGGCGAACTCGTGCCTTACGTTAAATCCCACGGGTATAATTACGTGGAGATGATGCCGCTTACGGAATATCCTTTCGACGGTTCGTGGGGATATCAGGCCACTGGCTATTTCGCCGTTACATCGAGGCTCGGAACGCCCAAGGATTTTATGGCTCTCGTCGACGCGTTCCACAAGGAAAATATCGGCGTTATTCTCGATTGGGTTCCCGCTCATTTTCCGAAGGACGAATTCGGGCTTTACGAATTCGACGGCGCGCCCCTTTACGAAAATAAAGGTTGGGACAGAATAGAGCATAAGGAATGGGGAACGAGAAGATTCGATTACGGCAGAACGGAAGTTCAGTCTTTCCTCGTTTCGTCGGCGTGCTTCTTTTTCGAAAAATACCATATCGACGGAATAAGGG